>JAXDJC010000120.1:0-2900 GCA_034663685.1 Thermoleophilaceae bacterium
CTGCTCACGCTCGGCGGCCGCCATGTCGCCGTGACGGTCCCCGAGGCCGCCTTCGAGGACCAGTTCGGCACGCGGCTCGGGTCGGCGCTCGCCACCGGCAACCTCGGCCTCTTCATCTTCTTCGTGCTCTCGGGGTACCTGATCGCGCGCCCGTTCATCCGCGCGTTCGTGGCCGGCGAGCCGCTGCCCGACCTGCCCCGCTTCTTCCGCAACCGGATACTCAGGATCGTCCCGGCGTTCTGGCTCGTCTTCACGGTCGTGCTCATCCGTCACGGATCGCTGGACAGCACGACCGGCCAGATCGCGTCGGTCTACCTGTTCGCCCAGAACTACAACGACAGCACCGCGGCCTTCGCGATCGGGCAGGCGTGGACGCTCAGCGTGGAGATGGTCTTCTACGCGCTCGTGCCGCTCGTGGCCACCCTCGCCGTGGCGGCCATCGGAGCCCGGGCCGGTCCCCGGGCGCGGCTCCTCGCGGTGATCGGCGTGGGCGCCGCCGTGGGCCTCGCCAGCGTGGTCTTCGGGGGAACCGAGCCGGGCGATACGGTCCTCCAGCGGTCGGTGCCGGCCGCCCTGTTCGCGTTCGTGCCGGGGATCTGGCTCGCCGCGATCGAGATCGAGGCCGCTCCGCGGCTCAGGGGGCGGCGCGCCGGGCGGCTGCTGGCCGTCGCACTACTCGCGGCGAGCGCGCTGCTGGTGCTCGTCTTCCACTCCGTCGATCACGGCAGCTTCCGGCGCTACGCGATCCTGGCGGCCGCGATATCCGGGACCCTGGTGGCCGCGCCGCTCGTGTTCCAGTGGACCACGGGCCGCAGCGTGCGGCTGCTCGACAACCGGGTGTTGCAGTGGCTGGGCCAGCGCTCGTACAGCATCTACCTCGTCCATCTCGCGATCCTGATCGAGCTCGGCAACCTGGCCCGGTCGGGTGGGCCGCGCCAGGGGCTGGCACTCGTGTTCCTGGCCGGAGTTCCGCTGACGATCGTGGCCGCCGCCGTCAGCTACAGGCTCTTCGAGCGTCCCTTCCTGGACCGCCGGGTTCCCTGGCGCAGGCCCGGCGAGTCTAAGCTCCGCGCGCTGCAGTGACCGAGCTCAGCATCGTCATCCCCACCTATCGCCGGCGCGACGCGCTCCCGCGCACGCTCGAGGCGCTCGCGGCCCAGACCATCCCGGCGGACCGCTTCGAGGTCATCGTGGTGGACGACCCTGAGGACGACGACCCGGCGGTGGTGGCCGAGTGCGTTCAGGCCGGCGCACGGGCGTTCGACGTCCGCCAGCTGAGTCGGGAGCGCTGGGTGGTGTCTGCCGCCCGGAACGCCGGCTGGCGCGCCGCGCGGGCCGAGCTCATCCTGTTCATCAACGACGACATCGTGTTGAAGCCGGACGCACTTGCGGAGCACCTCGACTGGCATCGTCGTGAGCCGGACGAGCGGGTGGGTGTGCTCGGCGCGATCGTCTGGTCGAGCGAGATCCGCGTCTCGCCGTTCATGCGCTGGCTCGAGCACGGGATCCAGTTCGACTACGACTCGCTGCCCGGGGAGGAGGCGAGCTGGGCCCACTTCTACGCATCTCACGCCTCCGTCAAGCGGTCGCTGCTCGAGCGCGTGGGCGGCTTCGACGAGGAGCGCTTCCCGTTCCTCTACGAGGACCTGGACATCGCCTACCGGATGCTCGACCACGGCTTCCGGCTGGTGTACGACCGCAACGCCGTGGGCGAGCACCTCCACGAGTCCGGGCTCGACGACTGGCGCCGCCGCATGGCCGCCACAGCCCGCGCCGAGCGCACCTGGGTCGAGCTGTTCCCGGAGCATCCCGCCTACTTCCACGATCGCTTCGAGGCCGCGCTCGACGGCCCACCCGGCTCGCGGCTCGCGGCGCGGGCGATCGGATTGGTGCCCAGGCGCCTGCCCGTCATCGGTGAGCGCGTGTGGGCGAGCGCCGACCGCTGGTTCACCCGCCAGCTCGGGCCCTCGTTCCTCGACGCGTGGCGCCGGGACGCTCGGCCGGCCCAGGAGCGGTGATGCGTTGGGCGCTCATCGGAGTCGTCGCCCTCGCGCTCGTAATGCGGGTGGCGCTCCTCGCCGCCACGCCGCACTTCACGCCGATCTACGACGCCGCCGAGTACCACGGCCTCGCCCGCTCGATCGCCCACGACGGCGGCTACCCGCCGTCGTTCTTCGCGAAGGTGGGGACCGCCTCGGCCACGCGGCCGCCGGCGTACCCGTACCTGCTTGGGGCGACGTACGCGGTGGCGGGCGACTCCTTCACCAGCGCCCGCGTCCTCGGCGCGCTTCTCGGAACCGCGACCGTCGGCCTGATCGTCCTGATCGCCCTCCGGCTGTGGGGTCGACGGCCGGCGCTCGCCGCGGGCCTGCTCGCGGCCCTCTACCCGCCGTTCGTGCTCGCCGATGCGCCGGTGTCCGAGGCGCTGTTCGTGCCCATGGTGCTGGCGCTCGTGCTGCTGATGGTCTCGCGGCCGCAACCGTCGGGCCGCGCGGCGGTCGGGACGGCGGCCGGCGTCGGCGCGCTCGTCGGGCTCGCCGCCCTGACGCGATCGAACGGACTGGCCCTCCTGCTGCCCGCATCCGTGTGGGTCTGGCAGACCGGCCTGCCCCGGCGCCGCCGCCTGCTTCTCGGCCTGGTGGTCGTGGCGACCACGGTGGTGGTCCTGTCGCCCTGGCTCGTCCGCAACGCGCGCGAGTTCGACGCCTTCGTGCTCATCTCGACCCAGGACGGGAGCAACCTCGCCGGCACCTACAACGCAACCGCCGCGCGGCATGGCCCCCTGCGCGGGGTCTGGATCCCGCCGGCGCTGCTCCCCGAGTTCCAGCCCCTGATCCGGAGCCGCTTCGACGAGGAGCAGATCAACAGCCGGCTGCGTTCGGCTGGCCTCCACTACATCC
>JAXDJC010000135.1:0-17920 GCA_034663685.1 Thermoleophilaceae bacterium
GGGGCCCGCTGGGCCCCGCGGCGCCACCGGCGCTCAGGGCGTGACCGGCGCTCAGGGCGTCACCGGCGCTCAGGGGCAGCCGGGAGCCACGGGCGCACAGGGATCGACGGGCGCCACGGGCGCAACCGGGGCCACAGGTCCAGCCGGGCCGCAGGGCGCGACGGGCGTCACGGGCGCCACCGGCCCAGCCGGGCCGCAGGGCAACACGGGCCCCGCGGGGGCCGCAGGGCCCGCCGGCGCCGCCGGCCCAGCCGGCCCCACGGGCAGCACGGGTGCGCAGGGCATTTCGGGGCCCACGGGCGCGAAGGGCGCGACCGGCTCCACGGGCCCCCAGGGATCAACCGGCCCGCAGGGGTCGCAGGGTCCCACCGGCACCGAGGGCTGGGCGGTCGTCGCCTCGGACGGGACGCTCGCCCGCGCCAGCAACGGAATCACCGTGGACCACCCGTCGGTCGGCGTCTACTACGTCGACGCGAATGCCGACGTAACGAACTGCGCCTACGTGGCCACCCTCGGCGACCCGGGCTCCGGCACGTTCCCGGTGGGCATCGTCAGCGTCAAGCAGCACGCTGGGTTCGCCAACCAGATCGAGGTGAACACCTGGGACGCCGACGACAGGAAGAACGACGGCGGAACCCTAAAGGACCGCGGTTTTCACGTCGCGGTCCACTGCTGAAACGGTTGACGCCGTTTATGGCGTCAAGGACGGGGCGTGAGCCTCCGATACACCCTGGATGCTTCCCTGGACACGGTCCAGGTGGTTCCGCTTCGGAGTCACCGGTTTCTCCACCATTTTTGTTGGGGTCGTCCTCGCGACCTCGCTCATGGCCGAGGGCAGCGCGCTCAAGCGCGCCGAGGTCCAGTACACGGGAGTCGACTGCAAGAAGAGCAAGGACTCGAAGGGCAGGGCGCGGCCGGCCAAGGGCTGCAAGCGGAAGAAGCGCGTCGTGATCCCGATCAAGGACGGCGCCACGATCTCCAAGCAGGATCTCGAGCGCGCGCTGAACGAGATGCCGCGGCTGCAGGGTGCGCGCGGCGTCCCCGGGCTGCGCGGAGCCCGCGGCTCCGACGGCAAGCGCGGTCCGGCCGGCAGCCGCGGTCCCGCCGGCATCGGGCGCCCCGGCAAGCAGGGCACGGCCGGCGCCAAGGGCAAGGATGGTCAGAACGGGCAGAACGGCCAGGATGGCGCCGGCGGGCGCCAGGGTGCCGATGGCAAGCAGGGCGCCGCGGGCAGCAACGGCAAGGACGGCGCGCGGGGACAGACCGGCGCCCGCGGCGAGACCGGCGCCAAGGGCGACCCCGGTATCGAAGGCATTCAGGGCCTGCAGGGCATTCAGGGCCTGCAGGGTGAGAAGGGCGACCAGGGGCCGCAGGGCGCCACCGGGGCTCAGGGCGTCACCGGCGCGCAGGGTCCCCAGGGCGACCAGGGCATCCAGGGCATCCAGGGGATTCAGGGCGACCAGGGCATCCAGGGCATCCAGGGCATCCAGGGGCTTCAGGGCGACACAGGGGCGCAAGGACCGCAGGGCGACCAGGGCATCCAGGGACTTCAGGGGGTGACCGGCGCGCAGGGTCCGCAGGGCGACCAGGGCATCCAGGGCGACACCGGGGCCACCGGCGCGCAGGGCGTTACCGGCGCGCAGGGCCCGCAGGGCGACAAGGGCGACACCGGAGCGACCGGCTCGCAGGGCCCGCAGGGCGACACCGGAGCGACCGGCTCACAGGGCCCGCAGGGCGACAAGGGCGACACCGGGGCCACCGGCGCCCAGGGCGCCGTGGGAGCGACCGGGGCCACCGGGGTGCAGGGCGCCGCCGGGGTGACCGGCGCGACCGGGGCCGCCGGGCCGCAGGGCAACACCGGCGCCGCGGGCTCCACCGGACTCGTGGGCCCGACGGGCACCCAGGGCCCGACCGGTTCCCAGGGGCCCACGGGCCCGCAGGGCACCCCCGGCTCAACCGGCCCGCAGGGCACCCCCGGCGCGACCGGCGCAACGGGCCCGGCCGCCGCCAAGCACTGGGCCGTGATCGCGGTGGACGGGAGCGTCGCCCGCTCGAGCGGCGGCGTGACCGCCAGCGGCCCGAGCGGCTTCACCTACCGCGTTGACTTCGGGACCGACGTGTCGAATTGCTCCTACATGGCGACGGTGGCCGACCCCGACGACAACTTCGGCGCGTTCGGCGTGGCGCGGCCGCGGCGCGCGAGCGACGACGTGAAGGACGTGATGGTCACGACCGCCGGGGACCAGGGCGGCGGAAACATCGGCCCGGTCAACCTCCCCTTCCACATCGCCGTCTTCTGCTGATCGAATGATCACGATCGCCTCAGAGACGACCGGCCCTGCGCTGACCGAGAGGCCGCAGCCCCACCCCCGCTCGGTCCCACGCGGCATAGGCCTGTTCATCGCCCTGCTCCGCGGGCTCGCCGCCGCGGTGACCCTGATCTACGCCGTCTGCCTGCTGTCGGGCATCGGCAGCAAGTGGTCCGAGAGCTCCATCGGTCACTGGATCACCGCCGGCCTCCTCGTTACGTGCGCGTTCCTCTGCCTCGCGCGGTCGGTCCTCGTGGGCGCGCAGCGCTCGGCGTGGTTCGTGGCGGGCATGTCGCTGGCGAGCTGGGCGGCCGGCGAGACCCTCTTCGCCCTGGGCCAGTCTGGAGCGACCTGGTCGACCGCCAACCTGCTCTCGCTGGGCTTCTACCCGCTCGCGTGCCTCTCGATGGCGCTGCTCCTGCGCGCGCAGCTGCGCTCGTTCTTCACGACACTGTGGCTCGACGGGCTGGCCGGCGCGCTGTCGGCCTCGGCGATCGTGGCGTCCTTCGTCTTCCCGCCCGTGCTCTCCAACACCCGCGGCAGCACCCTCGAGATCCTCGGCTCGATCAGCTATCCGCTGGCGGACCTCCTGGTGGTGGCGTTCGTGGTCTTCGCTCTGGCGATGGTCGGCTGGCGCCCGAGCGCGGCGCTCGGCGGCGTGGCGATCGCGTTCGTGCTGATCGCGGTCACCGACGCCTTCTCGCTCTGGTCGGCCGCCACCAGCAACACCACGCACAACGAGCTCGACTGGCTCTGGCCCGCCGCGGCGCTCGCGGTCGCCGAGGTGGGCTGGCGCACGACACCGATCTCCGCGCGGATCAGCGGCACGAGCCTGCGGCTGCTCATGTTCCCCGTGGTCGTCTCGCTCAGCGCACTCGGGCTCCTGCTGTCCGGCCTCGTGCACGAGCTGCACATGGCGGGCTACGAGCTGGCCACCTCGTCGCTGTTCCTGATCGTGGTCCGCCTGGCGCTGACCGTGCTCGAGAACCTCCAGATCGCCGACGCGAGCAAGCGCGAGGCGCTCACGGACGCGCTGACCAGCCTCGGCAACCGGCGCCGCCTGATGATCGACGTGGAGACCGCCCTCGAGCGCGAGGCGGGTCCGACCGTGCTCGTGCTCTACGACCTCGACGGCTTCAAGGGCTACAACGACACCTTCGGCCACCCCGCCGGCGACGCCCTGCTCAACCGGCTCGGCCGCGCGCTCGCCGCCGCGGTCGAGGACGCGGGCACCGCCTACCGTCCCGGCGGCGACGAGTTCTGCGCCCTGCTGCGCACCGAGGACGTGGAGCTCGACCAGAAGGTCGCCGACACGGTGGCCGCACTCTCCGAGCGCGGCCGCGGCTTCGCCGTCACCCCGTCGTACGGCTCGGTCGTGATCCCCGACGAGGCGCGCGACGTGACGCTCGCGCTCCAGCTCGCGGACAAGCGGCTCTACGAGCAGAAGGGCGACCGCCGCCGCACGCGCGACGGCGCCCAGGTGCGTGACGTGCTCATGCAGGCCCTGCGCGAGCGCCGGCCCGACCTCGACGAGCACATCGGCGGCGTGGCCTCGCTGGCGCACGCGGTGGCGCAGCGCTTCTCGCTCAACTCCGAGCAGGTGGACGAGGTGACCAAGGCCGCGGAGCTGCACGACATCGGCAAGATGGCGGTGCCGGACGCGATCCTCGAGAAGCCCGCGTCGCTCGACGACCGCGAGCGGGCGATGATCAAGCAGCACACCGTGGTGGGCGAGCGCATCCTCGCCGTGGCCCCGGCGCTGCGCAAGATCGGCAAGCTCGTCCGCTTCTCCCACGAGCGCTGGGACGGCACGGGCTACCCCGACCGACTCGCCGGTGAGGAGATCCCGCTGGGCGCCCGGATCATCGCGGTCTGCGACGCGTTCGACGCGATGACCACCGACCGCCCCTACCAGCCGGCCGTGCCGCTCGACGAAGCGCTCAGCGAGCTGCGCCGCTGCGCCGGCTCGCAGTTCGACCCGCGCGTGGTCGAGGTCTTCTGCGAGGAGGCCGAGGCCGTGCTGCGCGACGTGGAGGACACTCCGATACCCGACCGGATCGAGTCGCCGGCCGACGACCTGGCGGAGATGGTCCTGCACGTTCCCGAGGACCGGCTCGACCCGGCCTCAGCCGAGCCGCGCGACTAGCGGGGGCGTCCGCCGGGGCGGTTACGGTCGGCCGATGGTGGTCCAGGTTGGCGCCCTCGTGGCGTCGATTGCGGCGTTCGAGTTGGCCCTCGGCGTAGCGGTGGGCAGGCTGCTGCGCAACCGGCACTGACGCCATCCGCACACCCCCGCGCCGCGTATCACCCGGTGATGCGACGGCTCGAGCGCGAACTTGCCGTGGCTTCGCACTTCACTAAGTAAAGTAGGGGCGAGTGAAGACCTTCGTCCGCCTGCTCGGCTTCCTCCGCCCCTACCGCCGCGGAGTGATCCTGTCCTTCGTGCTGGCGGCCGTGGCAATGGTCGCCGGGGTGCTGATCCCGTTCCTCGTGGGCCGCACGGTGGACCACATCCGCCACGGCGACACCAACCTGTGGCCGCTCGCGATCGCGATCGTCGGCGCCGGTCTTCTGCGGCTCGCGTTCAGCGTCGCACGCCGGCTGATCGCCGGGCGCGTGTCGCTCGGCGTGGAGTACGACCTGCGCAACCGCGTGTACTCGCACCTCCAGTCGCTCGAGGTGGCGTTCTTCGACCAGCAGCAGACCGGGCAGCTGATGTCGCGCTCCACCGTCGACCTCCAGGCGGTCCGCTTCTTCCTCGGCTACGGGCTCATCTTCATCGGCCAGTCGATGGTCACGCTCGTGGTGGCGGCGGCGGTCATGCTGGCCACGAACGCCGGGCTGGCCGCGATCGCGCTGGCGCCGGCGCCGTTCGTGTTCTGGGCCGCGTACCGCTACGGCGCGCGCAACCGCCCGGCCTCCCAGGAGGTGCAGCAGCGGATCGCCGAGCTGACCGCCGAGGCCGAGGAGAGCATCTCGGGCATCCGGCTGGTCAAGGCGTTCGCGCGCGAGGAGCGCCAGCTGGCGCGCTTCCAGCGCGCGGTCACACGGGTGTTCGACCAGTCGATGGTCTCCACGCGGCTGCGCGCGTTCTACAACCCGTTCATCGGCTTCCTCCCGCAACTCGGGCTGGCGGCGCTGCTGCTCGTGGGCGGCCGCCAGGCGATTAACGGGACGATCAGCGTGGGCGAGTTCGTGGCGTTCTACGGCTACACCCTGCTGCTGATCGGGCCGGTGCGCATGCTCGGCATCGCGCTCGGGATGGCCCAGCGCGCGGTGGCGTCGGGCGCGCGCGTGTTCGAGCTGCTCGACCGCAAGGCGCAGATGACCTCGCCGCCCGACGCCGCGCCGCTGCCGGCCGGCGACGGGCGGGTGGAGCTGCGCGGGGTGTCGTTCGCCTACGCGGACGGGCCGCCGGTGCTGAGCGACGTGGACCTCGACGTGCCGCCCGGGCGCACGATCGCGATCGTGGGGCCGACCGGCTCGGGCAAGACCACGCTGGTCGCGCTGCTGCCGCGCCTGTACGACCCGGACTCCGGCTCGGTCACGATCGACGGCATGGACCTGCGCGAGGTGGACCTCGAGTCGCTGCGCAGCCAGGTCGGGCTGGTCTCGGACGATCCGTTCCTCTTCTCGGCGTCGCTGCGCGAGAACATCGCGTACGCACGGCAGGACGCGACCGACCAGGAGGTCGAGGACGCGGCGCGCCGCGCCGGGATCCACGACTTCGTGGCGGGCCTGCCCGACGGCTACGAGACGCGCGTGGGCGAGCGCGGCATGACGCTGTCCGGCGGGCAGCGCCAGCGCGTGGCCATCGCCCGGGCGATCATCAAGGACCCGCGCATCCTGATCCTCGACGACGCCACCTCCAGCGTGGACGCCACCACCGAGGCCGAGATCAAGCGCGCGCTGCGCGAGCTGATGCGCAACCGCACCACGTTCGTGATCGCGCACCGCCTGTCCACGATCGCGCTGGCCGACGAGATCGTGGTGCTCGAGAGCGGCGCGATCGCCGCGCGCGGCACGCACGAGGAGCTGCTGGAGAGCTCGCCGCTCTACCACGAGATCGCCGAGCGCGGGCTGCCCGACAAGGTCTTCCTCACGCGCAAGCCGGTCGAGCCCGAGCAGGAGCTGGCGGGGCTTTGAGGGGGGCACGCGCCCACCGCCTGGCCGGCCTCGTGAGGCTGCTGCAGCCATACCGCGGCCGGGTGCTGCTCACCTTCGCGGCGATGCTCGTGGCCACGGGCGCCGCGCTCGTGCCGCCCTACCTCGCCGGCCGCGCGATCGACGACGGCATCCGCCACCACGACTACGGGATGCTGGAGGTGATCGTGGCGCTGTTCCTCGGCGCGGCGGTGCTCAACTGGCTGGCCACCTACATGCAGACATACCTCGTGAACTGGGTCGGCCAGCGCGCGCTGCAGGACCTGCGGCTGCAGATCTTCAAGCACCTCGAGCGGATGTCGATCGGGTTCTACGCGCGCCGCAAGACAGGCGTGCTGATCTCGCGGATCACGAACGACGTGCAGGCGCTCGACCAGCTCGTGACCGACGGGATGGTCACGCTCTTCTCGTCCACGCTCACGCTGGTCGGGATCACCGTGATCCTCGTGCTGCTCGACCCGGGGCTGGCGCTCGTCACGTTCGCGGTCTTCCCGATCCTGGCGGCGATGAGCCTGGCCTTCCGGATCGCGTCGGCCGGGGCCTACAAGCTCACGCGCGAGACGGTGGCGTACGTCACCGCATATCTCCAGGAGACGCTGTCGGGCGTGCGCGTGGTGCGCACCTTCGGCCAGGAGGAGCGGCACACGAAGCGGTTCGCCGAGCTGAACGACGACAACCGCGTGGCGAACATGAAGACCGTCTACCTGAACGCCGCGTACTTCCCGTCGGTGGAGTTCGTCTCGGCCGTGGCCACCGGGGCGATCCTCCTCTACGGCGGCCACCAGACGGTGCAGGGCGCGATCACGATCGGCGTGCTCGCTTCGTTCGTGTTCTACCTCCAGAGCTTCTTCGACCCGATCCAGCAGCTCTCGCAGCTCTACACCACCTACCAGTCCGGCATGGCCGCGCTCGACAAGATCTTCGAGCTGCTCGACGAGGAGCCCGAGATGGTCGACGGGCCGGAGTCGATCGAGCTGCCGCAGGTGCGCGGGGAGATCCGCTTCGAGGACGTGGGCTTCTCCTACGACGTGGCAGACAACCGCACCAAGCGCGCGCTCGACGGCGTGAACCTCACGGTGTCGCCGGGGCAGACGGTGGCGCTGGTGGGCGCCACCGGCGCCGGCAAGTCCACATTCGCCAAGCTCGTGGCGCGCTTCCACGACCCGACCGAGGGACGCGTGCTGGTGGATGGCCACGACCTGCGCGACGTGACCGAGCGGTCGCTGCGCTCGCAGCTCGGCATCGTGCCGCAGGAGGGGTTCCTGTTCTCGGGCACGATCGCCGAGAACATCGCCTTCGGCAAGCCGGACGCGACTCGCGAGGAGATCGAGGCCGCGGCCCACGCCGTGCGCGCGCACGAGTTCGTGGAGCGGCTGGCGGACGGGTACGACACCGAGGTCGGCGAGCGCGGCGGGCACCTCTCGGCCGGCCAGCGCCAGCTCGTGGCCTTCGCCCGCGCAGCCATCGCGGACCCGCGAATCCTGATCCTCGACGAGGCCACCTCGAACGTCGACGTGCGCACCGAGGCGCGGATCGAGCAGGGGCTGCGGCGGCTATTGGCGGGCCGGACCGCGATCGTGATCGCGCACCGCCTCTCCACGATCCGCGGCGCCGCCCGGATCGTGGTGCTCGAGGGCGGCCGCGTGGTGGAGCAGGGCACGCACGACGAGCTGGTCGAGGCCGGCGGGCACTACGCGCGGCTCGTGCGCGACTGGGCCGAGCAGACCGCGGCCTAGCCGCCGCGCTGCTACCCCCCGCCGCGCGCCACGGCGATCGTGCCGCGCATCCCCCGCTTGGCGTGCCCCTCGACCGGGCAGTACCAGCGGTAGCGGCCGGGGCTGTCGAGCCGCACGCGCAGAGTCTCCGCTGCGCCCGGGCCGAGCACGCGCGTGCGCCGCTCGCCGGCCGAGGCCTCGACCGCCAGCGCGTGCCCCCTCGAGCCCGCGTTGTGCACGTGGATCTCGAGGGTGGCCGGGCGGTCGACCCGGATCGCGACGGGGTCGAGCCGGTACTCGGTCTCGCTCAGCTTGACCCGAGCGGGCGCGGGCTCCCGGGCCGGCGCGGGCCGGCGCGCCGCCGACGGCGCGGTCTCGGTGATGGTCGAAGCGCTGCGGTCCTCACCGCAGCCGCCGAGCGCCAGCGCGGCGGCGGTGAGTGCCGCCGCGCCGGTCGCACTGACGTGGGTCACTTGACGGTGAGCTTGCCCTCCATGCCGCCCTGCCTGTGGCCGGGCACGGGGCAGTAGAACGTGTACTGGCCCGCCTTGAGCTTGACCGTCACGGTCGACGTGCCGCCCTTCTGCACGGTCTGGCCGTCCTTGTCCACGCCATTGCCCTCGACGGCGATCGCGTGCGGGACGTCGGACGGGTTGTTCATGTCGATCGTGACCGTGCCGGCCTTGGCGTTGAGCGCCGTCGCGTCGAACTTGAGCTGGCCACCGGGGTCGGCGGAGAGCTTGACGGTCGAGCTGCCGCCGCCTGAGGACGGGGTCGTCGTCGTGGTCGTGTCGGTGGTGGCCGGGGCCGCCTGGGTGGTCGTCGCGGCCGTGGTGTCAGAGCTCTTCTTCTTACTGCTGCCGCACGCCGCGAGCGTGAGCGCGGCGAGCGCCAAAACCATTACGAGGAGCTTGCGGTTCATCGGTCTGCCTCCAGACGGTGGAAAATCGGTGCGGACGCTACCGGAGGGTGCTACGCACGTGCGGGCGGGGCGGTTCGGGTCAGAGCTCGTGGGCGGGCGTGGAGGTGAGCACGCCGAGTGCCGCCTGCACGGCCGGGCCGATGCCGAGGGCGAAGGCGAGCGTGCCGATGCCGACCGTGCCGCCAAGCGCGTAGCCGGCCACCACCGCGCTCGATTCGATGATGGTCCGCACGAGGCGGACCGACAGCCCCGTGCGGCGGTGGACGCCGAGCATCAGCCCGTCGCGCGGGCCGGCGCCCAGGCGGGTCATGAGGTAGAGCCCGCTGCCGATCGCCACGAGCCCGATGCCCACCGCCACCTCGGCGGCTCGGAGCGCGAGCCCGTGCACGTGCGGGAGGAAGCCGAGCGTGATGCCGATCGCCACGCCGATCACGACCGCGTTGGCGATCGTGCCGAAGCCGGGCTGCTGGCGCAGCGGTATCCAGATCGCCAGAAGGAGGAAGCTGATCGCAACCGTGGTGGTGCCGATGCCCACACCGACCTGGTCGGCGGCGCCCTCCGCGAGCACCGTCCACGGCGAGTTGCCGAGCCCGGAGTGCACGAGCAGCGCCTCGCCGGTGCCGAACAGCCACAGGCCCGCGAAGAGGATCGCGAGTTGGCGGGGCGTGGGGCGCCAGCGGCTCATGCGGGCGAGGATCGCAGGCGGAGCGAGCGCCGCCGCGCCGGGTCAGTACGCGATGTCGCCGGCGAGGATGCGGCGGCCCGGGTGGCCCGGGCTGCGCGCCTCCACGCTCAGGCGGTGGTACTCGCCCACGCGCGCGGCGGTGGTCATGCTCACCTCGGCGCGGCCGCCGGGGCCGGCGCGGAAGGTGCCGGCGCTCACCTTCGAGCCGTCCGGGTAGACGCACCAGAGCTCGTACACGCTGCCGGGCGCGGCCAGGCCGGTGGCGGTCAGCTGCACGCGGGTGCCGGATGGCGAGTGCGACAGCCGCGCGTATGCGTAGGGCCGGTCGGCGGGCGCCGGGACCGAGCCCTGGCCCGGCGCGCCGCCGGCCACCGCGCGCAGGTGTGCGCCGTAGGACTTCTGCGCGCCCGAGCCACCGCCGCCGAGGGCGCCCGTGAGGCCGAGGGTGACCGCCACGGCGGCGACCGCGGCGAGCGCGGCGGCCGGCAGCGGGCGCGCGAGCCAGGCGGGCGCGCGCAGGCGGCGCGCGGGCTCGCGGCCGCGCCTGCGCTCCCGGCGCCGTGCGCGCGGGCCCTGGTCGCGGGCGAAGCGGTCGAGCACCGCGTCCTCCAGCCCGGCCGGGGGCTCGGCCGGCGCGGCGTCGGGGTCGAGAACGGCGTCGAGCAGGGCCGGGACCGGCGCGAGCTCCTCGTGCTCGCGGGCGCAGTCGGGGCAGGTCGCGAGGTGGCGGCGCACGGTCTCCTCCTCGCCGGGCTCGAGGGCGTGGAGCACGTAGCCGCCGATCAGGGAGCGGAGCTCGGCGCAGCTCACGGCTCCACCCCCATCTCCTCGAGCGCCAGGCGGAGGCCGCGCAGGGCGTAGGAGACGCGGCTCTTGACGGTGCCCAGCGGGATCCCCGTGCGCTCGGCGATCTCGCGCAGGCGCATGCCCTGGAAGTGGGCGAGGCGGATCACCTGCCGGTGCTCCGGGGTGAGGCGGGCGAGCGCGGCCGAGACCTGCCAGGCGAGCAGGGCGCTCTCGATCGAGTTGTCGGTGGTGGCGATCTCGTCGCGCTCGTCCTCCTGCGGCGCGAGTCGCGGCCGCACCGAGCGCCGGCGCTCGATGTCGATTATCGCGTTGCGGGCGATGCCGTAGATCCAGGTGCGAAAGCTGGCCCGGTCGGGGTCGAAGCTGTCCGCGTGGCGCCAGACCCGCGTGAACACGTCCTGCACGACCTCCTCGGCCAGCCCGCGGTCGCCGAGGCAGTTCAGCGCGAAGCCGTACAGCTCGCCCCCGTAGGCGCGGTAGAGCGACCGCATGGTCTCCTCCCCGCGAGAGGTGCGCAGGTCCTTGAGGAGCGCGGCGGACATGGACTCAGTGTGGTGTACGCAGCGCGAGGGCGCGCGGTTCGGCGTGGTGCGTGTTTGAGGCTGGGGAACCTGGATTCGAACCAGGACTAACTGATTCAGAGTCAGTCGTGCTGCCGTTACACCATTCCCCAATGCGAGCTTGGGAGCTCGCTGGCGCGGATCAGTGTAGACCGGTTCCGTCCGGTCACCCTGCGAACATGTGTTCGTAATGGACAGCCCTCGCTCACGCTTCACGTACGACTCGAGGCCCGCCAAGCGCACCCGCGCAGGGCGGCGAAAGGAGATGACCTAGAGCCCCTCCAGCTCCGTCCTCGTGTCCGCCAGCGCCGCGCGCTCTGGCGTGCCGCCCTCCACGATCCAGCGGCGTGCGTGCATCAGGTCCTCGGGCCGGCCCACCGTCACGGCCGCCACCACGCGATCGCCGTCCAGCGAGAACGCCGTGAACTCGCCGTCGTCGAGCGAGCCGCGGATCACCTGGGTGTTGCCGGTGCCCACGCCCACGTACTCGAGCTTGGCCCAGTCCGCCAGCTCGGACCAGAAGTACGGCACCACGTCGTGCGGCACGTCCGCGCCGAGCATGTTCCGCGCGGCGGTCCTGCCCTGCTCGGCAGCCACGTCCCAGTGCTCGATCCGCACCGGCCCGCCGTGCAGCGGCGAGTCGTACTCGCACATGTCGCCGGCGGCGAACACGCCGGCGACGGACGTCTCGAGGCGAGACGAGCACGCCACGCCCCCGTCCTCCCCCAGCTCGAGCCCCGCCCCGCGCGCGAGCATCACGTCCGGCATCACCCCGGCGCCAACCACCACCAGGTCGCAGTCGAGCTCCAGCCCGTTCTGGCTCACGACCCTCGTCACGCGCTCGTCCGCCCCCTCGTAGCGCTCGAGCGAGTCGCCGCCGTGCACGGTGATCCCGTGCGACTCCAGCAGCCGCTGGAAGAACCCTCCGACCTCGTCACCGAAGTGCGGCGCCAGGGTCACGTCCTCCTGCATGAGGATCGTGCACTCCACGCCGAGCGTGGTGAGCGTGGCCGCCACCTCGCAGCCGATGTAGCTTCCTCCCACAAGCACGGCCCGCCGCCCCGGCTCGGCCTCGGCACGGATCGCGTCGGAGTTGCCGTACGAGCGCAGGTAGTGGATCCCGTCGAGATCGCCGCCATCGGCGCGCAGCCGCCGCACGTTGGCACCCGTGGCGAGCAGCGCCTTGCCGAACCCCACCTCCTCGCGCGTGGACAGCTTGGCCACCCGCTCGGCCGCGTCGAGCTTCATCACGCTCGTCCGCGTCATCAGCTCGATCCCATGCTCGTCCCACCAGCCGGGCTCCACGTCCTGGACCTCGTCCTTGCCCATCGTCCCGGCCAGGTACTCCTTCGAGAGCGGCGGCCGCGAGTACGGCGGGTCCGCCTCACGCCCGACCAGGAGGATCGAGCCCTCGGCGCCCTCCTTGCGGAGCGTCTGGGCGCAGCGGGCAGCCGCGATGCCGCCCCCGATCAGGAGGAAGTCGACGGACCGGTCGGGCACTAGGTTGCGGCCGACTCCTGCCGGGCCCGGAACGGCGCGCTGACCTTCTCCTCGAGCCCCGTGTCGAGCACCACGAGCACCTCGTCGCCCGCCTCGATCACGGAGTCGGACAGCGGTACGAAACCGGTGCCGTCGCGCAGGATCGAGATCACCAGCGATCCCTCGGGCAGCCCGATGTCCTTCACCTCGGCGCCATCGGCGGCCGACCCGCGCGCCACCTCCACCTCGATGATCTCGAGTCGCTCCTGCGGCAGGTCCAGCAGGTGCAGCGGCCCGTAGCGCGGCACCTCGTGCTCGATCAGCCTGAGGATCAGGTCCGTGGCCGAGACCGTCGGCCGGATCCCGAGCAGGTCGAAGTGCTGGAGGTTGCGCGGGTTGTTGCAGCGCGCGATCACGCGCTCCACGCCGTACTTCTCGCGCGCCACCTGCGAGATCAGGATGTTGTCCTCGTCGTCGCCCGTCACGGCGATCACCATCTCGGCGCGCTCGATCCCCGCGCGCTCGAGCACCCAGAGCTCAGACCCGTCGCCGTAGTGGGCGGAGTGCTCGAGCTCCTCCTCGACGGTCGCGTAGCGGCCGCGGTGCGACTCCACCACGGTCACCTCGTTGCCGCGGCCGATCAGCTCGCGGGCGAGGTTCCAGCCCACCTTCCCCGCCCCGACGATGAGGATGTACATCGGGCTAGCCCACCGCCTCGGTGAGCATGTCGATCGCGAGCTTGGTCGGCGACACGGTCCTGAGCCCCTGCTCCTCGTACCAGTCGGCCCGCGCGGGATCGAGCACGCGCACGACCACCCGGTCGATCTCGAAGCGCCGCTGGGCGATCTGCGCGATCACGAGGTTGGTGTTGTCCCCGTCGGTGGAGGCGATGAAAGCGTCCGCGCGCTCGATCCCGGCCTCGAGCAGGGCGTCGATCTCGAGCGCCGTCCCGACCGTGAACGAGCCGCCCATCTCCTCCCACGTGCGGTCCTCGCCGCGCTCGAGCTGCGCGACCGCCTCGGGGTCCTCGTCGAGCACGGACACCTCGTTGCCGGCGGCCAGCATTCGCTTGGCCACCGTCGAGCCCACGCGGCCGCAGCCGACGATCAGTACGAACATGCGCCGCAACATACCCGCTAGCGGCTTGCTTCAGACCTATTGAGGACCGCGGCCGGGACGGCCGGGGTGCCTCAGGGCGCCACGCCCTCGCGATCCCCGTCCTCACCCGCGGGCGCGGCGGTGAGGATCACGCGGCACGGCGCCTTCTCGAGCACGTAGCGGGTGGTCTCCCCCACGGCCCGGTTGCGCGGCTCGCCGCGGCCGCCCAGGAGCGTCCCCCCGCGCGTGCGCGTGGACGGCTCCGCACCGAGCACGATCGCCTCCACACCGCGCCGGCGGGCCTCCGAGACGATCGCGGCGCCGGCCGCCCGCGCCCGCACCATGGCGGTGGCCACGACCACCCCGGCGTACTCCTCCCCCACCTCCTTCGCGCGGGCGACAGCGCGCTTGGCCTGCGCGATCTGCTCGTCCGGCACCCGCGCGTCGAGCGGCAGCGACATCGGCACCTCGACCACGTAGAGCGCCTCGATCACGGCGCCGCCCTCGCCCTCCTCGCCCTCCTCGGCAGCCAGCCGGCCGGCCGTGCCCACGATGTCGTCGTCGAGCGACGTCCCGAAGACCGGCACGAGGATGCTGCCGTACTCGGCGCTCGTCCCGCGGTCCTGGAGCGCCTCCTGCGGGATCGCATAGCGCCCCCGCAGCGACTTGTCCTGCCCGAGCCGGTAGGTGATGTAGAGGACGAGCCCGCCCAGCATCCAGAGCCCGCCCACCGCCCGCGCGCCCCTGTGCAGCACGATCACGCTCACCCATGCCGCGAACGACCCGACCGCGCCCACCAGCGCGGGCAGCGGGATCGAGCCGCCGCGCACCGAGATCGACAGCGGAATCCGGAACGCCCGCGGGGCGTCGCTCTCGCGGAAGCGCATCACGATCACCGACGTGTGGGCGATCGTGAAAGCGAGCATCGCGCCGAACGCGAAGATGCCGGCGAGGAACTCGATGTCGGCGCTGAACGCGAGCCCGAGCGAGATGCCGCCCGCCACGGCGATCGCCACGTACGGCGTGCTGCGGCGGCGGTCGAGCCGGCCCAGCACGCTCGGGATCTGGCGGTGCGTGGCGAGCGAGTAGGTGAGCCGCGAGAGCCCGAGCATCGTGCCGTTCACCGCCTGCACGAGCACGATCGCGCCCATCGCGCCGACCGCGTAGCGCGCCGCCTCGCGCAGCCAATATGGGTCGAAGCCCGACACGATCCCGAGAATCGGCGCGTTCACGTTCGCGCCGCCGAGCGCCGTGTGCCCGTCGACCACGGGCAGCACCATCAGCCCGACGGCCGAGATGCCCACGAGCACGACGACCACCGCGACCACCGTGAACACGACCAATCGCTTGAGCCCCTCCCGCCCCACGCGGATCTCGCCGGCGAGCCCGGAGGCCGCCTCGATCCCGAGGAACGCCACCGCCGTGAGAACGGCCGCGAACCAGAGGTCGGGCCACTGGGGTGCGCTGCCGAAGTGGATCGTCTCGATGATCTCCCCGGGCCGGTACTCGGTGGCCAGCCCCCAGGCGATGATCGCCGCGAACAGCACGAGGTTGGCCAACCCCACCCGCGCGAGGCGGCCGAAGCGGCTGGCGGAGGAGCCGCGCACGTTCGACCAGGTGACGAACCCGATCACAGCCGCGGTGGCCAGCTGCTCGAACGGCGGGTGGTTCAGCTCCCCCCAGAACGCGGCCAGGTAATGCGACACGGCGAAGGACCCGATCGCCATCACGATCAGGTAGTCGAGGAGAATCGCCCACCCGGCGATGAAGCTCCAGAGCTCGTCGAACGCGTAGCGCGCGAACGTGGAGGCGCCGCCGCGCTCGGGGTGCACCGAGTTCGCCTCGACGTAGGTCATCGTGGTGATCACGAAGAAGATCCCGGCGAGGCCGAACACGAACGGGGTGAGTCCCAGCGCGCGGTCGGCGACGACGCCGAGGATGAAGTAGATCGACGCCCCGATCGCGCTCAGGCCGATCGACGCGAGCGCGGTCTGGCCCAGCCCGCGCGTCACGCGCACGCGCGCCTGGGCGGGAAGCGCCGAGGGCGTCCGTGGCTGCTTCACCGGCGGGGCGGCGCCTCGCCCGGGCCGCCGGCGAGGTAGGCCCTCCCGAGGCCGAGCAGGGCGAACGCGACTCCGACCAGGACCCCGATGGCCAGCGGCCCGCCGCCGCGGGCGAGGGTGGTGACCACCATCGCCACGCCGAGCAGGCTGATGGCCAGCCCGAGCACGCGGGTCGAGTGTCGGTAGACCCGCTCCACGGCCGCGATTCTAGGCGTGCGTCAGGCCGCCGCGCGTGAGCGCTCGCGCGGGGCCGCCTCGATGATCACGCGGCACGGCCGCGTCTCGAGCACGGTCTCGTGCGTGCGGCTGAACACGGGCACGCCGCCGCGGCGGCTCGGGGTGAGCGGCATCACGATCGCGCGGGCCCTCATGGCGAGCGCCTCGTCGACCACGCGCCGGCCCGCCTCGCCGGGCCGGACCTTCTCCCAGTGGCCGGTGACCCTGCGCCCGCCCAGCACCCGCGCCGAGTCGATCGCCGCCAGGGCCTTCGCCTCCTGCTCGGGCAGCGGCGCGTCGATCGGCGCGCTGGCCGGCACGGTGATCGTGGCCAGGATGTGGATCCCGCGCCGCTTGCGGGCGGCGAGCTTGACCGCGGTGGCCACCGCCTGCCGCGAGTAGCCGCCGTCCTCGAACGCAACCAGCACCGACTCGTACTCCACCTCGCGCTCCACGATCGGCCCGGGCACGATGATCTTGGTGGTCTGGGTGAGGCTGAGGTTGAGCCGCCGGCGATAGACCACGTAGCTCGTGATCCCCACGATCAGCCACACCGAGCCCGCGATCAGCGTGGTGAGGTTGAGCACGATGACCACCACGAAGGCGAGCCCCGTGCCGATCGCGCCGAACACCGCGAACAGCGGGATCGAGTGGCCGCGGATCGACACGTTGCCGGGCGCGGTGTACGGCCGCTCGATCTCGGGTGCCTTCACCCGCAGCGCGATCAGCGCGAGGTGGGCGATCGTGAACGACAGCATCGCCCCGAACGCGTAGATCGTGCCGAGGAAGTCGGCCTGCCCGGGCACGATCGTCAGGCATGCGACCAGGCCGAAGATCCCGATCGCGACGTACGGGGTCTTGTAGCGCGGATGCAGCCGGCGCAGGCCCTCGGGCAGCTGGCGGTGCTGGCCCATCGAGTACGTGAGCCGCGACACGCCGATCAGGCCGGCGTTCGTGGCGATGAACAGGATCGTGGCCGCCAGCAGGCCCACGTAGATCTCGGCCGCGTGCTGGAACACGCCGAGGTCCATGCTCTTGACCACGCCGAGGATCGGGTCCCCCGCGAACTCGCCGGCCAGCGCCGTGTGCCCGTTCACGACCGGCATCGCGGAGAGCGCCACGATCGGCAGGAACGCGTAGATCACGGCCACCGCGATCACCACGCCCGCGATCGCGCGCGGGATCGTCCGGCCGTAGTCGCGCGCCTCCTCCGCCAGGTTCGACACGGTCTCGATGCCCGTGTAGGCCACCATCCCAACCGGGATCGCGATCAGGAAGTTGCCGACGGTCGGGTGGGTGCCGAAGTCGACGTTGTCCACGAGCGTCTGCGGTGAGAGCACGAGGAAGCAGCCCACGACCACGAGCAGCACCTGGGTGAGGAAGTCGGCGATCGCGAGGAACACGTTCAGGCTCGCCGCCTCCTGGATCCCCACCACGTTGACCACGGCGAGGATCGCCACGATCGCCACGCCGGCCACGATGTCGCCGGGGGAGTCGCGCAGCGGGCCCCAGAACACGCCCAGGTAGTGCGGCACGAAGAACGCCGAGATGGCGACCGTGATGATGTAGTTGAGCATCTGGCCCCAGGCGGCGACGAAGCTGACCAGCTCGTTGAAGCCGCGTCGCGCGAAGCTCGAGGACCCGCCCGCCTCGGGGAAGTTGGTGGAGCCCTCGGCATAGGTCATCGCCGTCATCACGAACAGCCCGCCGGCGATCAGGTAGACGACCGGCGACATCCCCAGCGCGAAGGAGGCGACCAGGCCCAGCGCGTAGTAGATCGACGAGCCGACGTTGCCGTAGGCCGTGGAGAAGAGGGCGTTGACCCCCAGGACGCGCTGGAGGCCTTCGAGACGGCGTTCTGCCATGGGCCAATTTGCATACTAGGCCGCACCGCCGCCGGCT
>JAXDJC010000145.1:0-10758 GCA_034663685.1 Thermoleophilaceae bacterium
CGGTTTGGCACCTCGATGTCGGCTCGTCGCATCCTGGGGCTGAAGTAGGTCCCAAGGGTTGGGCTGTTCGCCCATTAAAGCGGTACGCGAGCTGGGTTCAGAACGTCGTGAGACAGTTCGGTCCCTATCTGCCGTGGGCGTTGGAGAGTTGAGAGGAGTTGTCCCTAGTACGAGAGGACCGGGATGAACAGACCTCTGGTGTACCAGTTGTCCTGCCAAGGGCACCGCTGGTTAGCTACGTCTGGACGGGATAACCGCTGAAGGCATCTAAGCGGGAAGCCCACCTCGAGATGAGCTCTCCCATCCCCTTGAGGGAGTAAGAGCCCTGGTAGACCACCAGGTTGATAGGCCGGTCGTGTAAGCGCAGTAATGCGCTCAGCGAACCGGTACTAATGCTCCGAGGGCTTGACGGATGATTTTCGCCCGATGTGGCGCCAACTGTGCGGTTTTCAAGGCCCGGCGAGGGCCCGCATGCCCGAGAGGGCCGGTCTCGCAGCCTTTCGGTGGTCAGAGCGAGGGGGATACACCTCTTCCCATTCCGAACAGAGAAGTTAAGCCCCTCTGCGCCGATGGTACTTGGCTTGAAAGGGCCTGGGAGAGTAGGTCGCCGCCGAATTAATCGAGCGACAGGGCCGTCCCGAGAGGGGCGGCCCTTCGTCGTTTCGAGGCGGTCGTTCCCGGTGTCGGGCCGCCACTCGTGGTCGCGGGCCGCCCCCTAGACTCGCCGCCATGTCGGTTATCGCCATCGTCCTGATCGTCGTGGGAGCGCTCCTGCTG
The DNA here is from genome assembly GCA_034663685.1 of Thermoleophilaceae bacterium. Lineage (GTDB taxonomy): Bacteria > Actinomycetota > Thermoleophilia > Solirubrobacterales > Thermoleophilaceae > AC-37. The sequence goes on from JAXDJC010000145.1 coordinate 778, forward strand.
CTGCTGTTCGCGGGCGGCTACGTGGCGGCGCACCGGCGCGCGAGCCGCCCGGAGGTGGCCGACCGCATCCGGGCCGCCGACCGCGCTCTCGAGCAGGCTCGGGCCACGGACCGCGGCTGGGACCGGCCTCTGCTGGAGCAGGTGGCCCGCGGTGCCCTCGAGGCCCAGCGCCCGGGCTCGAGCTGGGACGCGATCGACCTCGTGCTGGTGGACGACCGCCCGGGCATGGCCGAGGACTCGGCACACCTGGTGGCGCGCAACGCCGACGGGCAGACGCGCGTGGTGCTCTCGCGCCACGAGGGCGGGGAGTGGTTCGCCGAGCGGGTGGAGTGACGGCCCCGGCCGGGGAGGCGGAGCGGCTCATCCCGGGCTTCGCGCCCGAGGACGATCGTGAGGCGGCGGTCACGTCGGACCCGGAGCTCCTGGCCGGCCTTGCCTGGGGCGAGCCCCGCGAGGCCCACCCCGAGGGCCCGGTCGGGGTCCACGTGGCCCAACTGCTCGAGCAGATCGACGAGGACTCCGACGGCGAGGAGCGGCGCAGCCTGCTGCGCTTCCTGGCGCTGGTGCACGACGCGTTCAAGTACCGGGTTCGCAACTGGCTCCCGCCGCAGGGCCGCAATCACCACGCCTCCCGCGCTCGCCGCTTCGCCGAGCGCTACACCGATGACGAGCGCCTGCTCGCCGCGCTCGAGTTCCACGATCGTCCGTACCACCTGTGGAAGGGAATGGAGAAGCACGGCAAGCTCGACCGGGCCGCCTTCGACGAGATGCTCGAGCGCGTGCCCGACCACGAGCTCTTCCAGCGCTTCATCGAGGTGGACGGCGCGAGCGAGGCGAAGAACCCCGAGCCGATCCGCTGGCTCCGCGGCGAGCTGGAGCAGCGCGGGCTGATCGAGCCCGCGGTCTGAGCGGCGCGCGGCGGGAGCCGCCGGCTACCGGCGCGCGCTCTCGCACGGCTGCGGCGGGGCCGGTGCCGCACCGCCGCGTGTGCGCACGGACGGCCTCTCGACCACGCCGTGCGCGGCGAGGGCGATGTCCGTGATCGAGCTGGGCGCCGGCATCGGCGCCGGGCGCAGTCGCGAGGCACCCGTGTGGGCCGCGCCGGCCGTTCCCTCCGGCGGTGCCCCGGCGCCGGCCGCGGCGAATCGCGCTGCGGCCGAGGCGGGCACCACCAGCCGCGCGGCCGGCCGTGCCGGAACGCCCTCCCGGCGCTCCGTCGGCTCGGCTCGGCGGCGTGCTCCGCGCGCCGGGGCGACCGGGGCGACCGGGTCCGCCAGGCGGTACTCGCCCAGCGTGGCGAACTCGATTGCGACGTCGAGGGCGCGGGCGGCGCGGTTGCGGAGCAGGGGGAACATCTGTTCGGGCAAGGTACGGACGGCCGCGGACGGAAGGGCCCCTCGGCTGCAAGATCCCGTGCACGGATAGCCTGCCCGCCGTGCCAGAGCCGTTCCGCCACTCGATCCGCGTGCGCTACGGCGAGTGCGACCCGCAGGGGGTCGTGTTCAACGCCAACTGGCTCGCGTACTTCGACATCGTGATGACGGAGCTCTTCCGCGAGCGCGTGCCCGGCGACTACACCGGGATGCTCGAGGCGGGCACCGACATGGTCGTCGCCGAGGCGACCGTGCGCTTCCTGGGCCCGGCCGGGTTCGACGACGAGATCGACTTCGACGCCACCGTCACGCGGCTCGGGAACACGGCCATGAGCACGCACATCGAGGCGACCGTGGCGGGCCGGCCGGCCGCGAGCGGCGACATGCGGCACGTTTTCGTGGACTCGCGTGCCGGCGGCAAGAAGGACATGCCCCAGGACGTGCGGGACGGCCTGGCGCCGCTCCTCGTTTAGACCGTCGAGCCGAGCGACGACCAGATGTCGATCTTCGTGCGCACGCGCGCGACCACCTCGGAGGTGAACTCGGTGGTGGTGGCGCTGCCGCCGAGATCCGGCGTGCGCACGCCGGTGGCCGTGGCCTCGAGCACCGACTCGTAGACCGCCCGCGAGGCCAGCTCGGCCTCGGCGTGGCCGGCCACGCCGATGTAGTGCAGCAGCGCGGCGGCGGCCATGATCATGGCCATCGGGTTGGCGATGTCCTTGCCGAGCAGCGCGGGGGCGGTGCCGTGCGGGGCCTCGGTCATCACCGCGCGCACCTCGAAGCCCTCGTCGAGCGAGAGCACGACCGACTCCGCGCCGGCGATCGAGCCGAACAGCGGCAGGACGAAGTCCGACAGGCAGTCGCCGTCGCGGTTGAGCGCGGGGATGACGAGCGGCGCGTCGGCCGCGCCGCCCACGAGCCCGGCGTAGGTCGCGTCGATCAGGACCGGCTGATACGGGACCTCGGGGTGGCGCTCGGCGGCGGCGTCGAGCTCCTCCTTCAGCATGCCCTCGTAGACCGGGCTCACCGTCCACTTGGGCCCGCCGTACACGCGGCCGTGGATCTTCCTGGCCGTGCGGAAGCTGTGCTCGGCCACGGCGGTGCACACCTCGCGCGAGATCCGCTCGGTCCGGTAGGCCACCTCCACGCCGTCCTCGGTCGCGCGCCACTGCTCGGCGCCGTAGGCGTCGCCGACCGCCATCCGCACCACCGAGATCGGGTAGTGCACGCCGGCGACCGGTGTGACGCCCGGGATCCGGCGGCCGGTGCGGATGATGACCTTGCCGTCGAGCTCCTCGCGGAGGATGCGGTTGGGGCTGCCCACGTCGTCGGCGCCCTCGGGCGTGATCGTGGCGGCCTTGATGCCGAAAGCCGCTGCGCGCAGCGCGCGGCCGGCCTCGTGCACGACTTCGTTCGCGGTGGCGCGCCGGTTCTCGAGGGAGAGGTCGTAGCGCTCGAGCTCCACGGGCACGGCGGTGACCTCGGGGTCGAGCAGGCGGAGCGCCTGATCGAGCAGCTCCTGACCGGTCTCGTCGCCGTCGAGCACGATGATCCGCACCGGATCGGCCGCCGCCATCCCTATCCCTTGCCTTCCAGGCCCAGCTCGGCGGAGCGCTCCTCCATGGCCGCGATCACCTTGGCGATGTGCTCGTCGAAGTCCACGCCGAGCTCCTCGGCGCCCTGGCGCACCTCGTCGCGGTTGACCGCCGCCGCGAAGCTCGGCTGCTTGAGCTTCTTCTTGACCGACTTGGGCGTGAGGCCGTGGATGCCGGTCGGGCGCACGTAGGCGCACGCGGTGATGAAGCCGGACAGCTCGTCGACGGCGAACAACGTCTTGGCCATCAACGTCTCGCGCGGCACGTTCAGGAAGGTGGCGTGGCCCGCCACGGCGTCGACCACATCGTCGGGGTAGCCGAGCTTGGGCAGCTCCTCGAGGGCGACCCGCGGGTGGCCCGTGCCGAGGTCGGGGTGGCGCTCGTAGTCGAGGTCGTGGACGATCCCCGTTACGGCCCAGCGCTCCTCGTCCTCGCCGTACTCGCGGGCGTAGGCGCGCATGGCGGCCTCGACGCCCAGCACGTGCTTGCGCAGCGAGTCGGACTCGGTCCATTCGCAGAAGAGCTTCCAGGCGTCATCACGCGTAGGAGTCACCGATGGACACGCTATCGGGGCAGGGTCCGGCGCGCTCGCGGCGAATCGGAGCCTCGATGGCCTTCGGTACGCTCTCGCTGCCGTTCGCAACCCGCTCGCGGACTGCCACCCGCACCATGGAGAAGTTCGTAATCGAAGGCGGAGCACCGCTCTCCGGAACGGTCGTGCCCGCCGGCAACAAGAACGCGGCGCTGCCCGTGCTGGCCGCCTGCCTGCTCACGGAAGAGGAGGTGGTGCTGCGCAACATCCCGCGCATCCGCGACGTGGAGGCGATGCTCGACCTGCTCGCCAGCCTCGGCGTGCGCTACGAGTGGCGCGAGGACCACGTGGTGTCGCTGTGCGCGGCCGACGTGGACCACACCGACGTGGACGCGGCGGCGGCCGAGCGGATCCGCGCGTCCTTCCTGCTGGCCGGGCCGCTGCTCGCACGCTTCGGCCGCGCCGACATGCCGCCGCCGGGCGGCGACGTGATCGGCCGCCGCCGGCTCGATCCCCACCTCGACGCCTTCCGCGCCCTCGGCGCCGACGTTCGCTTCGATCGCTGGTACTACCTGAGCGCCGCGGACGGCCTGCGCCCGACCGACTTCTTCATGGACGAGCCCTCGGTGATGGCCACCGAGAACGCGCTCATGGCCGCGGCGCTCACGCCCGGCTCCACGGTGATCCACAACGCCGCGTCCGAGCCGCACGTCCAGGACCTCTCCCGGCTGCTGCTCCAGATGGGGGCGCGGATCGAGGGGATCGGGTCGAACGTGCTGATCGTGCACGGCCGTGACCAGCTCGGCGGCGCCGACTACTCGATCGGGCCCGACTACATCGAGATCGGCAGCTTCGTGGCGCTCGCGGCAGTGACCGGCGGCGAGCTGCGCATCAAGGACACGGTGCCCGACGACCTGCGGATGACCAAGCTCGGCTTCGAGCGGCTCGGCTGCCACTGGGACTACGACGGCAACGACGTGGTGGTCCCGCCCAACCAGAGCCTGCGCATTCGCGACGACGAGGGCGACGCTATCTCGAAGATCGAGGACGGGCCGTGGCCGGCCTTCCCGGCCGACCTCACCAGCATCGCGCTGGCGCTGGCCACGCAGGCCGAGGGTATGGTCCTCATCCACGAGAAGATGTTCGAGAACCGCCTTTTCTTCATAGACAAGCTCGTCTCCATGGGCGCTCGGGTCCTGCTGTGCGATCCCCATCGCGCGGTGGTCAGCGGCTCGGGCCGGCTTCACGGCGAGCGCATGGAGAGCCCGGACATCCGGGCCGGGATGGCGCTGCTCATCGCCGCGCTGTGCGCCGAGGGCCGCTCCGAGATCGGCAACATCCGCCAGATCGACCGCGGCTACGAGCGGATCGACGAGCGCCTGCGCGCGCTCGGGGCGAACATCCGCCGCGTGGCAACCGAGCCCGCGCCTGTCTAGCGCGGGTATTGCTCGTAGCCTCCTGCGCCGGAGGCCCCTGTGATCCACCCGGTTCCACCCGGCACGCGCGACGTGCTCCCCGACGAGATGCGCGAGCTGCGCACTCTCACGCTGCGCCTGTCCGAGGCCTTCGAGGCGGCGGGGTACGGCGAGGTGTCCACGCCGTCGATCGAGTACGAGGAGGTGCTGCGGCTCGGCGACCGCTCGTCCGCCGGCGCGGGGTTCCGCCTCTTCGACGAGCGCGGCAAGATCCTCGCGCTGCGCTCCGACGCCACGATCCCGATCGCGCGCCTTGTGGCCAACCGCTTCGAGGCGGTCGACGGGCCGCTGCGGCTCTCCTACTTCGAGAACGCGTACCGCGCGGTGACCAGCGGCAGCGGTCAGGCGCGCGAGTTCCTCCAGGGCGGCGTGGAGCTGATCGGAGTGCCGGACGCCGATGGCGACGCCGAGGTGATCGGGCTGGTGGTGTCCGCGCTCGAGGGCGCCGGCCTGCGCCGCCACCGGATCGGGCTGGGCGACGCCATGCTCTACCGCGACCTCCTGGCCGCGTCCGGGGTGGCCGACGGGGAGCGCGACGCTCTCCTCGGGCTGCTCTGGCGCCGCGACCTGCCTGGGCTCGAGGCCAGCGTGGACCGGCTCGGGCTGGCGCCCGAGGCGCGCCAGATGCTCGTGGAGCTGCCGGCGCTGCGGGGCGGCGTGGAGGTGCTCGACCGGGTGCAGGGCGTGGCGGTGGACCGGCTGCGGGCGCTGTACGAGCTGCTCGGCGAGCGCGGCGTGGCCGACCGCGTGATCTTCGACCTCGGCATGCAGCGCGAGCTCGGCTACTACACGGGCACGATCTTCGAGGTGTATGACCCGGCCGTGGCGTTCGCGCTCGGTGGCGGCGGCCGCTACGACGAGCTGCTCGGGCGCTTCGGCCGCGCGCGCCCGGCCTGCGGCGCGGGCCTCGACGTGACGCGCGTGCACATGGCTCAGCTCGCGGAGGAGCGCGGATGAGCGAGCTCGTGATCGCGGTCCCGCGCGGGGCGCTGCTGGCCGAGGCGCTCGACCTGCTCGATCGCCTCGACATCGACACGGCGGAGATCCGCTCCAACGACCGCCGGCTGTTCTTCGAGGAGTCCGGCGTGCTGACGGTGCGGCCGAGCGACGTGCCGACCTACGTGGAGGCGGGCGCCGCCGACGTGGGCATCACCGGCAAGGACGTGCTCCTCGAGCAGGCGGACCGCGACGTGTACGAGCTGCTCGACCTCGGCTTCGGGGGCTGCCGGATGATCGTGGCCACGCGCGAGGGGGACGACCCGCTCGGCGAGCCGCTGCGCCGGCGCGGGCTGGTCCGGGTGGCCACCAAGTACCCGCGGATCGCGCGCGACCACTTCGCCGCGACCGGCAGGCAGGCCGAGATCGTGGAGGTGAAGGGCTCGGTGGAGCTGGCGCCTCTCACGGGGCTGGCGGATGCGATCGTGGACCTCACGGCCACGGGCAGGACGCTGGTGGAGAACGGCCTGGTCGAGCGCGAGCCGATCGTGGAGTCCACCGCGCGGCTGATCGCGAACCCGGTGGCGCACAAGCTCAAGGCCCGGGCGATCGACGGGATGGTGGAGCGGATCCGGGGGCTCGGGCCGTGAGGCTCGTGCGGCTCGGCCCGGGCACGAGCGCCGCCGACGTGCGCGCCCTGGTGCCGCCTCCCGGTGACGTGGAGGACGACGTGAGGGCGATCCTCGAGCACGTGCGCACGGGCGGCGACGAGGCCGTGCGCGAGCTGACCGAGCGCTTCGACCACGCCGAGCTGGCGCCGGAGGAGCTGGCGGTGGCGCCGGCGGAGATCGACAACGCGGTGGCATCGCTCGAGCCGGGCGTCCTGGCCGGACTGCGAGCCGCGATCTCCAACGTGAAGGCCGTGGCGCGCGCCCAGCTGCGCGAGCCCACGCGGCTCAGGCTCGAGGCCGGGCACACCGTGAGCGTGTCCGAGGTTCCCGTGCGCCGGGCCGCCGCCTACATCCCGGGCGGTCGCGCGCCGTACCCGTCCACGGTGGTGATGTGCGCGATCACCGCGTTCGAGGCGGGCGTGGACGAGCTGGCCGTGTGCGCGCCGCCCGGCCCCGGCGCCCGCGCGCACCCCACGATCCTCGCCGCCTGCGGGCTGTGCGGCGTGACCGAGGTGTACCGGATGGGCGGCGCCCAGGCGATCGCCGCGCTGGCGTACGGCACCGAGTCGGTCAGGCCGGTGGACGTGATCGCCGGGCCGGGCAACCGCTACGTGGCGGAGGCCAAGCGCCAGCTCGCGGGGACCGTGGGGATCGACGGGATCACCGGGCCCAGCGAGCTCGTGGTGGTGGCCACGGCCGGCGCCGATCCCGAGCTGCTGGCGCTCGATCTGCTCGCCCAGGCCGAGCACGGCCCGGACACGCTGCTGGCCGCGATCTCGCCGGACGGCGGCCTGCTGCGCGCGATCGCCGATTCGCTCGCCGCGCTCGCGGCGCAACGCCCGAGCGCCGTGGCGGAGTCGCTCGCGCTGGTGGAGGCGCGCGACATCGTCGCGGCACTGCGCCTGGCCGACGCGATCGCGCCGGAGCACCTCCAGCTCGCGGGCGCCGAGGCCGAGGCCGAGGCGGACCGGATCCGCTCCGCCGGCTGCCTGTTCGTGGGCCGCAACGGGGCCACGGCGTTCGGCGACTACGTGGCAGGCTCCAACCACGTGCTGCCCACGGGCGGCGCGGCGCGCTTCCAGAGCGCGCTGTCGGTGTCCACCTTCCGGCGCCGGATGGCGCGGATATCGTTGCCGGACGGCGCCGTGGAACGGCTCGCGCCGGCCGCCGCAGCGCTCGCGCGCGCGGAGGGATTCCCAGTCCACGGCGAGTCGATGGAGCGCCGCGCATGAGTCGCACCGCCGAGATCAACCGCACCACGAGCGAGACCGAGATCGCGCTGAAGCTGGACCTCGACGGGTCCGGCAAGGGCACGCGCGCGACCGGCGTGGGCTTCCTCGACCACATGCTCGACGCGCTGGCCCGCCACGGCCGGCTCGACCTCGACGTGCGCGCCACGGGCGACCTCCAGACCGGGCCGCACCACACGGTCGAGGACGTGGGGATCGTGTTCGGACAGGCGCTCGACCAGGCGCTCGGCGACCGCGCGGGCATCCTGCGCTACGGCGAGGCCGTGGTGCCGATGGACGAGTCGCGCGCCAGCGCGGCGATCGACATATCCGGGCGGCCATTCGCACTGTTCGAGGGCGACTGGCCGGAGCGGCCTGTGGGCGACCTCGAGGAGGGGCTGCCGCAGGAGCTGCTGCGCGCGATCGCGTCCACGGCCAAGCTCACCCTGCACGTGCGCGTGGAGGCGGCCGGCAACGACCACCACGTGATCGAGGCCGCGTTCAAGTCGTTCGCGCTCGCGCTCAGGCGCGCCGTGGCGATCGACCCCACCGAGACCGGCGTGCCGTCCACGAAGGGGCTCCTGTGAGGCGCGTCGCGATCCTCGACTACGGCATGGGCAACCTGCGCTCCGTCGAGAAGGCGTTCGAGCACGTGGGGGTGCGGGCCGACGTGACCAACGACCACGAGCGCATCCGCGCGGCCGACGGCGTGGTGCTGCCCGGCGTGGGCGCGTTCCCGAAGGCGATGGAGCGGATCCGCGAGCTGCGGCTCGACGAGATCATCCGCGAGCGGCTCGACGCCGGGGTGCCTCTGCTCGGGATCTGCCTGGGGCTCCAGCTGCTGTTCGACTCCTCGACGGAGCTGGGCGGCGCGGAGGGCCTCGGGCTCGTGCCGGGCCGCGTGGACCGGCTCGAGACCGGCGGGCTCAAGCTGCCGCAGATCGGCTGGAACGGCGTGGAGTGGAGGCGCGAGTCACCGGTGATCGAGGGGCTCCCGGACGGCTGCGCGATGTACCACGTGCACACCTACGCGCCGCGGCCCGCCGACGGCGGCGACGTGCTCGGCACCGCCCACTACGGCGAGGAGTTCGTCACCGCCGTGCAGCGCGGGTCCGTGTACGGCGTCCAGTTCCACCCGGAGAAGTCCGGCCCGCACGGGCTGGCGCTGCTGGCCGGCTTCGCCCGCTCCCGCGTAGCGGCGTGATCCTCCTACCGGCGATCGACATCCGCGACGGCCGCGCCGTGCGGCTCGAGAAGGGCGACTTCGCGCGCGAGACCGTGTACGTGGACGACCCGCTCGAGGCGGCGCGCGCATGGGTGGAGGCGGGTGCGCGGCAGCTCCACGTCGTGGACCTCGACGGCGCGCGCGAGGGCGAGCCGGCCAACCTGCATCACCTGCGCCGGATCACCTCGGAGCTGAGCGTGCCGGTGCAGTACGGCGGCGGGCTGCGCTCCTTGGTGGCGGTGCGCGAGGCGCTGGCCGCGGGAGCGGCGCGGGTGGTCGTGGGCACGGCGGCGTACAACGACCTCGAGTTCCTCGACCAGATCGTGGAGACGTTCGGGGTGCGGATCCTGGTGGCCATCGACGTGCGCGGCGGTCACGTGTCGGTGTCGGGCTGGACCCAGACCACCCAGATGCCGGCGGAGGACGTGATCGAGCGGCTTCAGGGGCGCGGCGTCAGGCAATTCGTCTACACGAACGTGGACCGCGACGGGATGCTCGAGGGTCCCGATCCGGAAGAGGTCCGCCGCGTGGCCGGGTGCATCCGCGGGCGCTTCATCTACTCGGGCGGGATCGCCTCGATCGACGACCTGCGGGCGCTGAAGGAGCTGCGGCTCGTGAACCTCGCCGGCGTGATCTCGGGCAAGGCGCTCTACGAGAAGCGCTTCACGGTGGCCGAGGGCAACGCGGTCCTGGAGGACTGATGCTGCTCAAGCGGGTGATCCCGTGCCTCGACGTGGACAAGGGCCGCGTGGTGAAGGGCACGAACTTCGTGGACATACGCGACGCGGGCGATCCCGTGGAGCTGGCGATGCGCTACGAGGAGGAGGGCGGCGACGAGCTCGTGTTCCTCGACATCACGGCCTCGCACGAGAAGCGCGACACGATCGTGGAGCTGGCCCGGCGCACGGCCGACGACGTGTTCATACCGTTCACGATCGGCGGCGG
>JAXDJC010000173.1:0-21588 GCA_034663685.1 Thermoleophilaceae bacterium
CGCCCCGATGATGATCCTCCCCCGCATGGTGCCCCCTGGTGTGCCTCCGGGTCGGCCCCCGCAAACCCGTTGTTGCGCCCAGACGCTAACGAACTTTCGACGTGTGCGCGTCAGACGTCGGCGAGATCCTGCCGGCCGGCGTCCGCGAGCTGCTGGCGGTAGCGCGGGAAGACCGGCTTGACCAGCGGCACGAGCTTGAGGATCTTCGCCACCGGCCCCTTCGCCTTCATCTGCCCGCGGGCAAGCGCCACCGTCACGTTGACCTTGCCGAGCCAGAACTTGTGCGCGGTGTCGGCCTCCATGCTCATCACCACCTCGGGCTCCATGTCGGACTCGCCGCAGTCCACCTTCGGCTCGTCGTCCTCGGTCATCCGCACGGTGATCTGCGACTCGGGATTGCGGTACTGGTACTGGACGATCGCGTTCGCCTTGCGGAACTTGGGGCTCAGCTCGGGATCCGTGGTGAGATCCTCGAAGAGCTTCCCTATGTACTGGTAGACCTCGTCGGCGTCCTTGAAGTACGGCATGCGCGCAACTCCCTTCCCCGGGTACGGGGCGGGATTCTCGCCTACTTGGCAACCAGGCGGTAGACGCCGCCGCTCAGAGAGGTCAGGTAGACCCGCCCGAGCGCGTCCTCGCCGAAGGAGGAGAGGCCGCTCACGCGCAGCCCCGTCGCCCGGTTCCCCGACGCTCCCTTGGACGACAGCCGCACCGAGTCGATCGCCGGGTTGCAGTTGTCGCCATGCAGGTAGCGGCCGCTCAGCGCCTTGAGCGACGGGTCGCGCACCACATAGCCGCCGATCACCGCGCAGTTGCCGTTCTGGTGAAGCCTGCGCACCAGCACCGGCTTGACGTGGCCCGGGGCGGTGCCGGAGCGGAACCTCGCGTTGCCCTCGAAGATGCTCCAGCCGAAGTTGGCCCCGCGCGCGCCCGTCGCGCTGTAGTCGATCTCGTCGAAGGAGTCCTGGCCCACGTCGCCGATCGACAGCCCGCCCCCCTTGCGGTCGAACGAGAAGCGGTAGGGGTTGCGCAGCCCGTACGCCCAGATCTCGCCGCGCGCCCCGCTGCGCCCGCGGAACGGGTTGTCGGCCGGCACGTCGTAGCCGCCGCCGGGTCGCGGGTCGATCCGCAGGAGCTTGCCCAGCAGGGTGCCGAGGTCCTGTCCCGACCGCAGCGTGTCGCCGCCGCCCCCGCCGTCCCCCGTGCCGAGGTACAGCATCCCGTCGGGGCCGAACTGAAGCTGGCCGCCGTTGTGGTTCGGGAAGCGGCTGTGCTCGATCCTGAGCACCTCGCGGCCGCTGGCGGCGTCGGCCACGTCGGCGTTGCCCGCGGACCGCTTGAACTGCCGTACGTGGATGTCGCCGTCGCCGCCGGTGAAGTAGACGTAGAAGAGCCCGCTGCCGGCGTAGTCGGGCGCGAACGCCATCGACAGGAGCCCGCGCTCGCCCCCGGAGCTCACGTCGCCATGGATGTCGAGGAACGCCTTGCTGCGCAGCTTGCGGTTGACCAGCACGCGGATCCGCCCGGGCTGCTCGGTCACGAACAGGCGCGACTTGTCGCCGGGCGGCGCCGTCACGTAGGTCGGCTGGTCGAACGACCCGATCCGCGACAGCTTCACGCCCGTCGAGGCCGCGGCGGCGACGTCCGGACCGTTCCCGGCCGTGGCCGGGCCGCCTGCAGCGCCGCCCGCGTCGGAGCCGCTGCTGCACGCCGCGGCGAACGCCGTCACGGCGAGGATCGAAAGCGGGGCCAGAAGGCGATGCACGGCGCCAAAGATGCCACGGCGGTGTTGATCCCCGGTGAAGAAGGGCACGTACCCCATACGGTGAAGGCACTGGTGACAGGAGCCACCGGCTTCGTGGGAGGGCGGCTGGTCGAGGCGCTCGACGAGCGCGGCTTCGAGGTGCGCTGCCTGGTGCGCGACGCCGCGCGGGCCGAGCACCTCGCCGAGGCCGGGCACGAGCTGCACGAGGGCGACGTTCTGCGCCCCGAGACGCTCGCCGGAGCGTGCGCGGGCGTGGACGTGGCCTACTACCTCGTGCACTCGATGGGCCGCGGGTCCGACGCCGGCTTCGAGGAGCGCGAGCGGAGGGCGGCCAGGTCGTTCGCAGAGGTGGCCAAGCGCGAGGGCGTGGCCCGCGTGATCTACCTGGGCGGCCTGGGCGAGAACCCCGGCTCGGCGCACCTGCGCAGCCGTCACGCCACCGCCTCGACCCTCACCGAGCACGGCCCCCCGCTCACGTACTTCCGCGCCGCGATGGTGGTGGGTGCCAAGAGCGAGTCGTACCGGACGCTGAAGAGCCTGGTGGAGCGACTGCCCGCGATGCTCGCGCCCAAGTGGCTCTCCACGACCACGCAGCCGATCGGCATCGACGACGCGGTCGAGTACCTCGCCCAGGCTCCCACGGTCGAGGAGTCGGCCGGCCGCGAGGTGCAGATCGGCGGCCCCGACGTGCTCTCCTACGGCGAGATGCTCGACGAGATGGCCCACGTGCTGGGCAAGCGGCCGCGCCCCAGGCTTCCCGTTCCCGTGCTCTCCCCCAGGCTCTCCTCGCTGTGGATCGGGCTCGTCACGCCGGTGGACGCCGGCGTCGCCCGGCCACTGGTGGAGGGCCTATCCACCCGCACGGTGGTTACCGACCCAAGCGGCGCCGAGCTCTTCCACGTGGAGCCCACCCCCTTCCGCGAGGCGCTCGAGCGCGCGCACGCCGAGGATCGGGGCGCGGTGGCCGCGCGCAACTAGCCGTCGGCGCCCGCCACGGCCCTTCCGCGTAAGGTGCCGCCCGTGTTCCCGGGCAGGGTCCTCGCAGTGCTCATCGCCGCGCTTGCGCTCGCGGCGCCCGCGCTCGCGGCCGAGTTCACGCCGAGCGGGGAGTCCCAGAACTACTCCAAGATCAACGAGCGCTTCCAGTACGAGTCGGGCACGCCCGAGTACCAGGCGCTGCTGCGCGAGCGCGGCGTCGAGGGCCGCCAGGAGGAGACTCAGATCCTCGCCACCGACCCGGAGCGCGACTTCTCCGGCGGCATCTGCCACAGCCATGAGGACGGCTGCGCGGGCGACGTGCGGCTGTGGCCCAAGCACTGGGAGGCGGAGGGCCACGGGATCGTCAAGCCCGTGCTGTTCACCGCGCGCAACGGGTCCATCCTGTCCGGCCACGTTTGGGCCACCAAGGCCGGGCCCGCGCTGCGCCCGGGGATCGTGATCACCAACGGCTCGGTTCAGGCGCCCGAGGAGCTCTACCTGTGGGCGGCCACCACGCTCGCCAAGGCCGGCTACATCGTGATGACCTACGACCCGCAGGGCCAGGGGCGCTCCGACACCTACGGCGAGGGCGTGGACCGCAACGACGGCGTGCCCTCCCAGAGCGGCCAGCCGTTCTACGACGGGACCGAGGACGCGCTCGACTTCTTCTTCTCCTCCCCCTCGAGCCCGTACCACCCGCGCAAGAGCTGCTCGACGGGCACCAGCCACGACGAGAAGCAGCAGCGCCGCGTCACGGCCGGGCTGAACGCCGCCTACAACCCGTTCTCGCAGCTGCTCGACACGAGCCGCGTGGGGATCGCCGGCCATTCGCTCGGCGCGGCGGGCGTGTCCTACGTCGGCCAGATCGACAAGCGCGTGAAGGCGATCGTGGCCTGGGACAACCTCTCCGACCCGAGCGCCCGCACCACGCCGCCGTTCACCTGCCCGTCGGGGTCCGCGCCCAGGCCCGCGCCGGTGGCGCTGACCAAGCCGTCGCTGGGCATGTCGAACGACTACGGCCTGACGCCCACGCCGTACACCGCCGCGCCGGACGAGCAGACCAAGAACGCCGCGTCGAACGCGATGACCAAGGCAGGCGTGCCCAGCGGGCAGATCAACACCCGCGGCGGCACGCACTACGAGTACTCGTTCATCCCCAACCCCGGATTCGGCGCCACGCTGCGCGGGATGAACATGGCCGCCTGGTACACCGGCGCGTGGTTCGACCGCTACGTGAAGGGCGACACCGGCGCCGACAGGCGTCTCAAGACCTCGCGCTGGCGCATCGACTCCGGCGAGTCCGCCGTGGACCCGAACGGCGACGGGAACCTCTACTCCGCCTACCTGAAGTCGCGGCTCGCGTTCGCCGGTTACGTGTGCGAGGACCTCCGCACCGGATGCCCGGGCCTCGGCGACGACGGCCTGCCGCCCAACTACTCATATCTCTCCGCCGCGACCACGCCCGACAGCGCCACCGGCCCGCCCAGCGGGATCAGGGGCGGCGGCAAGCAGCGTGTGCGCGTGGTGGCCCCGCGGCTGGCGAGCGACGTTGGCCCGGGGCACGCGTTCGGCGTGTCCGTGCGGCTGCGGGTGGGCGACCCGGCGAACGTGGACCACTACGAGCTCCAGGTGGCGCGGCTCGGGGGCTCCACCCGGACCTACAGGACGATCGCCGCGCGGATGGGCTCCGCCGCCCACGCTTTCACCGGCGGCCCCGGCGCCGCCTACCGCTTCCGTGCGCGGGCGATCGACCGCGGCGGCGTGGCCGGCACGTGGTCGTACGCCACGAGCGTGGTCCCGGTCGACCAGACGCGGCTCGCCCTCAGCGGCCACTGGGCCACCGCCAAGGATGCGGCCGCGTTCGGCGGCACGCTGGCCGTGGCGAGCGCGCGGCCGGCGTCGGCCTCGCTCCGCTTCCGCGGATCGCGGGTGTACCTGGTCGGACGACGCACGCCGAACGGGGGGCGCGCCCTCGTCGTGCTCGACGGCCGCCGCTACTCGATCAGCTTCCGCGGCAAGGCCCGCGCGCGGGCGGTCCTGGGCGAGTTCCGCGCGCTCGGCGCGGGCACGCACAGGCTGTCGGTGTCGCTGTTGAGCGGAGCCGTCGCGCTGGATGCGGTGGGCGTGCGGCCCTAGGCCGCGACGGCCTTGTAGTAGCGCACCGCCAGCCCAGTGAGGAGCGTCTCGAAGACCTCCTCCACCGACAGCTCGGCCTCCTCGGCGTAGCCGCGCAGCCCCAGCTCCTCGATCGCCTCGCTCTGGGCAATCACCTCGTCCACCAGGTCGGGGTGCTGGTCGGAGAAGAACGCGCCCATCGAGTAGAGGCTCGTGTCCATCAGGGACTCGAGGAACTCGCTGCTGCCGTCGCGCTTCTTCCGGGCCATCGGCGCGCAGGTTACGCGTTCCATTACGGTGCGGGCCAATGGCGAGCCGCGACGAGATCGTCGCCCACCTCGACCGGCTGCTCGACGCCGGCTCCTGGGACGACTACGGCCCGAACGGGCTCCAGGTCGTGGGGCGTGACGAGGTGGAGCTTGTGGTCACCGCGGTCTCGGCCCACCGCGAGCTGTTCGAGCGCGCCGCCGCGGCCGGGGCGGGGATGGTGCTCTGCCACCACGGGATCTTCTGGCGCTCCACGCCGCAGGCGGTCGGCACGCAGATGCGGGGGCGGCTGAGCACGCTCTTCGACGCCGACATGTCGCTGGTCGCCTACCACCTGCCGCTCGACGCCCACGAGGAGGTTGGCAACAACGCGCTGATCTGCGACGCGCTGGGCCTGCGCCGCGGCGAGCGCTTCGCCGAGCACGGCGGACGGCCGATCGGGTTCGTGGGCGAGCCGGCCTCCCCCATGACCCTGGCCGAGCTGGAGGACCGCTGCCGGTCCGTGTTCGGCCGCGAGCCGCTGGTGCTCAGCGGCGGCCGTGACGAGGTGCGCCGCGTGGGCATCGTCTCCGGGGGTGGCGGCGAAAGCCTCGGCGAGGCCGCCGCGCTCGGCCTCGACGCGCTCGTGACC
Source organism: Thermoleophilaceae bacterium (assembly GCA_034663685.1). Classification (GTDB taxonomy): domain Bacteria; phylum Actinomycetota; class Thermoleophilia; order Solirubrobacterales; family Thermoleophilaceae; genus AC-37. Next base: position 5,757 of record JAXDJC010000173.1, read on the forward strand.
GGCGAGCCCGAGGAGCCCTCGATGGCGGACGCCGCCGAGACCGGCGTGAGCCTCCTCGCCTGCGGCCACTACGCCACCGAGACGCTCGGAATCCGCCGCCTGGGGGAGGTCGTGGCCGACAGCTTCGGGGTGGCCCACGAGTTCATCGAGCTGCCGAATCCGGTCTAGGTGTTGCATCTGGGCCATAAACAGCGCAAAATGCGGATCGTCCATTGCGACGTCCGGCGCAAGCAGTAACAATCGGTTGGTCATTCACCGACGGAGGGAGACAACTCCATGGCGATCCACTTGACGCCCACTGAGCTCGCGCGCGAGGCAGGTATGCATCGGCGGGAGGTGATCGTCAAGTGCATGGAGTTGCGGGTGCCGATCTTCCAGGGGCGGATCGACAAGACCCTGTTCCTCTGCGCACTGCGTGAGGCGCAGCAGGACCGCGGGCAGCACGCTCAGTTCGCCAGCGCCTGACCTAGACTCCCCGGCGCAAACGACGCCGGAGGAGAGCATCACGATGGAGGCTGCCACGGGCGCGAAGAACGCGCTCGAGATGGGGACCCAGACCAGGACGATCGCGGCCGAGGTCCCCGCGGCCGTCGCGAAGCACTCCGCCCACGTCGCCCAGATGTACAAGCACGGCGGCGACTGGGCCAAGATCACCTACGAGGACATGGGCACGGCGTCGCGCGAGATCGCGCTCGGGCTGCTCGACCTGGGCATCCAGCCGCGCGACCGCGTCGCGATCCTGAGCCACACGCGTCCCGAGTGGACCTGGGCCAACTTCGGAACGGTCACCGCCGGCGCCACCTCCGTCTCGATCTACCAGACCAACTCGCCCGAGGAGTGCCGCTACGTGCTCGAGCACTCCGAGTCCGTCGCGGTGTTCGCCGAGGACGAGGAGCAGCTGGCCAAGATCCGCGCGGTGCGCGAGCATCTGCCCGCGCTCCGGCACGTGATCGCGTTCGAGCCGGGCTCGGACTCCGATGGCGTGATCACGCTCGAGGAGCTGCGCGAGCGCGGCCGCGGCCGCGACGAGGCCGAATGGCAGCAGGCCGCCGAGGCCGTGAAGCCGGAGGACCCGTGCCAGTTCATCTACACCTCCGGCACCACGGGCCCGCCCAAGGGCTGCGTGATCACGCACGGTAACTACGCGGCCATGCGCGACATGGTGCTCGGGCAGGGCGCCGTCGAGGAGCAGGACGCCGTCTACCTCTACCTCCCGCTCGCGCACTCGTTCGCGCTGCTGATCCAGTTCCTGGTGCTGGACGTGGGCGGCACGATCGCCTACTGGCAGAAGGACCCGACCAAGATCGTGCCCGACCTCCAGGAGGTCCGGCCGCACTACTTCCCCTCGGTCCCGCGGATCTTCGAGAAGATCTACACGCTCGCCACCAGCAACGCGCCCGACGCGGAGCAACTCGAGAAGGCCGTGGCGCTGGGCGTGAAGGTGCGTGAGATGCAGCAGCGCGGCGAGGAGATCCCGGCGGAGCTCCAGGAGCCGTTCGACCAGGCCGAGGAGGCGCTCTACAAGAACGTGCGCGCGATCTTCGGCGGCCGGGTCCGTCAGGGCGTGAGCGGAGCGGCGCCGATCGCCAAGGAGGTGCTCGAGTTCTTCTACGCGTGCGGGATCCCGATCTTCGAGGGCTACGGGATGACCGAGACATCCACGGCGGCCACCGCCCAGACGCTCGACAGCTTCCGCTTCGGGTCGGTCGGCCGGATCCTCGAGCCGATGGAGGCGAAGATCGCCGAGGACGGGGAGCTGCTTCTGCGCGGCCCGAACATCTTCGAGGGCTACTACAAGAACGAGGAGGCCACCCGGGAGGCCCTGGAGGACGGCTGGCTGCACACCGGCGACCTCGCCCACATCGACGAGGACGGCTTCGTCTTCATCACCGGCCGCAAGAAGGACATCATCATCACGGCCGGCGGCAAGAACATCACGCCCGCCAACCTGGAGAACGGCCTCAAGCAGAACCGCTACATCTCGCAGGCCGTGGTGCTGGGCGACCGCAAGCCCTACCTCGTGGCGCTGATCACGCTCGACCCGGACGAGGTGCCCGGCTTCGCCGAGCAGCACGGCCTGGCGCCCGAGGAGGTGCCGGAGTCCGAGCAGATGCGGGCCGAGGTCCAGAAGGTCATGGACGAGGTCAACGCCCAGGTCGGGCGCGTGGAGCAGGTCAAGAAGTTCAAGATCCTGCCGGAGGACCTGTCGCAGGCCACCGGCGAGCTGACCCCCACGATGAAGGTCAAGCGCAACGTGGTGGCCGAGAAGTTCGCGGACACGGTCGAGAGTTTTTACTCGTCGTAACGCCCACCCGCTAGCGTGCCCGGCCCCGCGTTCCGGCTACCCTCCGCGACTTGGCGAGTAACGACCCCACCGATACCGGCGGACTGTTCATCGGCCGCCGCCCCGGCACCGCTCCCATGCGGTACCGGGAGAAGCCGCCGGACGCCGGCGGCGGCCGCCAGCGCGCCGATCGGGGGTTCGCGGCCTTCCTCCTGGTGATCGAGACGGTCCTCTGCGTCTCGCTCTGGGGCCCGCAGCCGGTCGGCTGGCTGTGGGTGGGCTCGCGCGTGAACTACTGGACCGGCTCGGTGTCGCTGGGGATCGTCTCGGCGTTCCTCGGGATGCTGCTCACTCTCTTCATCACGCTGATGATCGCCAAGCGCGTGGACCACGCGTGGAAGCTCGTGCGCCGGGCATCCGGCATCCGGCAGGAGAAGGGCGCGCTCGAGCGGATCTTCATCGTGAGCCTGATCCTGACCGTGATCCCGTTCCTGTTCTGGTTCTTCATCATCCAGGGCCCCGGGCCGTCGCTGGCGCCCACGAAGTAGCGGCGGGCGAGCCGGCGGGCATGGGCCTCCTCGACTACTACCGCCAGTTCGACGACATCGATCCGGAGACGATCAACCGCGATCTGCGCGAGCGCCGCCGGCGGGAGAAGATGCTCGCCCTCGAGCACGTGCCCACGCTCGACCTGTCGAGCACCGAGTGGCCCGACTTCCCGCACTCGGAGATCATGAACGCGGCCATCTACGCCGCCCGGGGGCGCGTGAACGGGTACCCCGATCGCCACGCGAAGGAGATCCGCCGTCAGCTCGCCGAGCGCCACGGGGTCGAGGCCGAGCAGATCGTGATGGGCAACGGGGCGGCGGAGCTGATCCAGGCGGCGGCGCTCGTGCTCGTGGAGCGCGGCGCCGAGCTGGTCACGCCGTGGCCGTCGTACCCGCTCTACCCGCTGATGGCCCAGCGGGCCGGCGGCCGCCCGGTGGCGGTCGACCTGCGCGGCGGGCGGGCCGACCTCGACGCGGTGCGCGACGCCGTCACGCCGAAGACGCGGGTGGTCGTGATCTGCAACCCGAACGACCCGACCGGCACCTACGTGACCGCGGAGGAGATCGGCACGCTCGCCTCCTCCCTGCCCGAGCACGTGCACCTGCTGGTGGACGAGGCCTACATCGAGTTCCAGGACGTCGAGCCGGCCGACTCGGTGCTGCGCCTGGTCGACGCCTTCCCGCGCATGCTCGTGTTCCGAACCTTCTCCAAGATCTGGGGGCTGTCCGGCCTGCGCGCGGGCTACGCGGTCGGATCGCGCGCGTCCGGTGAGCTCTTGGGCTCGATCGCCCCGGCGCTCGGCGTGAACGTGCTCACCCAGGCGGGCATCTACTACGCGCTGAACATGGGCGACAGCGCGATCGACTCACGCCGCGACATGGTGATCGAGCAGCGCCGGCGCGTGGCCGACGAGCTGCACGACCTTCCCGTGGACGCGCCCGAGAGCCAGGCCAACTTCGTCTGGCTGCACGCGGCGGAGCTGAGCGGGGCCCAGCTGGCCGCGCGACTGGAGGAGAAGAGGGTGCTGGTGGCGCCGGGCGGCCCGCTCGGCGCCGACGACTGCGTGCGCGCGTCGATCCGCTACGCGGGCGCCACGGGCCGGCTGCTCAGCGCACTGCGCGAGGCCGTCACGGGCACGACCGCCGCCTGAGCGACCAATCCCCAACCTTCGCGGCTGCCCGTCGTTCCTAAGCTGTGCAGGACGCATCCATGTCCGTCGAACTAGCCACCCCGGCCTCAGCCACCCAACCCGCGCCGCACGTGACCGCGCCCGCGCCGCACGTGACCGCGCCACGCGCGGACCTTCCGGTGTTCGCCTCGGAGCGGAGGCGGCGTGCACGGGCGCTGCGCTTCGCGGGCTGGACGCTCGCGGCCGTAACCGCGCTCTGGCTGGTTGCGCTCGTCCTGGGCGCGTTCGGGCTGCGTCCGCTCCCGGCCCTGGGCCTGCCCCAGGCGCCCGGCGCCGCCGCGTCCCCCGCGCATGACCGGACCGCGGGCGCCTCGGCCACGGAAGCGATCGCCCGCGTGCGCCACGTGACCACCGCGGCCCGCGCCACCCAGGCGGCGCGGCATGGCGGCTCGGCGAATTCGAGCCACACCGCGGGCGGCAGCCGCAAGGACCCGGGCGGCAGCTCCGCATCCAGCGGAGGCGCGAGCACGGGCGGCAGCGGACCCACCAAGGGCACGCCGTCGGTGAGCCCTCCCTCCACCGGGCCCTCCGCGTCGGCCACGCCGGGCTCCAAGGCGCACGTCAACAACGGCAACTCCGCAACCGCGCCCGGCGCCGCCAATCGCCCGGACCGCACCGCCGGAACCACCCCGGGCAAGTCGGGATCCGCGCCCGGCGCCGCCGTCTCCGGCGGGCACCGCGGCGCGAACGGCCGCGGCCCAAAGTCCCCCTGAGGCGACCTTGAGGAGTCCCCGCCGGCCCGGCACGGCGGCTCAGATCGCGCGCGCCCGGCGCCGGATTCGCCGTCCGCCGGGCCACTGGATGCTGCTGGCCTTCTGCCTCGTCACGCTGCTCGTGCTGCTCGGCGTACAGGGAATCGCCGCGCACACCACGCGGTCGAGCGCGACGCCCGTCGCGGGCACAGCCGGTGCGCCGCTCGCCGGCTCCGGGCCGATCCTGTCACTTCAGAACGGGCGGCTCGTCTCGCGCGGGTCGGCGCCGGCGCGGCGGATCGCCCTCACCTTCGACGACGGCCCCGACCCGCGCTGGACACCGCGGGTCGCCGCCGAGCTCACCCGGCTCGGCGTGCCGGCCACGTTCTTTGTCGTCGGCAGCAGGGTCGTGCGCTACCCGGGCCTCGTCCGCGACCTCCACGAGCACGGGTTCGAGCTCGGAAACCACACCTTCAGCCACACGGACGTTGCGGCGCTGCCCGGCTGGGAGCTGTCGCTTCAGCTGGGACTCACGGAGAACGCGGTGGCCGGGGCGACCGGCGTGCGCCCACGGCTCTTCCGGCCCCCCTATTCGGCCGTCCCGGCGGCGGTCACCACCAAGCAGCTCGCCGGCCTGCGCGCCGTGGCGCGACGGGGGTACGCGGTCGTTCTCTCCGATTTCGACACACGCGATTGGAGCCGGCCGGGCGTGGCGTCGATCGTGAGCGCCGGCATCCCGCCCTCCGGCGCCGGCGGGCTCGTGTTGATGCACGACGGCGGCGGCGACCGGTCGCAGACCGTGGCGGCGCTGCGGCGGCTGGTCCCCGAGCTGCGACGCCGCGGCTTCCGATTCGTGACGGCATCCGATCTCGCCGGGATCGGGCGGGCGGATGCCGAGCCCGCGACCTCGACCTGGGAGCGTGCGCGCGGCCGTCTCCTTCTCGCCACGCTAGGCGTCGCTCACGCCGTGACCGCCGCGTTCACCTTCACGCTGGTGCCGATCGCCGTGCTCGCGCTCGTGCGGATGATCGCGCTGTTCGTGTTCGCCCGCCGCCATGCGCGCGAGGTCCGCTCCGCTGGGCACATGGAGGAGTTCCTCCCCGCCGTCTCCGTGGTGGTTCCGGCCTTCAACGAGGCCGCCGGCATCGAACGGGCCGCGCGATCGCTCGACGCGAGCGACCACCCCGACTTCGAGGTGATCGTGGTGGACGACGGGTCCGACGACGGCACCGGCGACCTCGTCGAGGCGCTGGGGCTGGCCCACGTGCGCGTCCTGCGCCAGGCGAACGCCGGAAAGCCCGCGGCCCTGAACCGCGGCGTGGAGGCGGCGCGCAACGACGTGATCGTGACCGTGGACGGCGACACGGTCTTCGAGCCCGAAACGCTGCGCGCGCTGGTCCAGCCGTTCCGCGAGCCGGACGTGGGAGCCGTGGCCGGCAACACGAAGGTGGGCAACCGGCGCGGACTGCTCGGCCGCTGGCAGCACATCGAGTACGTGATGGGGTTCAACCTCGACCGTCGCCTCTACGACCTGCTGCGCTGCATGCCCACGGTTCCCGGCGCGATCGGGGCGTTCCGCCGTGAGGCGCTCGTCGACATCGGCGGCGTCTCAGACGCAACCCTGGCCGAGGACACGGACATCACGATCGGGATCGGCCGGGCCGGCTGGCGCGTGGCGTACGCGGAGGATGCGCGCGCCTGGACCGAGGCGCCCGCTTCGCTTGCGGCGCTGTGGCGGCAGCGCTACCGCTGGTCCTACGGCACGATGCAAGCGATCTGGAAGCACCGCGCCGCGGTGGTGCGGCCACGTGAGTGGCGGATCGGACGGGTTGCGATCCCGTACCTGCTCCTGTTCCAGATCCTGCTTCCGCTTCTGGCGCCACTGATCGACCTGTTCGCGATCTACGGGATCGTCTTCCTCGACCCCCTGCCGGTGATCGGCTACTGGCTCGGGTTCAACGCCCTCAACCTCCTGCTCGGCTGGTACGCGTTCCGGCTCGATCACGAGTCCCCCCGCCCGCTGTGGGCGATGCCGCTCCAGCAGTTCGTCTACCGCCAGCTCATGTACCTGGTGGCGATCGAGTCCGTGATCAGCGCCCTGCTGGGCAACCGGATCCGCTGGCAGCCGATGGAGCGCACCGGCGAGCTGGAGGTTCCGGGGGGCTAGGCGTCTTCGGACTGCCTGAGCAGGGCGCCGGTGGTCTGCTCGAGGATGCGGCGCCACGCCCGGGTCTGCTCCTTCTCCCGCTCGAAGTGCTTGATCACCTTGCGCACGCGCGTGGCGGAGATCTCGATGCCGTGCCGCGCGCAGACCGAGCGCAGCCGGTCGTAGTCCTTGGCCAGCTGGAGCGTGACCGACTCGAACCCGTGCCTGGCGATGTCCACGCGGCGGGTGAAGTTCATGATGTTCGTGTCGAACATCAGCTCGTCGTTGGGGTCGGGCTCGATCAGGATGATGTCCACCCCGGGGTACTTCTCCTGCCAGACCCGCACCGCCTCGTGCAGGCGCTGGTGCGCCAGCAGCTTGAACGCCTGGTAGCCGATCTGCGGGAAGCCCATGTCGGCCACGCGGCGCACGCGGCTGCCGGTCATGGTGGGAATCAGCTTCTGGAAGTCGTTCACGTACGGCACGAGCGGATTGACCACGATCACGAACTTGGCCCCCGCCTCCACCGCCACGTCCACGTTGGTGGTGGAGCGAATGCCGCCGTCCACGAGGTGGCGGCCCTTGATCTCGACCGGGCGGTAGATCATCGGCAGCCCGGTGGAGGCCGCCGACGCCTTCGAGATCGGCACGTCGTCCCAGCCGTCGGCCCCGAACACGATCCGCTCGCAGGTGTCGAGGTCGGTGGCGGTGAGGTACAGCTCGTTCTCGAGCAGCCGGAAGTCGTTCACGCGGTCGGGGTCGCTGAGCACCTCCTGGAGGTATTTCTCGATGCCCGAGCCGTCGTAGATCCCCGGCGGCAGGCCCTCGGCCAGCCCGAGGGCGAGGTCCATCATCGACACGTTGCGGAGGTTGGAGAGCAGCGTGCGGAGCACGCCCACCGATCGGACCGGCATGAGCGCGAGGCTCTTGGCCAGCTCGGGGTAGTCGAGCTTGAGGACGGTGCCCATGTTGATGTCGCGGAACGGCGTGGGCGTCTGCTGGTTGACCACCCGCATCATCTCCTCGGGGGTCACGCCGTTGGCCGCCAGGCTGGCCACGAAGGAGCCGGCGCTGGTGCCCACGTATACGTCGAACTCGTTGATCGTGCGGTTGACCGCCAGCAGGTCGAGCGCGCGCAGGGCGCCGATCTCGTAGACGCCGCCCGTGACGCCGCCGCCGCCCAGCACCAGGGCGGTCTTGGAGCGGCGCCCGCGGCGGCGAGCGGGCTTGCCGGCCGCCTGCTTGCGCTGAGCCGGCTTTTCGAGCTTGACTACCTTGCCCATCCGCGCCGAGTATGGCAGCGGCCACGGCGCCCGGACCGCAACCTCGCGCCGCTAGGGTGGTTCTCCCCTCCGATGCGACGATTGCCCTGCACTCGCCGCGCCCTCGCTCTGCACGCGCTCCTCGTGGCAGCCGCCCTCCCGGCCGCTCCAGCCGCGGCCCAGAGCCAGGACGCCAAGCTCAAGACGGTCCTCACCCGCGAGATGAAGGCCGGCGCGGCGGCCTCGGGGGCCTACGTGGTCGACGCCGACACCGGCACGGTCCTCTTCGGCTGGAAGTCGACCACCAGCCGGATCCTGGCGTCGAACACCAAGCTGTTCACCATCGGCGCCACGCTGGCCGCCCAGGGGCCCGGCGGGACGCTGGAGACGGGGGCGCTCGCATCGGGCACGCTCGACTCCGTCACGGGCACGCTCGCCGGCGACCTCTACCTCCACGGAGCCGGCGACCCGAGCTTCGGATCCGACGCCTACAACGGCCCGCGCTACGGCGGCGGGGCCAGCGCGGACGCCCTCGCCGCGCGGCTGGCGGACCGGGGCCTGAAGCGGGTGACCGGCCGGATCGTGGGCGACGAGTCGCTCTGGGACTCGCTGCGCGGCACGGCCTACTCGGGCTTTGCCGGCTCGGGCGACATCGGCGGTCCGCTCACGGCGCTCGCCTACAACCACGCCCGCACGTCCGCGGGCAGCTTCCAGGTCAACCCGCCGGTGTACGCCGCCACCCAATTCCAGGATGCCCTGCAGAAGGCGGGCGTGAAGGTGAGCGGGCAGCCGGCGGCCGGGCAGGCGCCGGACAGCGCCGTGAGCCTGGCGAGCGTCAGGTCGTCCCCGTTCTCGAAGCTGGTCCAGATCACCGGCGTGCGCTCGGAGAACTGGTTCGCCGAGATGCTGGCCAAGGGCCTGACGATCGACGGCACGACACGTGCAGGGGCGGCCCAGGCGCGCCGGTTCGCGCGCTCCATGGGCTCGTCGGCGTCGGTGGTCGACGGGTCGGGTCTGTCGAGGTCCGACCGGGCCCCGCCCAGGGAGGTGGTGGACTTCCTCGTGGGCGAGCGCGCCCGGCCCGACGCGGCCGTGCTCGAGGGCGCGCTCCCGACCGCGGGCGTGAGCGGCACGCTGGCCGGCCGCATGCGCAGCGGCCCGGCGCACAACCGCTGCCACGCCAAGACCGGCACGCTCAGCGGCGTGACCGCGCTGTCGGGCTACTGCCACACGCTCGGGGGCGCCACGCTCGCGTTCTCGATCCTGATGAACAACGCGAATGTCACGTCGGGGAGAGCCCGCCAGGACCGCATGGCCCAGGCCATCGCCGCATACCGGGGCTAGCTAGCCTCGGTGTCGTGACGATCGATCAGGCCGTCCAGCTACTCGAGCTGAACCCGCCCGCCGACCTGCGGGACATCCAGCTAGCCCGCCGCACGATGGCGAAGCGCTGGCACCCGGACCGCGCCGCGCCGAGCCAGCGGCACGTGCACGAGCGGCAGATGAAGAGCATCAACTCCGCCGCCGACCTGCTCGAGACGCGCGTGGCCGACGCCGGCCCGATCACCACCGTCGACATCCGCGTGAGCGCCGACAGCTGGCGCCGGCAGCAGGCCGAGGCCGGCGAGCGGGCGTACGCCGCCGCGCAGAAGGAGCCGGAGACGCGCCGGGCGGGCACGTCGGCGGAGCGCTCGATCGTCTACCGCTACGTGCGCTCGGCGAGCTTCCCCGAGTGGGGGGTCGGCAGCATCGTGGACGTGCGCTTCAGCGGAGAGGGCGACGAGATCCAGCGCTGGGCGCACGTCGAGTTCGGATCCGGCACGCACCTCCTCCCGGTGGACAACCTGATCTACGTGGACTTCCGCCAGCACGAGAAGGACGTCGAGCGCGCCGACCGCTTCCTGGCCGCCGCCCGCGACGCGGTCGCCGAGCGCAACCACGACCTCGCCATCCAGCGCCTCGTCTATGCCCGCAACGCCGACCCGCGGCGCCCCGAGATCCTGCGCCTGCTCGCGCAGCAGTACCACCTCGCGGGGCGCCTGCGCGAGGCCGGGCGCTCGGTGCGCGACTGGATCCGGGCGGAGCCCGACAACCCGCTGGCCCACCGGCTGGCCTCGGCGATCTACGCGGAGATGGGCGCCCACGACCTGGCGGCCGACGCCACGCGCGACGCCCGCGACGCCGAGCGGCGCGCCCCGCGCCCGCAGCTGCGCCGCGAGCGCCAGTCGCTGCCGCGGCGCAAGAAGCGCGCGCGCCGCCGAGCGGCGTAGGCGCGCCTGGGAGCCGAGCCTGATCCCTTTTGCCCCCTATAGCGGGTAAAAGGGATCAGCGACGCAGAAATAGCGCTCTATGCGCCGCCGTTCTCAGGCGCGACCGCTTGCTCCGGCTCGCCGTCGAGCAGCGCGCGCAGGCGCTCCTCGTCGATCACCTCCACCCCCGCCTGCTCCGCCTTCGCCAGCTTGGAGCCCGGCTCCGCGCCGGCCACCACGTAGCTCGTCTTCTTCGACACCGAGCCGGTCACCTTGCCGCCCGCGGCCTCGATCAGCTCGGTCGCCCGCTCACGGGAGAGGTCGGGCAGGGTGCCGGTGAGCACGAAGGTGAGCCCCACGAGCGGCCCCTCGGTGCCCGGGATCGGCCCCTCCTCCTCCATCTTCAGGCCGTGGCCGCGGAGGCGCTCGATCAGCTCGCGCGTGCGCTCCTCGGCCAGCGTTTCCACGATCGTGGCGGCCAGCACGTCGCCGATCCCGGGCGTCTCCACGATCGCCTCGGGCGAGGCGGCCATCAGCGCGTCCATGGAGCGGAACTGGCCGGCGAGGTTGCGGGCGTTCACGTAGCCGATGCCGGGGATCCCGAGCGCGTAGAGCACGCGGAAGAACGGCACCTCCTTCGACCCCTCGATCGCGGCGAGCAGGTTGCGCGCCGAGATCTCGCCGAGGCCCTCGAGCCCCACCAGCTGCTCCTCGCGCAGCTCGTAGATGCCGGCCACGTCCTCGATCAGCCCGTCGGTGAGGAAGCGGTGGGCCTGCTTCTCGCCCAGGCCGTCGATGTCCATCGCGCCCTTCGACACGAAGTGCTTGACCGACTGGAAGATCTGGCCGGGGCAGGAGGCGCGGTTGGGGCAGATGGTGAACACGGCGTCCTCGGGCTTGACCGTGGGGGTGCCGCAGGCCGGGCAGGTGGCCGGCGGCTGCGGCGGCTCCGAACGCTTTCTGCGCCGCTGCGCCTGCGGCGTGGGCGAGACCACCTGCGGGATCACGTCGCCCGCGCGCATCACGATCACCTCGTCGCCGTCGCGCACGTCCTTGCGGCGCAGGTCCTCCTCGTTGTGCAGCGTGGCGAGCCTCACCGTCACGCCCGAGACCTGCACCGGCTCGAGGTTGGCGAACGGCACCATGTGGCCGGTCCGCCCCACGTTCCACATGACCGAGCGCAGGGTGGTGGTGGCCGTCATCGGCGCGAACTTCCAGGCGATCGCGCCGCGGGGCTCGCGTCCCACCACGCCCAGGTCGCGCTGGAGGGCGAGGTCGTCCACCTTCACCACCACGCCGTCGATCTCGTAGTCGAGCGACTCGCGGTCGGTCTCCCAGCGCCGGCACTCTGCAACGAGTGACTCGAGGTCCTCGTGCACCTTGGTGTCCGGCGCGACCTTGAAGCCATGGTCGCGGAGCCACTGGAGGGCCTCGCTGTGGCGGTCGAACGAGATGCCCTCGACGGTCCCGATCCCGTAGCACCACATCGACAGGGGGCGCGCCGCCGCCAGCGCGGGGTCGAGCTGGCGGATCGAGCCGGCGGCGCTGTTGCGCGGGTTGGCGAAGGTCGGCTCCCCGGCTTCGGCCCGCTGCTCGTTCAGCCGGGCGAAGGCGGAGCGCGGCAGGTAGACCTCGCCGCGAACCTCCAGCAGCGGCGGCGCATGATCGATCCGCAGCGGGATCACCGCGATGGTCCGGAGGTTCTGGGTCACGTCCTCGCCGATCTCGCCGTCGCCGCGCGTGGCCCCGCGCACGAACACGCCGTCCTCGTAGACCAGCGAGATCGCCAGCCCGTCGATCTTCGGCTCGGTCCCGTAGGTGATCTCCGGCGCGTCCTCCCCCGCGAGCTTGCGCACCCGCGCGTCCCACGCGCGCAGCTCCTCCTCGTTGCGCGCGTTGGCGAGCGAGAGCATCGGCTGGAGGTGCTTCACCGGCTCGAACTTCTCGAGCGGCTTGGCCCCCACCCGCTGAGTGGGCGAGTCGGGCGTGCGCAGCTCCGGGTGCTCGGCCTCGAGCTCGCGCAGCTCGTTCAGCAGCGCGTCGTACTCGTCGTCGCCGATCTCCGGCTCGTCGAGCACGTAGTAGCGGTGGTTGTGGTGCTCGAGCTCGCGGCGCAGCTCGGCCGCGCGCTTGGCCGCCTTACTCAACCTCTTGCGCGGCCGGGGCGATCAGCGAGTCCAGGTCGAACCCGGAGAGCGCCTCTATGCCCGCCTGGTCGGTGAGGTCGAAGTGGAGCGGCGTGACCGCGATCAGCCCCTCCGACAGCGCGGCGAAGTCCGTGCCCTCCTCCTCGTGGTGGCCGGGGCGCTCGCCGTAGATCCGGTAGCGCTTGCGGCCGTCGTCGCCCTCCTCCACCAGCTCGAGCTTGTCGCGGTAGATCCGCTTGCCCAGGCGGCAGACGCGTGCTCCCCTGGCGTCGCCGGACGGCACGTTCACGTTGAGCAGCGTGCCCTCCGGCACGGGCACGTCCTCCAGCCCCTCGACCAGCCGCGCCACGAACGCCGCGCCCTCGCCGAACTCGAACCGCAGGCCGGCGCGGAAGTCCATCTCCCCCCCGGTCGACTGCTGCGAGGCGGCGATGGCGGGGATGCCGAGCACCACGCCCTCGAGCGCGGCCGCCACCGTGCCCGAGTAGGTGATGTCGTCGCCGAGGTTGGTGCCGTGGTTGATGCCGGAGACGATCAGGTCGGGTGCCTCGGTCAGCCCGAGCACGGAGAAGCGCACGCAGTCCACGGGCGTGCCGTCGGTCGCGTAGCCGGTGGTGCCGTCGTCGAACTCGATCTCCTCCACCCACAGCGGCTGCCGGGTGGTGATGCTGCGCGCCGTGGCGCTGCGGTTCGAGTTGGGCGCGATCACCGACAGCTCGATCCCGGGAACGCCGAGCAGAGCCCTGCGCAGGACATTGAGCCCGGTGGCCTGGATGCCGTCGTCGTTTGTGAGAAGGACCTTCACGAGTGCTCCGGCTGAGGATATGTAACGGACTCGAGGTAGAGCCCGTGCGGGGGTGCGGTGTCGCCGCCCTCGCTGCGCGGGCGGCCCTCGAGCAGCTCCGCGAGCCAGTCGAGCTCGCGCCGGCCGCTGGCCACGGCCAGCATCGAGCCCACCAGCGTGCGCACCATGTGGCGCATGAACGTGTCCGCCTCCACCCAGAAGGCGAGCACATCGCCGGGCTCCTGCAGCCACTCCGCCCGCGTGATGCTGCGGTCGAAGCGCTGGTGGTAGGTGTCGGTCGGTGTGAAGGCCGTGAAGTCATGGCTGCCGGGGAGCAGAGCCGCGCAGCGCACGAGCAGCTCCCGGTCGAGCGGGTGCGGCCAGTGGAGTGCGCGGCCCTGCTCGAACGGGCTCGCCTCCCGCCGCGCGTGCACGCGGTAGCGATAGGTGCGTGCGAGCGCGTGGCGGCGCGCATCGAAGCCGTCCGGGGCGGGCTCGCTCGTGACCACGCGCACATCGTGGGGCAGCGCGCCGTTGATGGCCCCCGCGGGCGCCGGATCCCCCGGGTGGCTCGCCACCTGGCCCCGGGCGTGCACGCCGGTGTCGGTGCGCCCCGCCACGGTGAGCTTCGCCGGCTCGCGCCGGACCCGCGCGAGTGCCTCCTCCAGCACGCCCTCGACGGTGCGCCGGCCCGGCTGCCTGGCCCAGCCGCTGAACCCGCCGCCGTCGTACTCGATCAGCAGCCGGGCGGTCAGCTCTTCCTGCGCGCGACGACGATCGAGAAGTCCGCGTCGATGTCCACGGAGCCGTCGTCGGCCTTGTTGAACCGCTGGACCAGCTCGAGCATCTCCATCGCCATCGCCTGGCGCTTGTCCTCGGCAACCGCCGACTGGCGCGGGCCGGCGTTCTGGAAGAACTCGGCCATGGCCTGTAGCGACTCGAACCGCCACTTGAGCGAGGTGGGCTGCACGCGGATGTCGTCCGCGTACGGGCCGAAGCGCTCGCGCACGTGCTCCTCCACGCCCCACAGGGACGACGGCCTGACGCCCTCGGGCTCCGGGGCCCGATACCGGTTGAGGATCTCGAAGAACCCGGCCTGGAAGCCCTCCGGGCGCCAGTTGGCCATGCCGACGACCCCGCCCGGCCGCACGACCCGGAACAGTTCGGCCGCCACCCGCTCGGGACGCGGCGCGAACATCGCGCCGAACACCGACACCACGGCGTCGAAGGACCCGTCCTCGAACGGGAGCTCCTGGGCGTCGGCCTCGACCCACTCGATGTCGAGCCCCTCGGCGGCCACCCGCTCGCGCCCCTGCTCGACCTGCAGCGGCGCGAAGTCCGAGGCCACGGCCTCGGCACCGGCGTGCACCGCCTCCACGGCGGCGTTGCCGTTGCCCGCGCCCACGTCGAGCACGCGCATTCCCGCACCGATCCCGCAGGCGGCCACCAGCTCGGCCGCCGCCGGCCTCAGCCGCTCGCCGAGCGGCGCGTAGGAGTTCTCACCCCACGAGGCGCGCGCCTCGGCCTGCGCCTCGTCTATCGAGGGCCGGTCCGTCAGACCAGCTCGAGGTAGACCATCTCGGTGGCGTCCGAGTGGCGCGGCCCGAGCTTGAGGATCCGCGTGTAGCCGCCGTTGCGCTCGGCGTACCGAGGGGCGATCTCCTCGAACAGCTTGTAGACCACGAACTTGTCCTGCCCGAGCGCGGACAGCGCCTGGCGCCGCGCGTGGAGATCGCCGCGCTTGGCGAGCGTGATCAGCTTCTCGACCTCGGGCGCGACCGCCTTGGCCTTCGCCTCGGTGGTCTTGATCCGCTCGTGGTTGAAGACCTCGCGCGAGAGGTTCATGAAGAGCGCCTTGCGGTGCGAGGCGCTCCTCGACAGCTTGTTGCGGGTGCGCTGGTGGCGCATGACGTCGGAGACCCTAGCCGGGACTAGCCCGGACGGAGGTCGAGGCCACGGGACTTGAGCGTCTCGATGACCTCCTCGATCGACTTGCGACCGAAGTTCGGGATCGCGTTCAGCTCCGACTCCGACTTCTGAAGCAGGTCGCCGACCGTCTGGATGCCGGCGCGCTTCAGGCAGTTGTACGAGCGCACGCCCAGCTCCAGCTCCTCGATCAGGATGTCGTCCATCCCGTCGGGCGAGCGCCCGCCGCCGCCGCCGACGGCGCCGACCGGCCCGCCGACGTCGCCGATCTCGGGCCCGTAGCCGTCGCCGAGCCCGGCGGCCTGGAGCGCCTCGAGCCGGTCGGCGTCTGTGAAGATCGCCAGGCTCTTGATGAGGATCTCGGCCGCCTCGCGCAGCGCCGCCTGCGGCGCTACCGAGCCGTCGGTCTCGATGTCCAGCGTGAGCTTGTCGTAGTCGGTCCGCTGGCCG
Source organism: Thermoleophilaceae bacterium (assembly GCA_034663685.1). GTDB lineage: Bacteria > Actinomycetota > Thermoleophilia > Solirubrobacterales > Thermoleophilaceae > AC-37. The sequence continues at coordinate 21,435 of JAXDJC010000173.1, forward strand.
ACGCGAGCGGACTCCACCTGGTAGGCCACACGCTTGACCGGCGAGAAGATCGAGTCGATGGGGATCACGCCGATCGGCTGATCCGGCGTCTTGTTCTCCTCCGCCGGCGAGTAGCCACGGCCGCGCCCGATCGTGAGGTACATCTCGAGCTTCG
>JAXDJC010000095.1:0-3653 GCA_034663685.1 Thermoleophilaceae bacterium
AGGTCGACCCCGAGGCCGCGCTCCAGGCGATCCGCGACGAGCTCTCACACCAGGTGCTGCCCGCCGACCGCTGGCCGATCTTCGAGTTCGCGTACACGCGCATCGACGCGACCACCACCCGCGTGCACGTGTCGCTCGACATGCTGATCGTGGACGCCGCCAGCGCGCTGATGCTGGGCGACGAGCTGGTCGAGCTCTACGAGGGCGGGGATCCGCGCCCGCCGCTCACGCTCGCGTTCCGCGACTACGCGCTTGCGCTCGAGCGGCCGGACCGCTCGGCCGAGGAGGAGGCCTCCTGGGAGTACTGGACCGAACGCCTGAGGACGCTGCCGCCCGCGCCCGAGCTGCCGCTGGCCAAGCTCCCCGACGAGATCGCGGAGGCGCGCTTCAGCCGCCGCGCCTACGACATGGATCGCAGCACCTGGGCCCGGCTGCGCGACCGCGCGAGCGCCGCCGGCCTCACCCCGTCGGCGTTCCTCTGCGCCGCCTACGCCGAGGTGCTCGCCGCCTGGAGCACCGGCCCGCGGCTCACGATCAACCTCACCACCTACCAGCGCTTCCCGCTCCACCCCGAGGTGAAGGAGCTGATCGGCGACTTCACCGCGCTCACGATGCTGGGCCTCGAGATGGACCTCGAGCAGCCGTTCGAGGCCCGCGCGCAGGCACTGTCGCGGCAGCTGGTCGAGGACCTCGAGCACCGCCACGTGAACGGCGTGACGCTGCTGCGCGAGCTGGTGCGCACGCGCCGGATGGCGTGGGCCGCGATGCCGATCGTGTTCACCAGCACGCTCACGCAGACCTCCGGCCGCGGGCCGCTGCCGCTCGACCGATTCGGCGAGCTGGCCCACATCGTCACGCAGACGCCGCAGGTGTGGCTCGACTTCCAGCTCCTCGAGCGCGACGGCGTCCTGTCGCTCAGCTGGGACGTGGTGGACGACCTCTTCCCGCCCGGCCTGATCGATGACATGTTCGCCTCGTACTGCGACCTGATCGAGCGCCTGGCGGACGACGACGAGCTGTGGGGCGCGAGCGACCTGGGGCTCCTGCCCGCGAGCCAGCTCGAGGCGCGCGACGGCGCCAACGCCACCGGCGTGCCCACGCCGGACTCGCTCCTCCACGAGCCGCTCTGGCACCACGCCGAGCGCACGCCCGACGCGCCCGCGGTGATCGCGTGCGACCGCGTGCTCTCCTACGCCGAGCTGGCCGACCTTGCCGATCGCTGGGCGGGGGCCCTGCTGCAGCGCGGCACCGAGGACGGCGAGCTGGTGGCCGTGGCGATGCACAAGGGCTGGGAGCAGGTGGTGGCGGTGATGGCGATCCTCCGCGCCGGCGCGGCGTACCTCCCCGTGGACCCCACGCTGCCGGCCGAGCGCCAGGCGCACCTGTTCGAGACCGCGGGCGTGAGCCGCATCCTCACCCAGTCGCACGCGGCGAGCCAGGTGGCGGCGCCGGCCGGAGCCGACCTGATGATGGTCGACGAGGGCCCCGGCGACGCCCGGCCGGTGCCGCACGACTCGCTCCCCGGCGTCGGTCCCGCCGGCCTCGCCTACGTGATCTTCACCTCCGGCTCGACCGGCCTCCCGAAGGGCGTGACGATCCAGCACCGCGCGGCGATGAACACGATCCTCGACTGCAACCGGCGCTGGGAGGTGACCGAGCGCGACCGCACCTTCGCGATCTCGTCGCTCGGGTTCGACCTCTCGGTCTACGACGTGTTCGGCGCGATCGCCGCGGGCGGCGCCGTGGTCATCCCGGACGCCGCGCGCGCGCAGGACCCGGCGCATTGGGCGGAGTCGATGAGCACGAACGGCGCGACGATCTGGAACTCGGTCCCCGCGCTGATGACGCTGCTGGCCGAGCACCTGGCCGGCCGCGACGCCGCTTTCAACCCCGAGCTGCGCACGGTGATGATGAGCGGGGACTGGATCCCGCTCGGCCTGCCCGACGCGATCCGGCGCCTCTCGGCGGGCGTGAACGTGATCAGCCTCGGCGGCGCCACCGAGGCGGCGATCTGGTCGATCTTCCACGAGATCGGCGAGGTGCAGCCGGATTGGAAGTCGATCCCGTACGGCCGGCCGCTGGCCAACCAGCGCTTTCACGTGCTGGACGAGCAGCTGAACCACCGCCCCACCTGGGTGCGCGGCGACCTCTACATCGCCGGCGACGGCCTCGCGGTCGGCTACTGGGGCGACGAGGTGCGCACCGCCGCCGCGTTCTTCCACCACCCGCGCACCGGCGAGCGGCTCTACCGCACCGGGGACACCGGCCGCTACCTCCCCGACGGCTCGATCGAGTTCCTCGGCCGCCTCGACGGGCAGGTCAAGGTCAACGGCTACCGGATCGAGCTGGGCGAGATCGAGTCGCACCTCGAGCAGCACCCGGGGGTGTCGCGCGCGGTGGTGGCGGCGCCCGGCCCGCGCGAGGAGCGGCGGCTGGCGGCGTACGTGGTGCCGGCGGGCGGCTCCGTCGAGTCCGCCGACCTGCGCGCCTGGCTGCAGGATCGCCTCCCGGCGTACATGGTGCCGCTCACCTACACGCCGATCGAGGACGTGCCGCTGAACGCCAACGGCAAGGTGGACCGCGGGGCGCTCGAGGCGGTGAGCGGGCCGGCGGCGGCGCCCGCCGCGGAGCTGAGCGAGGCCGAGCGCGAGACCGCCGAGGAGGTCTCCGCCTACGTGGCCGAGCTGCTCGGACTCGACAGCGTGGGCCTCGACGACGACCTGATGGACCTGGGCTTCGACTCCCTGCGCCTGCTGCGGCTGGTCGACCGGCTCGAGCAGCGCTTCGGCGCGCGCCCGGAGATCGGGGACCTGTTCCGCCTGTCGACCGTGGGTGCGATCTCGTCCTACTGCGCCGACCTGGCCGCGCACCCGCCGTCCGAGCAGGAGGCGGGCAGCCTCACCGAGGTGCTCGAGGCCGACAGCGTGCTCGACTCCGGCATCGTCCCGAGCACCTCGGTCCGGCCGCCGCGCGGCACGCCCGAGCGCGTGCTCCTCACGGGCGCCACCGGCTTCCTCGGCAGCCACCTGCTCGACGAGCTGGTGCGGCGCACGGACGCGGAGGTCCACTGCCTCGTGCGCGCGCCGAACGAGGAGCGCGCCGCCGAGCGGCTCGAGAAGGGCCTCGAGGGCTGGGGCATGGACGAGCTGGCCGGCTCGGAGCGCTGGGTGGCGGTGCCGGGCGACCTGGCCGCGCCCTCCCTCGGCGTGGGCAGCGAGCGCTTCGACCGGCTCTCGGCCTCGATGGACGCGGTCTACCACTGCGCCGGCCTCGTGAACTTCGCCTACCCCTACGAACGGCTGCGGGCCTCGAACGTGCTGGGCACGCGCGAGGTGCTGCGGCTATCGGCGATGGGCGGCGGGATCCCCGTGAACCACGTGTCGACCACCGGCGTCGTGCCCCACCTCACGCTGGGCGTGGCGCAGCTCGTGCCGGAGACCGACGAGCTGCCGGGAGTGGACGAGCTCGAGACCGCCTACACCGCGAGCAAGTGGGTGGCCGAGCGGCTGGTTAGCACCGCGCGCGAGCGCGGCCTGCCCGTGCGGATCTTCCGGCCGGGACTGATCACCGGGCACAGCGAGACCGGTGTGTGCAACCCGCAGGACGCGCTCTGGACCGTGCTGCGCGGCGCGCTCGAGACCGGCTGCGCGCCC
>JAXDJC010000214.1:0-4423 GCA_034663685.1 Thermoleophilaceae bacterium
CCTTCTTGACCTTCGATGGCTTGCCGATGGCCACCGGAAGTGCCCGAGTGTCAGGCGGTGGGGGAGAGTCGACCTGCTCGCATCCGTCGAGCGCGTCATTGGCATCGACCTGGGCGTTGTCGTTCTCAGTGCCACATATGCCGAGGTCCGCCGCGGCGTCGCGCAGCCGCAGCGTGTCGTCTCCGGTGCCGCCGTCGAGAACGTCGGGCCCGGCGCCTCCGTCCAGCGTGTCGTTGCCGGACCCGCCGACGAGGGTGTCGGGCCCGGCGCCACCGGCAAGATTGTCGTTCCCAGACCCGCCGTCGGCGACGAGCGGTAGGCCGGCTGGATTCGTCAGGACGTCGTCGCCGCCAAGTGTGCGCACGGCGAGAAGCTCGGTGTCCGTGTCGAGGACGAACCCGCCCGGGGCTGCGCGTTCGACACGTCTCCTGTTGCCGTCGAGCGTCACAGCGATTGTCTCGCCGGTCGCCGATCCGCTGACCTCGACTCGATCGAAGCCGGCGTCGCCGTCGAGCTTGTCGCTGCCGTCGCCGTTGCTCCAGACCAGCGTGTCGTCGCCGGGACCGCCGGAGGCGGTGTCGGCCCCCGGACCGGGCTCGAGTCGGTCATCTCCATCGCCGCCCCGCACGTCGTCGGGCTTGCTCGAGCCGAAGATCACGTCGTCTCCGGGACCGCCGTCGACAGCGAGCGACAGGAACGCGGTGGTGGCGATGGGCCCGAAGCGGTCGTTGCCGCCGCCGAGGTTCACCGTCAACGAGAAGCTGTTGTTGGCAGGGACCGTCTGTTCTCCCGCCGTGACGGTGTTCCAGTCGAGGTCCGACGCGAAGCCCGGATCGCCAGCGGTCTTGCGACCGTGGCTGATGAACCCGCCGGACTCTGTCAGTGTGAGCTGCTCGGCCGCATCGCCGCCCTGGAGCGTCGCGGTAGTGCCGGAGATGGTGGCCGTGAACGCGGCGCCGGCGCTGCTGGGCACTACGAGCGCTGCTGCGGCGACGACGCCCGTCGCCGCGAGGCGCACACGGATTCGACCTCGGATCAAGACTCCCCCCAACCGTCGTGGACCCTGCACTCCCGAACCGGAGAGTCTTGCAAAGTCCCTCGGGTTGGACGTTCTGGACGCCGGCGGACGCATCGACGCATCCTCCGCCCGGCTGGGGGCCGAACTCAGCGCGTCAAGGTCTTCACCCTCGTCGGCACGCCACTGTTCAGGTGCTTGCCGGTGTCCACCGGTAAACACCCTCGACTGGCCGGACCCGGCCTCACCAGCCGTCGAGCTTGACGCGCCGCGGCTCCTCCGGGTCGTAGGCGACCCCGTACGTGGTGCCGGGCGCCATCGAGATCGAGTCCCCGGCTTTGGTGGTCACAGCGGTAGCCGTGTCGCTGCTGCTCGCGGGCTTCGCGCTCGTCGCGGCAATCTTCGATGTGCGCGAGGTCTTCCACCAGATTGCCGAGCTCCGCGCCATCGACGAGGAGGCGCAGGCGGACGCATCGACACATCGGCCGGCGAGCGTATGCTGCGGCGCCTTGTCGACTCGGATCGCAACAGGCTGGCGGCTCGCCGGGGCGAGCTGGCGAGTCCTGAGGGCCGACGAATCGCTCATGATCTTTCCGGTCCTCGGGGTGGCCGCGGCTGCCGTCGCCTACACGGGGATCATCTCGGTCGGCGTCGGGATCGCCGACGGCGTCGGCGTCCCCCTGCTCGTGGTGCCGTTCCTCCTCGCCGGCGTATGGGGCGCGGCGTACTGGATCGTGTACTTCAAGGTTACGCTCGCCGCCGCCGCGCGGCTGTCGATCGACGGGCGCGACACGGGGCTGCGCGACGGCATGGCCGTGGCGCGGACGCGCCGCGGGGTGATCGCGAGGTGGGCCGTGCTCGAGGTCGGGCTCGGTCTGCTCGTAGGCGCCGTGGGCGCAGCCCTCGGCGGTGGCGGGGGCGGCGGCGGTGGGAGCCAGGTCGGGTCCAGCATCCTGGCCGCGATGGCGGGGGCGGCCTGGTCGGTGGCGAGCTTCTTCGTGATACCGCTGTTCGCTCTGGAGGGCCTCGCCCCGCGCGCCGCCCTGAGCCGGTCGGTGGACCTGGTCGCGGATCATTGGAGCGAGGCGGTCTCGGGGCGGACCGGCATCGGCCTGGCGGTCTTCCTGGTGGCCCTGGTGCCGCTCGGGGCGCTTTTCGCCGGGGCCGATCAGCTCCGCCACGTGAGCGACGCCGCTCAGACCGCCGGGTCGCTCGTCGCGGTCTTCGCCATGCTGGCGACGATCGCGTTCGCCTCGATGCTCGGCGTCATCTTTCGAGTGGAGCTCTACCGGTACGCGACCGAGGGCAAGCTCAGCGGCAGCTTCGACAGGGCGGACGTCGACGCGGCGTTCCGGTAGAGGAGGCGAAGTCGTCCGGGCATCCCGGTCGAGCGCCTCGCCGGGCTTGACCTGACCGAGTGCGCGCGGTTAATGTCCCCGTTCATGGCCCGCGGACGCCCCAGTTCGGTTCCGTCGTCACCGTGACGGCGCGCGCGGCGCGGCGCCGGGCCCAACGCGGCGGCGCATCGGCAGTTCACAGGAGCCGTTTCGCTCCGCTCGCGCTCGCCCTGCTTGCCCTCGCGGTCACACCCGCCGGCGCGTCGGCGACCCCCGGCTTCCTGACCCAGGCGGCGGGCCTCGCCGGATGCGTCTCCGAGGACGGCACGAGCGGCAACTGCACGGACGGCACGGCGCTCGACCTGCCCGCCAAGGTCGCCACGAGCCCCGACGGCGCGAATGTCTACGTCCTCTCCCAGAACTCGAACGCAATCGCGATCTTCGATCGCAATCCGACCACGGGCGCGCTCACCCAGAAGCTCGGCACCGCCGGCTGCGTCTCCGAAACCGGCACCGCCGGTGCCTGTCAAGACGGCCACGGTCTGGGGAACCCGTCTGGGGTCGCCGTCAGCTCGGACGGCAAGAGCGTCTACGTCACGGCCTCGACCAACGACGCCGTGTTGAACTTCGATCGCAATACCACCAACGGCGAGCTGAGCGAGACCGGGTGTATCTCCCGCTTCGGCGACGGCGCGTGCCAGAGCGGGGGCGTGGCACTGACGGGGACGCGGGACGTCGCGGTCAGTCCCGACGGCCACAACGTCTACGTCGCGGCCGCCTCCGACAACGCGATCGCGATCTTCGACCGCAACACGACTACGGGCGGCCTCACTCAGAAGGCGGGCACTGCCGGGTGCGTCGCGCAGGGTGGACACGGCGGCGACTGCCAGGACGGTAGGGCGCTGGGAACCGCCACCGCGGTGACCGTCAGCCCCACCGGTGCGAACGTGTACGTGGCCTCCGCGTCGCCGGACGAGCACGGGGGCGTGGCGATCTTCGATCGCGCCGGCGACGGCACGCTCACGCAGAAGGCGAGCACTGCGGGCTGCGCGTCGCAGGCCGGGGCGCCCTGTCAGCCGGCCACGGCGATGCTCGGCCCCACCGACCTCGCCGTCAGCCCCGACGGGACGAGCGTCTACGTCTCGTCCTCCTACTCGAGCGCCGTCGCGATCTTCGATCGCACCGGCACCGGAACGCTGACGCAGAAGCCGGGAGCCGCCGGCTGCATATCCGACGGCGGATACGCCGGCTCGGTTGCGGGCGGGTGCGTCTTCGCCAAGGCGCTCGCCGAGACCTCGAGCGTGGCTGTGAGCCCTGACAACGCCAACGTCTACGTCACGGCCACGGGGTCCTCGACCAACGCCGTCGCGATCCTCGACCGCAACACCGCCGGCGGCGCGCTCGCGCAGAAGGCCGGCACCGCCGGGTGCGTGTCGGAGTACGGAAATGCGGCCAGCGAGCTCGGCGCCTGTCAGGACGGCAAGGGCCTGGTTGGAGCCGCCGACGTGGCCGTGAGCCCCGACGGCGCGACCGCATATGTCGTCTCGGACGACGCGGATGCCGTGGCCGTCTTCGGGCGCATGGACGCGCCCGGCTCGAGCCCCGACTCCGACGGCGACGGCGTCCCCGACTCCTCCGACGCCTGCCCGGCCGTCAGCGACGTCGGCCACGCGCGCAACCCCCGCACCGGCTGCCCGGCGGACCCGGTGATCGACCCGAACGTCCCCACCGACGGTCCCGACACGATCAACGGCACCGCCGCCGGGGAGACGATCTGCGGCCTCGGCGGCAACGACATCATCTTCGGCCTCGGCGGCAACGACACGCTCTTCGGCGATGCCTGCAACAAGAAGGCGAGGCTCACCGGCGCCGCGGCCGCGACGGACGGCGACGACAAGCTGAACGGCGGCGACGGCAACGACACCCTCTACGGCGCCGGGGGCAAGGACACGCTCAAGGGCGAGAAGGGCAACGACAAGCTCTTCGGCGGCGCGGGCAACGACACGCTCGACGGCGGAGCCGGCAAGGACACGCTCGACGGCGGAGCCGGCAACGACAAGCTCACCGGCGG
>JAXDJC010000222.1:0-16268 GCA_034663685.1 Thermoleophilaceae bacterium
ACTTCTTCACCTTCTTCTTGCCGGCCACCTGCATTCGCTTGGGGCCCTTGCGCGTGCGCGCGTTGGTCTTGGTGCGCTGCCCGTCGACCGGGAGGCCGCGCCGGTGGCGCAGCCCGCGGTAGGCGCCGATCTCCATCAGGCGCTTGACGTTCTGCGATCGCTCGCGGCGGAGGTCGCCCTCCACGGTCAGCCCGGCGTCGATGATGTCGCGCAGCTTGCGGACCTCGTCGTCCGTGAGGTCGCGTACCTTCGTGTTGCCGTCCACGCCGGCCTCGGAGAGGATCTTGCGGGAGGCCGAGTCGCCCACCCCGTAGATGTAGGTGAGACCGATCTCGATCCGCTTGTTCAGCGGGATGTTGACGCCTGAGATTCTTGCCAAAGCTCTACCCCTGCCGCTGCTTGTGGCGCGGGTTCGAGCAGATCACCAGCACCGCGCCGTGGCGGCGGATGATCTTGCACTTCTCGCACATGGGCTTGACGGACGCTCGGACCTTCACGGTGCCGAAACCTACCTATTCATTGAAGAGAACCGGCGCGGAGCCCAGGAGTCGGCCCCATGCCGCGAACAGCCCGTGAAGGTTAGCACCAGCGATTCTTGGCGCGTCGGCGCTTCTAGGCCGCGCCGGCAGCGGCCGGAGCGCCCTTCGCGGACTCCTCCAGATGCCACGGAGTCATGATCCGCGGGCCCTCGGGGGTGATGGCCACGGTGTGCTCGAAATGGGCCGCAAGCGACCCGTCCTGGGAGTAGACGGACCAGTTGTCGTCGCCCACCCGGATGGGCGGGGCGCCCACGTTGACCATCGGCTCGATCGCCAGCACCATGCCATCCGCGAGCAGCGGCCCGCTGCCCGGGCTGCCGAAGTTGGGGATCTGCGGATCCTCGTGCATGTCGCGGCCGATGCCGTGCCCCACGAGCGCCCGGATCACGCCGAAGCCGTCGGCCTCCACGCGCTCCTGGATCGCGTGCGAGATGTCGCCGAGGCGGTTGCCGGAGCGGCACTGCTCGACCCCGGCGAAGAGCGCCGCGCGCGTGGTGGTGAGCAGCTGCTTGGCGACCGGCGCGACGTTGCCGATCGGGACGGTGATGGCCGCGTCGGCCACCCAGCCGTCGAGGATCACGCCCACGTCGATCGAGAGGATGTCGCCGCGGCCCAGCTCATAGGAGCCGGGGATCCCGTGCACGACCATCGAGTTGGGCGAGGCGCAGATCGAGCCCGGGAACCCGCGGTAGCCGAGGAACGCGGGCTCGCCCCCCTGGGAGCGGATGAAGCGCTCGGCGGCCTCGTCGAGCTCGCCCGTGGTCACGCCCGGGCGCGCCTTGTTCTTGAGCATCGTGAGCGTACGCGCGAGCACCTGGCCCGCGGCCGCGATCTTCTCGAGCTCCTCTGCTGACTTCCGGATGATCATCGGAAGGTCAGCGTAACGCGACTAGAGCTCATCCTCCAGCCGGAGGGTGGCCACCGCGGCCCGGATGCGGTCGTGCACCTCGGTGGCCTTGCGGGTGCCGTCGAAGCGGCGCAGCAGGCCGGTCGCCTCGTAGTGCTCGGCAAGCGGCTTGGTCTGCTCGTGGTAGACCTCGAGCCGCTTCTTGACGGTCTCGGGCTTGTCGTCGTCGCGCTGGATCAGCCGCGAGCCGTCCTGGTCGCACACGTCCTCGCGCTTGGGCGGGTCGAAGTCCACGTGGTAGAGGTGCTGGTTCTTCACGCAGATACGGCGGCCGGAGAGGCGGCGGATGACCTCCTCGTCCGGCGCCTCGATCATCAGCGCCGCCGTGAGCCGGCGCCCGCGGCGCGCCAGCGACTTCTCGAGCACGTCCGCCTGCTCGAGGTTGCGCGGGAAACCGTCGAGCAGGAAGCCGTCCTCGGCCTCGGGGCTGTCGACGCGCTCCATGATCACCTTGCAGATCAGGTCGTCGGGCACGAGGTCGCCGTCGTCCATGTACGACTTCGCCTCCTTGCCCACGTCGGTCTCCTCGGTGACCGCCTGGCGCAGGATGTCGCCGGTGGCGTAGTAGGGCAGGTCGAAGTCCTCGACGATCCGCTGCGCCTGAGTTCCCTTGCCGGCCCCGGGGGGGCCGAGCAGGATGAGGTTGAGCTGCCCCATGCGGCGGGCAAGGCTATCTCCCGGAAGCACCGCGCGCAGTCCGGAGCTTGCTTGAACCCGCTGGGGGCGTTAGCGTGGGCCTCTGGCCTCCCACAAGTGGGGCCCAACGGAGGAGGACGCAATGTCCCACCGACAAGTACCGCTCGCCCTCGTGGCAGCGGCGGTCGCGGCGGTGTCTCTCTTCGCAACCAGCACCGCGAGCGCCGCAAGCGCGAGCGCGTCTGAGGCGAAGCAGAACACCCGTATCAAGCAGGCCCTGAAGGGGCTCACGGCCGCCCAGGTGGTCGCGGCAGCTCAGAGTAAGAGCCTCACGGATCTGAAGACGCTGGCCGACGGCATCGACACCCGCCTGAAGACGCTCGAAGGCGGAGTACCCCAGATCCTCGGCGGGATCGACCAGCTCAAGACCGGCCTGACGACGGCGGGCGCCGGGCTGACGCAGCTCAAGACGCTGGCCGGCGCCACCGAGTACGGGATCGGACAGGTGGTCGTCCTGACCCCGAGCGCAGTCGCTCAGGCGGGATCGTTCGTCGTGACACCGGACATCCCGGACACGGTTCAGCAGGCGCAGACGACCCAGCAGTTCGTTGCGGGGGCAAGCGGCAACCTGGCCGTTCTCTACGGCGTGCGCAGCGGCGAGAGCGACGGCACCGGTTCGGCCAACCCGGCGGCGTTGTGCAGGGTCACCGTGACCAACGCAGGCGGCACCACTCAGACCACAGCCGCCAATCCCAATGCCGGCGGACTGCCGTTCCAGCCGGTGGACAACAAGTCGACCCTCACGAGCACGGACCCGGCGAATGCCGGCTTCCCGTTCGGGCTGAAGCAGACCGGCGCCGACGCCGACCAGACGACCACGTACGTCTCCACCGTGCCGGTGGCGATGAACGCCACGTACACCGTCGGGCTGTCCTGCGTGGACACCTCGCCGAGTGCGACCGACCCGAGCGCCTAGCGCGCGCGGCTGAAGCACGGACTCACGAGCGGGCCGGCTGGGAGCCGGCCCGCTAGTCCGGCTTGGCCCGCTGGGCGTGGCCCTGCGGAGCGGGAACGCTGATCTCCTGCGCCTTCGGACGGCCCTGCTTGGGGGTGTCGGCGGAGCCCGCGAACGCGAGCGCGACGGCTATTAGGGCACCGCCCGCCGCGGCTCCGACCGCCCTCGTAGAGATCTCCGCCACAGCCCCCAAACACCAGCAATGAGGATGGAGTTGCGGGGGAGCCCAGCCCAGCTACTTCAGGAAGCCCTCGTAGTTGCGCATCATCAATTGCGCCTCGAGCTGCTTCATCGTGTCCAGGGCCACGCCCACCACGATCAGGATCGAGGTGCCGCCGAAGAAGAAGTTGGCGGAGGTCTGGTTGATCAGGATCGTCGGAAGGGCCGCGACCAGGGCCAGGTACAACGCCCCGGGGAACGTGAGCCGGGCGAGTATTCGGTCCAGGAACTCGGCCGTTGGCCGGCCGGGTCTCACCCCCGGTATGAACCCGCCGTACTTCTTGAGGTTGTCCGCCTGCTCGACGGGGTTGAACGTGACCGCCGTGTAGAAGTACGTGAACACGATGATCAGGATCGACTCGCCGACGAGGTAGGCCGCGCCGTTGGGGCTGAAGAAGTTGGAGAGCTGGGTGGACCACGAGGTGTGGATCAGCTGGCCGATCGTGGGCGGGAACGCCATCAGCGACGCCGCGAAGATCACCGGGATCACGCCGGCCATGTTCACGCGCAGCGGCAGGTAGGTCGACTGCCCGCCGGACATCCGGCGTCCCACGACCCGCTTGGCGTACTGCACCGGGATCCGGCGCTGGCCCTCCTGCATGAAGACGATGCCCGCGAGCACGGCCACCGCGACGAAGGGCATCATCACCTTGAAGATCGCGTCCGGGTTGGTCCACCAGGCCGAGATGCCGTGCGGCAGCCTGGCGACGATGCTGGCGAAGATCATCAGCGAGATCCCGTTGCCGATCCCGCGCTGGGTGATCAGCTCGCCGAGCCACATCACGAGCACGGTGCCCGCGGTGAGCGAGGCCACGATCGACAGCACGGGGAGGAAGGTGAAGCTGCTGACGACCGAGCTGCCGGTGCTCGAGAAGCTCCTGAACAGGAACACGTAGCCGATCGACTGGAAGAACGCCAGCGCCACGGTGAGGTAGCGCGTGTACTGGGTGATCTTCTGCTGGCCGACCTCGCCCTCCTTGCGCAGCTTCTCGAGCGAGGGCACGACCACCTGCATCAGCTGCAGGATGATCGAGGCCGTGATGTAGGGCATGATCCCGAGCGCGAAGATCGCGAAGCGCTGCAGCGACCCGCCGGAGAAGAGGTTGAGGAACCCGAGGATGCTCGAGTTGCCGAACTGCTGGATGTCCTTGACCGCGTTGGTGTCGATGCCCGGCGCCGGGATGTAGGAGCCGACCCGGTAGAGCAGCAGCATCCCCGCGGTGAACGCGAGCTTCTTGCGGATCTCTGGGACCCGGAACGAGTTGACGATCGTGGCCACCACGCCGCCGGTCAGTCCAACCCCGCCGCCGCTCGGACCCACCGCTACTCCTCCGCGATCGTGCAGCTGCCGCCGGCGGCCTCGATCTTCTCGCGCGCGCTGGCGGAGAAGCCATGGGCCGTCACGCTGAGCTTCTTCGTAATCTCGCCCTGGCCGAGGATCTTGACCGGCACCTCGCTCCGCGTGGCGAGGCCGTGCGAGCGGAGCGTGTCCGGGGTGACCGAGTCGCCGTCGCCGAAGCGGGCGTCGAGGTCACGAAGGTTGACCGGCTGGGTGTGCGTCCGGAACGGCTCGAAGGGCATCGACTTCTTCATGTGCGGGCCGCGCAGCTTGCGCATCCGCATGTGGATCGGCATCTGGCCGCCCTCGGCAGCCGACCGCTGCTTGCTGCCGGCGCGCGAGCCGTAGCCCTTGTGCCCGCGCCCGGAGGTCTTGCCCACGCCGGAGCCCTCGCCGCGGCCCACGCGCTTGCGCCGGTGGCGCGAGCCGGGGGCCGGCTTCAGGTTGTGCAGCCCGATCTGCTCCTCGTCGGCCACGTCAGTCCTCCACCTTCACGAGATGGCTGACCTTCTGGATCGCACCGCGCACGGTGGCATCGTCGGGCCGCTCGGAGGTGGCGCCGATCTTGCCGAGGCCGAGGGTGCGGAGCGTGCCCTTCTGCCTCTCGTTGCTGCCGTTGGGCGACTTGAACTGGGTGAGGCGCAGCTTGCCGGCCATCAGGAGACCTCGGCTGGGGTCGCCTCCGGCTCGGCCGGAGGAGCGTCCTGGCCCTCCGCCGTGGGCTCGGCCGCGCCGTTGCCCTTGTTGTCCAGGCCGAGCACCGCCGCCACGCTCAGTCCGCGCAGCTCGGCCACGTCCTTCGGCGAGCGCAGCTCCTGGAGGGCGGTGATGGTGGCCTTCACGAGGTTGATCGGGTTCTGCGAGCCGAGCGACTTTGAGAGCACGTCGTGGATCCCGGCCAGCTCGAGCACCGCGCGCACGCCGCCGCCGGCGATCACGCCGGTGCCCTCGGAGGCGGGGCGCAGCAGCACGCGCCCGGCACCGAAGACGCCGGTCACCTGGTGCGGGATCGTGCTGTTGTGCTTGGGGACCGTGAAGAGGTTGCGGCGGGCGCGCTCCACGCCCTTCTGGATCGCGAGCGGGACCTCGTTGGCCTTGCCGTAGCCCACGCCGACCTGTGACTTCTCGTCGCCCACGACCACGAGCGCCGTGAACGAGAAGCGCCGGCCGCCCTTGACGACCTTCGCCACGCGGTTGATCTCCACGACTCGCTCCTGGAGGTCGCTCCCCGGGCCTCCCCGGTCGCGATCGCGTCTCTGTCCGTCACGTGCCATAGCTGGTCGAGGTTAGCTGGTCGGACCCGGCGGCTAGAACCGCAGGCCCGCCTCCCGCGCCGCTTCCGCCAGCGCGCGCACGCGCCCGTGGTACAGGTAGCCGCCGCGGTCGAACACGCAGGTCTCGACGCCCGCGCCCTTGGCCCGCTCGGCCAGCGCCTGCCCGGCGCGCTGTGCCTGCTCGGTGGGCCCGAGCTCCTTGAGGTCGGCCTCGGTCCAGTTGACGGCGGCCAGCGTGCGGCCCGCGTCGTCGTCGATGAGCTGGGCCTGGATGCCGCGGTTGGAGCGGAATACCGACAGCCGCGGGCGCTCGGCCGAGCCGCGCACCTTCGCGCGCACGCGCCGGCGCCGCCGCAGCCGCGCCTGCTGCCTCGTCTTGACGCTCATGCGCGCTTACCGACCTTGCGCATCACGTGCTCGTCCGCGTAGCGGATGCCCTTGCCCTTGTAGGGCTCGGGCGGGCGGACCTTGCGGATCTGGGCGGCGATCTCGCCGACGACCTGCTTGGAGTTGCCGCGCACGATGATTTGGGTGGGCACCGGCACCTCGAACTCGATGCCCTCCGGCGCCTTGATCGTGACGCCGTGCGAGTAGCCGACCGCGAGGTCGATGTCGCGCCCGCGCAGGTTGGCGCGGTAGCCGACGCCCTGGATCTCGAGGCGCTTCTCGAAGCCCTCGGTCACGCCGATGACCATGTTCGCGATCAGCGACCGGGTGAGGCCGTGGAGGGCGCGGTGCTCGCCGCGGTCGGTCGGGCGCTTGACCACCACCTGGCCCTCCTCCTTCTCGATCGTGAGCTCGGGCGAGACGCGCTCCTCGAGGTTGCCGCGCGGGCCGTTCACGCGCACCACGTCGGGCTCGATCGTCACGTCGACGGTCGAGGGGAAGGGGACGGGCTGCTTTCCGATGCGGCTCATGCGGGGCTACCAGACGTGGGCCACGACTTCGCCGCCGACGCCCTGGCGCCGCGCGTCGTGGCCGGTCATGACCCCGCGTGAGGTCGAGATGATCGCCGTGCCCATGCCGCCGAGCACCTTGGGGATCTCGCCGGCCTGCACGTACGTGCGCCGGCCGGGGCGCGAGACGCGCTGGATCCCGGCGATCACCGACGCGCGGTCCTGGGTGTACTTCAGCCGCACGCGCACGATCTCGCCGACCCGCGCGGGCTCGACCGAGTAGTCCTCGATGTAGCCCTGCTCGCGCAGGATGCGCGCCAGCTCCACCTTGAAGCGCGAGTGCGGGATCTCCACGTCGTCGCGATCGGACTTGATCCCGTTGCGGATCCGGGTGAGGAAGTCGGCTATCGGGTCTGTCATCGACATGCGGTTATTCCTACCAACTCGACTTCGTGAGTCCGGGGACGTAGCCCTCGTGGGCCATCTCGCGCAGGCAGATCCGGCACATGCCGAACTTGCGGTAGTACGCGCGGGCGCGGCCGCAACGGCGGCAGCGGTGGTACTCGCGTGTCTTGTACTTCTGCGGCCTCTGCTGCCGCACAACCTGGGAAGTCTTTGCCACTAGCTCTTGTCCTCCGTGGGCGCAGCGCCGTCTCCGGCCTCGCCCTCCTCGGTCGCTTCTTGATCGGGCTCCGCAGGCTTCTCGTACGCCTCCGGGTTCTCTTCCTTCAGCTGATCGAGCGCGGCCTGCTCGGCCTCGGCCCGCGCCCGCGCCTCCTCCTTGCGCTTCTCCTCCTCGGCGGCGGCCGCCTCGTCCACGTCCGGCGCGCCGGGGCGGCCCTCGCGGCGGAACGGCATCCCGAACGACGCGAGCAGCTCGAAGGCCTCCTCGTCGGTCTGGGCGCTGGTGGTGATCGTCACGTCGAGACCGCGAACGTGGTCGATGGCGTCGTAGTCGATCTCCGGGAAGATGATCTGCTCGCGAAGGCCGATCGAGTAGTTGCCGCGGCCGTCGAACGAGCGCGGGTTGAGGCCGCGGAAGTCGCGGATGCGCGGGATGGCCACCGACAGCAGCCGGTCGAAGAACTCGTACATCCGCGCGTCGCGCAGCGTGACGGAGACGCCGACCGGCATCTGCTCGCGCAGCTTGAAGTTGGCGATCGACTTGCGGGCGCGGCGGATGTTCGGCTTCTGGCCCGTGATGGTGCCGAGCTGCTCCTGCGCGGCCTCGAGCATGTTCGAGTCCTGCTTGGCGTCGCCCACGCCCATGTTCACGGTGATCTTGAGGATGCGCGGCGCCTGCATCGGGCTGGAGTAGGCGAAGCGCTCGATCAGCGCGGGGCGGATCTCCTCCTGGTACTGGCGCTTGAAGCGCGGCACGATCTTGGCCTCGGCGGTGGGCATTACTCGAACGCCGTCCCGGATCGCTTGCCGACGCGCACGCGCCGGCCGTCCTCCTCGATCGTGGAGCCCACGCGGGTGGCCGAGCCGTCCTTGGGATCGAGCGGCATCACGTTGGAGATGTGAATCGGGCCCTCCTTCTCCACCACGCCGCCGATCTGACCGCCCTTCTGGGTGTCGCGGATCGCGCGCGGCCGCGTGTGGCGCTTCTGGATGTTCATGCCCTCCACGAACACGCGGTTCTTCTTGGGCTCGACGCGCAGCACGCGGCCGGTCTTCCCCTTGTCCTTGCCGGAGATGACCTTGACCACGTCCTCCTTGCGGATGCGGGCGGGCATGCTCAGAGCACCTCGGGGGCGAGGGAGACGATCTTCATGAAGTTGCGGTCGCGCAGCTCGCGCGCGACGGGGCCGAACACGCGCGTGCCGCGCGGGTTGTTCTGCGGGTCGATCAGCACGGCGGCGTTCTCGTCGAAGGCGATGTAGGTGCCGTCGTCGCGGCCGAACTGCTTGCGCGTGCGGACCACCACCGCGCTCACCACCTCGCCCTTGCGGACCGAGCCGTGCGGGGTGGCCTGCTTGACGGTGGCCACGATGATGTCGCCCACGCCGGCGTAGCGGCGGTGCGAGCCGCCGCGCACGCGGATGCAGAGGATCTCGCGGGCGCCGGTGTTGTCGGCCACGCGAAGTCGTGTCTCGGCCTGGATCAACGAGCCCTCTCGACGACCTCGACCAGGCGCCAGCGCTTGAGGCGGCTGAGCGGCCGGCTCTCCACGATCCGCACCGTGTCGCCCGCGTGAGCGTCGTTCGACTCGTCGTGGGCGTGCAGCGTGGTCGAATGGCGCACGATCTTCTTGTAGGTCCGGTGACGGCGCGTGATGTCGATCCGCACCGTGATCGTCTTGTCGGCCTTGTCGGAGATCACGACGCCCTGCCGCACCTTGGGGCGGCCGGGCCCGTGCTCCTTGGCGTCGGGCGTCTCGACGGGCGGCGCGGCGGCACGCGCGGCGGCGCGCTTCTCGCGCTCCTTGGCCCGCCGCCGCTTGCGCTGCTCGGCGAGCTTGCGCCGGCGCTGCTCGCGCTCCTCGACGTGCTTCTGGATGGTGGCCTCGTCAGGCATCTGCGCGCAGCCTCCTCAGTTCTGCCTCCACGTCCACGCCGCGCTGGCGCGCGATCGTGAGCCCGCGCGCGAGGTCGCGCTTGGCCTGGGACATGCGGGTCGTGTTCTCGAGCTGCCCGGTGGCGTGCTGGAAGCGCAGGTTGAAGACCTCCGTGCGCGAACGCTGGACGAACTCGGCCAGCTGGTCGTCGGCCATGTCGTGCACCTCGGCGGCCTTCACTGCGGTCCCTGCCCCTCACGCATCACGAACTTGGTGCGCACCGGGAGCTTGTGCCCGGCCAGCCGCATGGCCTCGCGTGCGAGATCCTCCGGCACGCCGGCCAGCTCGAACATCACGCGGCCGGGCTTGACCACCGCGACCCAGCCCTCGGGCGAGCCCTTGCCGGAGCCCATGCGGGTCTCGGCCGGCTTCTGGGTGACGGGCTTGTCGGGGAAGATGTTGATCCAGACCTTGCCGCCGCGCTTGATCTTGCGCGTCATGGCGATCCGGGCTGCCTCGATCTGGCGGTTGGTGACCCAGCCGCGGTCGAGGGTCTTCAGGCCGTACTCGCCGAACGCGACCGTGGTCCCGCCCTTGGCGTAGCCGGCCCTGCGGCCCCTGTGCTGCTTGCGGTGCTTTACGCGCTTCGGCTGGAGCATGCTCAGCTCGCCCCGCGGTTGGGGTTGGTGCCGCTCGAGCCACCCTGGGCGCCGCCGGGCTGTGAGCCCTGGCCGCCACGGCTTGGACCGCCGGGCCCACGCCCGCCGCCACCGCCGCGTCCACCGGGACCGCCCGGTCCGCGACCGCCGCCGCCGCCGCTGCCGCCACCACCGCTGCCGCCGCCGCGTCCACCGGGTCCGCCGCCACGGCCGCCAGGGCCGCCGCCGCGACCGCCGGGTCCGCCTCCACGCCCGCCGGGACCGCCGCCGCGGCCGCCGGGCCCACCCGGGCCGCGACCGCCGCCGCCGGGACCGCCGCGACCGCCGGGGCCGCCACGGCCACCCGGGCCGCCGCTTCCCACGCGCGCCTGCTGGGGCGCCTCGATCTCGGTGAGGTCCTGCGCGAAGCCGGAGGGCATGATCTCGCCCTTGTTGATCCAGACCTTCACGCCGATCCGGCCGAAGGTGGTGCGGGCCTCGTAGAAGCCGAAGTCGATGTCCGCGCGCAGCGTGTGGAGCGGCACGCGGCCGTCGGAGTAGCCCTCGGTGCGGGCCATCTCGGCGCCGCCGAGGCGGCCGGAGACCTGGATCTTCACGCCCTTCGCGCCCGAGCGCATGGCGGAGGTGAGCGCACGCTTCATCGCGCGGCGGAAGGCCACGCGGTTCTGGAGCTGCTCGCCCACCGACTGGGCCACGAGCTTGGAGTCGAGCTCGGGGCGCTTGATCTCGAGGATGTTGACCTTGACCGACTTGCCGGTCATGCGATGGAGCTCGCGGCGGAGCGCGTCCACCTCGCTGCCCGACTTGCCGATCACGATGCCGGGCCGCGCGGTGTTGATGTTGACCTCGACCTCGTTCGTGTCCTTGCGGATCGTGATGTCCGAGAGGCCGGCGTGCGCGAGCTTGTTCTCGATGTGATCGCGGATGTGGACGTCCTCGATCAGGTAGTCCGAGAACTCCTTCTCGTTGAACCAGGTCGACTTCCAGTCATGGATGTAGCCGACGCGCAGGATCTCGGGGCGGACCTTGTGACCCATGGCCGGCTACCCGTCCCCGTTGGTGTTGGTGTTCGTGAGCTCGATCGTCATGTGAGAGGTCCGCTTGCGAATTCGTGTGGCCCGCCCCTGTGCGCGCGGGCGGAAGCGCTTGAGCGTGGGGCCTTCGTCTACGTAGGCCTTGCCCACCACGAGCTCGTCGGCGACCAGTTCGTGGTTGTTCTCCGCGTTGGCGATTGCGGAGTCCAGGAGCTTCAGGACGTCCCGCGAAGCCGCGCGCGGCGTGGTGAGGAGTAAAGCACGCGCCTGCTCGACCGGCTTGCCGCGAATGTGGTCGATCACGAGGCGCGCCTTGCGCGGCGCGGTGCGCACGTACTTGGCCTTGGCCCGCACGGTCACGATCTCCTCGGGCGAGCGGCGGCGGGCCGGCTTCTTGCGGCCCGCGGTGACCTCGGCGGCCCCGCGGCGGCGGCGCTTTGGGCGCGCCTTCTCGTCCTCGGCGGGCGGCTCGCCGTCAGCCTCCGCGGCCTCGGCCTCGGCGTCCTCCTCGGCGGCGTCCTGCTTGGCGTCCTCGGCATCGGCCTCGGAGGACTCGCCGGCGTCGGCCTTTGGCTCGGCCTTCCTGCGCCGGCGCGGCTTGGGCTTGGGCTTGGGCTTGGCCTTCTCCTCGGCGGCGGCGGCCTTGGACTCCTCGGCCGCCTCCTCCACGCCGTCGGCGGCCGGCTCGTCGATCCGCTCCTTGCGCTCCTCGTCGCTCAACGCATCCTCGCCTTGTCGCCGCCCGCGTGGCCGCGGAACAGGCGCGTGGGAGCGAACTCGCCGAGCTTGTGCCCGACCATCGACTCCGAGATGAACACGGGCACGTGCTTGCGACCGTCATGAACGGCGATGGTGTGGCCCACCATCTCCGGGAAGATCGTGGAGGCGCGCGACCAGGTCTTGATCATCTGCTTGTTGCCGCTCGAGTTCATCGACTCGACGCGCCCGAGCAGGCGCTCCTCGACCCACGGCCCCTTCTTGGAAGAACGGCTCATCGCTTGCCCTTTCCGCGCCGTCTGCGGCGGATGATGTAGCGGTCGGAGTCCTTGCGCTTCTTGCGAGTCGGGTAGCCGAGCGTGGGCACGCCCCACGGGGTGACCGGATGCCGGCCCGGCGTGGTGGAGCCCTCGCCGCCGCCGTGGGGATGGTCCACGGGGTTCATGGCCGTGCCGCGCGTCTGCGGGCGGATGCCCTTGTGGCGGCTGCGGCCGGCCTTGCCCACCGAGATGTTCTGATGGTCTGCGTTGCCGATCGCACCGATGCTCGCGCGGCACTCGATCGGGACGGTGCGCATCTCGCCGGACGGGAGCCGCAGCGTGGCGCGGCCGCCCTCCTTGGCCATCAGCTGGATCGCGGCGCCGGCGGAGCGGCCCATCTGACCGCCGCGGCCGGGCGTGAGCTCGACGTTGTGGATCGTGGTGCCGGTGGGGATCGAGCGCAGCGGCAGGCAGTTGCCCGGCTGGATCTCGGCGCCGGGGCCGGAGACGACGGTGGAGCCCACCCGCAGCCGCGACGGCGCGAGGATGTAGGCCTTCTCGCCGTCGGCGTAGTTGACCAGCGCGATGTAGGCGCTCCGGTTCGGGTCGTACTCGATCGCGGCCACGCGCCCGGGCACGCCGTCCTTGCGGCGCTTGAAGTCGACCTTGCGGTAGCGGCGCTTGGCCCCGCCGCCGCGGTGGCGCGAGGTGATCCGGCCGTGCGTGTTGCGCCCGCCGCTCTTCTTGAGGCCCTCGGTTAGCCGCTTCTCCGGCTCCTTCTTGGTCACCTCGGAGTTGTCCTGGAAGGTGGCGAACCGCCGCCCGGGACTGGTGGGCTTGTAGCGCTTGAGCGGCATTACTCGGCAGCTCCGTAGGAGCTCGATCGATGATCCGAAAACCGAGCAGGCCGAGGACGCAGGGTTGAAGCCATGTGAACACATGGCGAGACCCGAGGACGCCGGGATGCGAAGGTTTGCAGGATCATTCGGCGAGCTCCTGGCCTTCGAAGAGTTCGATGCTGTCTTCCTCGTGCAGCTTCACGATCGCCTTCTTCCAGCGGCGGGTCTGACCGGACGCCCAGCCGCGGCGCTTGGGCTTGGGCTTGACCGTCATCGTCTGCACGTCGAGCACGCGCACGCCGAAGATCTCCTCCACCGCCTGGCGGATCTGGGTCTTGTGGGCGTCGTAGTGGACGCGGAACGTGTACTTGTTGGCCGCGAGCAGGGCGTAGCTCTTCTCGGACACGATCGGGCGGATCAGCACGGAGCGGGCGTTCACGCGGAGGCCTCCTGCTCGGCCTGGCGCTGGGCGTGCGAGGACGCCGTGGGCGGCTGCGCGATCGCGGTGAGCCGCTCGAGCGCCGACGGCGAGAGCACCAGGCGCGTGGCGCGCACGATGTCGGCCACGGCCACGTTGTCGCTCGGCACCACGTCGACGCCGGTGAGGTTGCGGAAGCTCTTGACGGCGTTCTCCTCGCCATCGCGGGCCAGCACGACCAGCGCGCGGCCGTCGCCGAACCCGGCGAGGCCCTCCGCGGCCGTCTTGGTGGAGGGCGCGTCGAACCCGTCGACGTCCACGATCGCGATCGTGCCGCGCTCGGCGTGCAGGGTGAGCGCGGCGCGGAGCGCGCGGCGGCGCGCCTTGCGGTTGACCTTGACGCTGTAGCCACGCGGCTTGGGCCCGAAGGCCACGCCGCCGCCCGTGCGCTGGGGGGTGGAGAGCGCGCCGGCGCGGGCGCGGCCGGTGCCCTTCTGGCGGAAGGCCTTGGCGGTGGTCATGGCCACCTCGCCGCGCGTACGCGTGGAGGCGGTGCCGCGGCGGCGGGCGTTGAGCTCGGCGCGCACGGTCTCGTGGACCACGGTCATGTGGAACTCCTCGCCGAACGCGACGGCGTCGAGGTCAACCTTGCCCGTCTTGGTGCCGAGATATGGAGCCTTCGGAGTCGCCATCTAGATGATCGCCCCCTGGCCCGCGTGCCGCCGAGGCCGCGAAAACCGAGCTGGCCAAGGACGCAGGGTGAAGCCCATGTCGCTAGCCATGGGCGAGCCCGAGGACGCAGGTCCAGCGAAGGTTTGCAGCAGCATCCGGGGGTGCGGGGGTCGGGGGGCGGTCATCTATCTGTCGGTCCTGATCTCGACGATCTGACCGCGCGGGCCCGGCACCGAGCCGCGCAGCAGGAGCAGGTTCTCGTCAGGCCGCACGTCCACGACCTCGATCCCCTTCTGGGTCGCGCGCCTGTTGCCCATCTGGCCCGGGCCGCGGATGCCCTTGAACACGCGCGAGGGGGTGGCCGAGGCGCCGATCGAGCCGGGGGCGCGCACGTTGTGCGAGCCGTGGCTGGCCGGGCCGCGCGAGAAGTTGTGGCGCTTGATCGTGCCCTGGAAGCCCTTGCCCTTGGAGGTGCCGGACACCTTGACGCGGTCGCCCTTCTCGAAGACCTCGACGCTCACGGTCTCGCCCACGGTGAGCTCGCCGGCCTCGTTGCGGAACTCCGTGACGCGCCGCAGCGGCGGGGCGTCGGCCTTGGCGAGGTGGCCGCGCTCGGCCTTCGTGAGGTTCTTCTCCTTGATGTCGCCGTAGGCGAGCTGAACGGCCTCGTAGCCGTCGCGGTCCACCGTGCGGATGCCGGTCACGTGGCACGGGCCCGCCTGAACGACCGTCACGCGCTCGACCTTCCCGTCCTCAGCGAAGAACTGGGTCATCCCGAGCTTTCTGCCGAGCAGCGCGGGCACGCTAAACGAGCTGAATCTGGATGTCCACGCCCGACGGGAGGTGGTCGAGTCGCTGGAGCGAGTCGACGGTCTTCGGGGTGGGCTGGAGGATGTCGATCAGCCGCTTGTGCGTGCGGATCTCGAAGTGCTCGCGCGAGTCCTTGTCCTTGAACGGGCTGCGGATCACGCAGTACACGTTCTTCTCCGTGGGGAGCGGGACAGGGCCGGAGACGGTCGCGCCGGTCCGGGCCGCCGTCTCGACGATCTCGCGAGCAGCCTGCTCGATCGAGGAGGTGTCGTACGCCTTGAGGCGGATCCGGATCTTGTTCTGAGTCAACGAAGCCATGGTGTTCTGTGATCGACCCCTACGGACGTGGCGAGGGCGGACCCCGTTGGAGCCCGCCCCCTCTGTCCTGCAGCGCTATGGCTGCTTGGGGACTACTCGACGATCTCGGTGACCACCCCCGAGCCCACCGTGCGGCCGCCCTCGCGGATGGCGAAGCGCAGGCCCTGATCCATCGCGATCGGCTGGATCAGCTCGATCTGCATCTGAACGTTGTCGCCGGGCATGACCATCTCGGTCCCCTCGGGGAGGTTCGCGACGCCGGTCACGTCCGTCGTACGGAAGTAGAACTGCGGCCGGTAGCCGTTGAAGAACGGGGTGTGGCGGCCACCCTCCTCCTTCTTGAGGCAGTAGACCTCGGCCTTGAACTTGGTGTGCGGCGTGATCGAGCCCGGCTTGCAGAGCACCTGGCCGCGCTGGATCTCCTCACGCTTGGTGCCGCGGAGCAGGCAGCCCACGTTGTCGCCGGCCTGCCCCTCGTCGAGCAGCTTGCGGAACATCTCGACGCCGGTCACGATCGTCTTGTCCACCTGCTCGGTGATGCCGACGATCTCGACCTCCTCGCCGGTCTTGACGATGCCCTGCTCGATGCGCCCGGTGGCGACCGTGCCGCGGCCGGTGATCGAGAAGACGTCCTCGACCGGCATCAGGAATGGGCGGTCGAGCGGGCGCTCGGGCTCCGGGATGTAGGTGTCCAGGTGCCCGGCGAGCTCGATGATCTTGGACGTGTACTCCTCCTCGCCCTCGAGCGCCTTGAGCGCCGAGCCGGTGACGAACGGGATGTCGTCGCCCGGGAAGTCGTACTCGTTCAGCAGGTCGCGGACCTCGACCTCGACGAGCTCGAGGAGCTCGTCGTCGTCGACCATGTCGACCTTGTTGAGGAAGACCACGATGTAGGGCACGCCGACCTGACGGGCGAGCAGGATGTGCTCGCGGGTCTGCGGCATGGGGCCGTCGGCGGCCGAGACCACCAGGATCGCGCCGTCCATCTGCGCGGCGCCGGTGATCATGTTCTTGATGTAGTCGGCGTGACCGGGGCAGTCGACGTGGGCGTAGTGACGGTTCTCCGTCTCGTACTCCACGTGCGAGGTGGCGATCGTGATCCCGCGCTCCTTCTCCTCCGGAGCGTTGTCGATCTCCTCGAAGCTGCGAGCCTGGCCACCGTAGGTGTCCGACAGGACCTTTGTAATGGCGGCAGTAAGCGTCGTCTTGCCGTGGT
>JAXDJC010000268.1:0-35295 GCA_034663685.1 Thermoleophilaceae bacterium
ACTTCGTCGTACTGCTCTGCTGTCAACGACGGGGGCGAGAACCGAATTACCAAGCTCATGAGGGCCTTCCTGCTCGGGGCCGCCCACCCTATCCACGCTCGATCTTGCGTGGAGTACGGGTGCCGGGTTGGTGTCCCCCCAAGCGCGGCGGACCTACCCTTCGCCAGTGGGCCGCGCAGCACGATTCGCCGTTGCCGCCGTCGGCGTGGGGCTCGCGTTCCCGTCGAGCTCGGCCGGGCTGCCTCCCAAGGGCACGCGGCTGACGGTCGCCGCCAGCGGCGACTTCCTGATCCACACGCCGGTGTTCCGGCGCGCGCTGGCCTACGGAGGCGGCCGTCGCTACGACTTCCGCCCGATGTTCAGGAATATCCGGCCGCTGATCGCCCACGCGGACCTCGCGCTCTGCCATGTGGAGACTCCACTCACACCCGGACCGCCGCGGAGCTACCCGAGCTTTCGCACTCCGGTCGCGCTCGCCGCGGCCATCCGCGCCACGGGGTGGGACGCGTGCAGCACGGCGTCGAATCACACGCTCGACGCAGGGCAGCGCGGAGTGGACACCACGCTCGCCGCCCTCAAGCACGCCGGGGTGCGGCGCGCTGGTTCCTACCGGAGGCGGTCGGAGTCGCTCAGGCCCACGATCCTGAAGGCGCGGGGCGTGAAGGTGGCTTTCCTGGCGTACACGGCGCTCACCAACGGCCAGCGGGTACCGCATCCGTGGACACTCAACATGGCCGGCCCGCGCCGGATCCTGCGTGAGGCCCGGCGCGCCCGGCGGGCGGGTGCCGACGCCGTGATCGTGAACCTCCACTGGGGCGACGAGTACCGCAGCTCCCCGAGCCGCGCGCAGCGGTCCCTGGCAGATGCTCTGACCCGCTCGAAGCTCATCACGGCCGTGGTCGGGCAGCACGTACACGTGGTCCAGCCGATCCGCTGGATGCACGGCAAGCCGGTGGTTTTCGGCGAGGGCAACCTGATCTCGGGCCAGAGCGCGGCGTGCTGCCCGGCCGCCTCCCAGGACGGGCTCATCGCGCTCCTCGACCTGCGCGTGGGGGCCACGGGCGTGCGGGCCAAGCGCGTGCGCTACCTGCCGACCTACGTCCGCCATCCCGACTACACCGTCGTGCGCGCGAGCGGCCGGTCGCGAGCGCGCACGATCAGGGTCGCCGGGCGCTCGACGCGCGTGGTGCCGCTTGGATAGGGCCGCCGCTTGCGTCCCGTTCGGGGTGCGGTTAGGGTCCGCGGCCGATGGCCGGGGAGAGTCTCAGGATCGTCAGGGGCGCCGGGGCGGGGACTCAGATTCCGCTCCGTGGCGATTTCATCGTCGGCCGGGGTGAGACCGGGATGGGCAACCTCGCGGGCGATCCCAAGATCTCGCGCCGGCACGCCCGGTTTCGGCAAACCGATCAGGGCCAGGTGATCGTCGAGGACCTGGGTTCCACGAACGGGACGCTCGTGGGCGGCCGGCGGCTGACCGGCCCGCATGTTCTCTCGCCCGGCGACCAGATCACCGTCGGGAACACCGTGATCCAGCTCGACACCGCGGCGCCCCCGGCGCCCCCGGCGCCCCCGGCGCCTGCGGCGGCACCTCCCGCTCGGCCGCCACAGGCCGGCGGCGATCCGGTACCGCGGTTCGCCGGGGGGCCTGGCGCAGACGCCTCCTACGGCCGTGGCCGCCGCCGGCGGGGAGGGATCCTCCTCGGCCTGGTGGTGCTGGCGCTGGTCGCGGCAGCCGTCGTGGTCGTGGTGACCAGGTCGGATGACAAGAGCAGCAAGGGAACCGCCGGCTCCTCCGTCGCGGCCGACTGCGGCGCGAACATCGGCAAGGACGGGAACGTGGCCTACGTTTCGTACGTGGAGTCGAATGTCGCAGCGGACGGCAAGAACAGCGTGATCCTGATTCCGCACGAGGCGGGCACGCTCAAGCCGCTCGCCATGTCGCAGTGCACGACCGGCGGCTCCGGGTCCACCGACCTGACCGACTCGGGCGTGCTCGACGCGAACGACCAGGTGATCGTCAACGAGAAGCACACGCTGCTGTTCGCCGTGAACCAGGGGTCGGACACGATCGCCGTCTTCGGCATCCAGTCGAACGGCGGCCTGAAGCCGGTCGCCGGGTCGCCGTTCTCGTCCAACGGGAAGGCGCCGTCGAGCCTCGGCCTGTCCGGGAACATCCTGGTCGTGGCGAACAAGGCGCAGGACGGCGTCCGCGACCTCAAGAGCGTGGCGCCGAACTACACGACCTTCACCGTCGGATCCGATGGCAAGCTCACGGCGGTGCCCGGGTCGAGCATCGACGCCAAGCCCGGATCGTCGCCCACCGACGCATCCGTTCCGGCCAGGGGCGGCGTGGCGTTCGGGACCGAGGAGTCAGGTCCGATCCGCAGCTTCACGGTGAGCAAGAAAGGCGCTCTCACTCAGGCGCCCGGTTCCCCGTACGACCCGCCGGCCCAGGCGTTCGGCCAGGGCTTCGACCCGGCCAAGGAGTTCGCGCTCGGCGTGGCCACGCACCCGACCAAGAACCTGGTCTACATGGGGCTGCCCACGATCCCGGCGCTGGCCGTCTACTCGTTCGACCCGAATACGGGCGGGCTGACGTTCGTCAGCTCGGTCCCGGTGCAGGGCGCCTACCTGCCGTGCTGGATCCAGATCACGAAGGACGGCCACTGGCTCTACACGTCGAACGCCGACACGAACAACATCACGGCGTTCGACATCAGCAACCCGACCAAGCCCAAGCAGATCCAGACGCTCTCCTACCTGACGCCCGGAAACCCCTGGAACATTCAACTGAGCCCGGACGACAAGTACCTGTTCGGCATCACGCCCCGGGACACCCCGAAGGTCCCGGAAGGGGAGGGCAACACCGCGCACGTGATGAGCATCGGCTCCGACGGCAAGCTGACCGAGCTCAACACGGCGTCGCCGACCAAGCTGCCCGTGTCGAAGACCACGCAACCGCAGGGCATCGCGGTAATCGCCCCGGGCTAGCCCCGCCCTTCCGGCGAGGGGTACGTTCGTCCAGTTGGCTCAAGCCCGCACGCGGTGCGTCCGAGTCGCACACCCACGAGCTGATGTTCAGGGCAAACCCGCCGCGAGGCGGGGACGCAAAGCAAGGGGTCTCGTCTGAAGGGCGAGACAGCCCGGCTGCCGGCTCTCAAACTCGTCAAGCCGAGCTGTCTCGGGTTGAGATAAGGAGTCCCCTGAAAATGACGCACCGTTCAACCACAGCCTCTCGCTCGGCGAAGCGGGTCTTCGTTTCCCTTGTCGCCGCCGCGATGCTGACAGTCGGATCCCCCGTGGTCGCTACCAGCTCAGCTTCAGGCGCCCACAAGCTCGTGGACGCCAATCACGGGGACTGCAAGAACGACAACAGCGGCAAGCACAACGGGTACAACTGCCCGACTCCCGACCAGGGCGGCGAGATCATCGTCTTCTAGGCCGGTACATGAGTGTCGGTGCGAGGGCGGGGCGAGTCCCCGCCCTCCTGTCGTTCCGTTCCCCGACCGCTACGTCCTATGTAGCGTGGTGCCCGTGCGCCTCGCGACCTGGAACGTCAACTCGGTCAAGCAGCGCGCTCCGCGACTCCTGCCCTGGCTGGACGAACGGCGTCCGGACGTGGTCTGCCTCCAGGAGACCAAGCTCGCGGACGACGCGTTCACTGACCTGCTCGGTGACGAGCTGGCCGCCCGCGGCTATGAGGCCGCGCTTCACGGCGAGCCGTCGTGGAACGGGGTGGCGATCCTCTCGCGCGTGGGGCTCGACGACGTGGTGGCGGGGATCCCCGGCGCACCGGGCTTCCCCGATCCGGAGGCGCGTGCCGTTTCCGCCACCTGCGGCGGGATCCGGGTGGTGTCGGTCTACGTGCCGAACGGGCGCGAGCCGGACTCCGAGCACTATCGGTACAAGCTCGCCTGGCTCGCCTCGCTGCGCGAGCTGGTCGCCGCCGGCCCGGATGCGACGGTGGTGTGCGGCGACGTGAACATCGCGCCGGCCGACGACGACGTGTTCGATCCGGACGCCTACATCGGCGAGACCCACGTGACGCCGCCCGAGCGGGCGGCGCTGGCGGAGCTGCAGGCGCTCGGCCTGCGCGACGTGGTGCGCGATCGCTGGCCCGGCGAGCGCGTGTTCACCTACTGGGACTACCGCGCGGGGATGTTCCACCAGGACCTCGGGATGCGGATCGACCTGGTCCTGGCCGGCGGCCCGGTGGCGGACCGCGTCCGGGCGGCGTGGGTGGACCGGCAGGCGCGCAAGGGCCGCGGGCCGAGTGACCACGCCCCGGTGATCGTGGACCTCGACGAGGCGCCCGACGGGGACATCGGGCCGGTCGTGCCGCCGCCGTCCGCGCCGGTTACCAAGCGCGGCGCGGCCAAGCTGCCGCAGTCACCCCAGCCGCCGGGCTAGCCACCGCGGCGGAGCTTCGCTCCCTTACTCAGGTCGTCAGGCCGAGGCCTGGTTGCGAACCTCGAACTCCGTCTGCTGGGGCGGCGCCGTGAAGCCGCCGTCGATCCCCGCCTGCATCTTGGGCATCAGGGTCCCGTCGCGGAAGCGCTCCCAACTCTCCTTCGAGTCATGGATCGCCACGATCGTCCACCCGTCGGCCGAGGGGCCGGCTGCGTGGAACACCTGGCCCTCGGGCAGGCTCCCGTCGCTCGGATGCACGGCCGCGATCGACGCCCGGTACTGCTCCTCGGTGGCACCAGCGAACTGATGAACGACGCCATAGGCCATTGCGCTGCTCCTCTGCGTTGGAAGACAGACTGACCCTACAGGCGCGGGCAGCTCAGGGATAGAAGCGCGACTTGGCGGCCTTCGCCACCGGCCGCGGCAGCTTGCCGAGCGCATTGAGCGCGTGGGGCATGGCGCGGAGCTTGAGCCCGCTGTAGACGCTCGGGACGACGGCCTCGATGAGGTGGGGCCCCGGCTCGGCGAGGGCGAGCTCCAGCGCGGCCGCGAAGGTCTCGCCGGTCTCCGTGCGCACGGCCGGCACGCCGAGCCCGCTCGCGATCTGCACGAAGTCGAGGTCCGGCCCGGCGAGGTCCAGCTGGGCCTTGGCGCGCGGGCCCGGCCGCTCCGCGCCCACGCGTTCGAGCTCGATGTTGAGAATCGCGTAGGAGCGGTTGTTGAAGATGACGGCCGTCACGTCGAGCTGCTCGCGCGCCATCGTCCACAGCGACTGGATCGTGTACATCGCGGAGCCCTCGCCCTCGAGCGCGAGCACCGGGCGGCCGGGGCAGGCGATCGCCGCGCCCACCGCCACCGGAAGCCCCTGCCCGATCGCCCCGCCGGTGAGAGCCAGCACGTCGTGGCGCGGTGCGCCCGCGGTATGGGTGGCGAGCGTCACGCCCGAGGTCTGCGACTCGTCGGAGACGATCGCACCCTCAGGGAGCAGGGCGCCGATCGCCTGACAGACCTTGTCCGCGTCCAGCTCTCCGGTGGGACGCTCGGGTCTCGACGCCTCCTGCCGGGCGGGCTCGGCGGTGCCCGCGCCGAGCGCCTCCACGAGCGCCTCGAGGCTGCCGACCGCGTCCTGGTCGGGCGCCGCGAGCTCGTGTACCTCGCACCCGTCGGGCACGAGGTAGCTCTTCTTGCCCGGGTAGGCGAAGAACGAGACGGGGGCCTTCGCGTCCACGAGGATCAGGTGCTTGAGCCCGCCGAGCTGGACCGACGCGATCTCGGCCAGGTACGCGATGCGCTCGATCGGAGGGAGCCCCGCGCCTCGCTCCAGGCGAGTGGGGAAGACCTCGCCGAGCAGCTGCGCGCCCGTGGCGGCCGCCACCCGGCCGGCCGCCACCAGCGCCGGCTCGCGCAGCGCCCGTCCGCCGAGCAGGATGGCGGTGTCGCCGCGGCCGCGCAGCGCCCGCACCGCCTCCTCGACCACGTCGTCCGGCGCGACCGGCGGGGCCGCGAGCTGGGGGGGAGGCGCCGGTTCGGCGCCTTCGGACCACGACACGTCGGCGGGCAGGATGAGCGTGGCCACCTGACCCGGAGGGCCCTGGGCCGCGACGATCGCCTCCGCGGCGTCGCGCGCCAGCTCCGTGGTGCTCTGGGACGTGCGCACCCAGCTCGACACGTTGCGCGCCACCGTCTCGATGTCCGACTGGAGCTGAGCGTCGTACTTCGTGTGGTGGGTGGCGTGATCGCCCACGATGTTGACGATCGGGACCCTGCCCTTGCGCGCGTTGTGGAGGTTGGCGAGGCCGTTGCCGAGGCCGGACCCGAGGTGCAGCAGCGTGGCCCCCGGACGGTCCGCCATGCGCGCGTACCCGTCCGCGGCGCCGGTGGCGACCCCCTCGAACAGCGCCAGGACCGCACGCATCTCGGGCACCGAGTCGAGGGCCGCAACGAAGTGCATCTCCGAGGTGCCCGGGTTGGTGAAGCACGTGGTGACCCCGGCGTCCACCAGAGTGCGCAGCAGTGCCTTCGCCCCGTTGGCCACGATCGCGGGAGTGTCGCACGAGTAGGGGCGCGCGGGCTCGCTCTGCTCAGCGCGTGGGGGAGAGGGCTAGGCGGGCGGCCGCTGCGCGCGCGCCGTCAGCCCGGCGTAGATCAGGGCGAGCGTTTCGCCCAGCAGGTCCGGGGAGATCGACCCCGGCTCGATCAGCTCGTCGACCGAGAGGCCGCCGATGATGCTCATCACCACGCGGGCGACGTCCTCCGCGGGCATCGCGAGGGCGGGCGTGCCGAGGTGGCGCGCGCGCTTCTCCAGCGCGCCGGCCATAGCGGTGCGCAGCTGCGTCTGGCGCTTGGCGTAGCGGGCGCGCAGCTCAGGATCGCGGAGCGCCAGGCTCCAGTACTCGCGCTCGATCAGGACGGCGTCGCGCTCCGTGCTGAGCCGCCGCGCGAACTCCCGGCTCGCCTCCACCGACATGTCACGTTCGGGCGGCGCGGATTCGAGCAGCGCGACCATCGCGCGCAGGGGTGCGTCGATGCGCTCCTCGAGCAGCGTCTGGAGGAGCTCCTCCTTGCCGGAGAAGTGCCAGTAGAGGGCCCCCTTCGAGTAGCCCGCCTCGGCGGCGATCTCGTCGACGCCCGCCTCCCGGTAGCCGCGGCGGGCGAAGACCCGCAGCGCCGCCGTCAGGAGCTCGTCGCGACCCTCGCCGCCCTGCGAGCGAGCGGCTCGCGTGCGCCGATCGACGCGGCGGCGTTTCACGGTTGCGGCCATTCGGGTAGTATACCGACTGAACGGTCAGTATGTACAAGCTCTACGTCATTCCCGGTTCGCACGCCTGCCGCTCGGCAATGCTCATGCTCGAGCACAAGCGCGTGCCCTACCGGCGCGTCGACGTGGTCACCCTCACGCATCCGGTGGTGGCGCGGCTGCACGGATTCGACGCGGGCGGCGAGACGCGCGCCGCCGGCACACGGCGCACGCCGGGGATCCGCTTCGGCGATCGCCTCGGCACCGTGCCGGCGCTCGCGGCCGGCCGCCGGCGGATCTCGACCAACCGTCAGATCGCGCGCTTCCTCGACGATCGTCACCCGGACCCGCCGCTGTACCCCGCCGATCCGGGCGACCGGCGGGCCGTCGAGGAGGTCGAGCGCTGGGGAAACGAGACGCTGCAGATGGCCGCCCGCCGGTTCGCCCTGGCGTGGGCGGTGAGCAACCCCGCGGGGGCCGCGCGCGTGTGCGCCGACGGCCGGATGGGCTACCTCCTCTACTCCCAGGCACTCGCGCGACGCCTGATCGTGCCGTGGATCGGCCGGACCGTCTTCGCGGCCGGGGGAAGCGCGGAGGCCAAGCTCCTCGCCGAGCTTCCCGGGATGCTCGACCGCATCGACGCCCTGATCGCCGACGGCGTGCTCGGCGGCGAGCGGCTGAACGCCGCCGACTTCATGGTCGCGCCGAGCCTCGCGCTGATCCTCTACCGCCCCGACATGCTGCCCCTGTTCGAGGGTCGTCCCGCCCTCGAGCTGGTCGACCGGCTGCTGCCCGAGCCCGCGTAGGCGCGTGCGTTCGGACCGGCTGCAATCCGCGGGCCGGGCCTGGCTGAGCGAGGCGTGGCTGCTGGCCGAGGCTCTGATGGCCCTCTCGGTGTACACCGTGCTCCCGCTGGCCTGGTTCTGGGTCGCGGCACAGGTGGAGGCCGAGGGGCCGGCGCTGGCGCTGGTCACCGCGCTGCTCGGCTACGGGCTCACGGCGAGCCTGGCACTGCTCCTGCTGCGCGCCATGGATGGGCGGCGGCGCCACCTGCTGGAGCACCGGGGACTCGGAGACGACGGCTATGACCTGCCGGAGCGGCTGATCGTGTGGCAGACGGTGGCGCTCGTGCTGGTGCTCGCGGTCTGGTTCGTGCTTGGCTCAGGGGCCAACGCGCCTCTTCCGCGCTAGCTCCCCAAGCTCCGACGACGAAGCGGTGCCTACGGGGATTCGAAGTTCACCACCGGCAGGATCTCGGGCGGTGCGCCCTGCTCGATGCCGAACTCTCCGAGGATCGGCATCAGGCGCTCGCCGAAGGCCTGCATCTTCTCCTCGGACTCCCACACCTCGCTGACCCGCAGCTCGCCCTCGTTGCCGAAGCAGACGTGCAGCTCCCGGCCGTCGGGCGCGGAGTCACCGCCCTCGGCGAGTCGTCGATTGACGTTCTCGTACTGGTCCGCGGTCAGATTCGCGGGCGTAAAACGAACCAGGATGCTCATGCGCCACTCCAGTCGGTTGGGATGCCGCACGCTACTCGGATGATGGGGCCGGTGATCCGAACCGCGGCCGGGAGCGAAAAGCTCCGTGATGCCGCCGGTCACCGGAACCCCAGCCGCGGACGTGCCCGTCCGCAAGACGTGGAAGCGGGACCTCGCGCCGTACCTGGAGGTGGACCGCCGCCGCAGCCTCGGTCAGATCGCCGGCGTGGTCCTGCCGTACCTCGCCATCTGGGCGGCCGCCTCGGTCGTCCGGCCGGGCCCGTGGCTCGCGGTCGTGCTCGGCCTCGTGGCCACCGTGTTCCTCGTGCGGATGTACTCGTTCTTCCACGACCTGACCCACAACTCGCTGTTCGAGTCGCGCGCGGCCAACACCCGCTGGGGCTACCTACTCGGCTTCCTCCTGTTCACGCCCTACCGCTGGTGGCAGCGCCAGCACGCCCTCCATCACGCGCACGCGGGCAATCTCGATGAGCGCGGGCCCGGCGAGATCTACACGATGACCCGCGCCGAGTACGCGCGGGCCTCCCGGCCGCGCCGGCTCTATTACCGCGCCTACCGCAACCCGTTCCTGATGCTGCTCGTCGGGCCCAGCCTCGTGTTCCTGTTCGAGCGCCGCTTCCCGCAGCGCGGCATGTCCCGCAGGATCCTCCTGAGCGTGGTGGTCACGAACCTCGCGCTCGCCGGCTGGGCGGTGGGCTGGAGCGCGCTCGTGGGCTGGGGCACGTTCGTGCTCATCCAGGGCACGACGCTCGTGGCGGGCGGGGCCGTGGCCGGCTGGATGCTCTACATCCAGCACCAGTACGAGGACACCTACTACCAGGCCGCGGACGAGTGGCGGTTCGAGCTCGCCGCGCTGCAGGGCAGCTCGTACCTGAAGCTCCCGCCGGCGCTCGCCTGGGCCGTGGGCAACGCCAACTACCACCACGTGCACCACCTCAGCGCCAAGATCCCGAACTACCGCCTGCGCGCGGCGCACGAGGAGCAGCCGATGTTCGCGCAGACCCCGGTGGTCACGGTGCGCAGCGGCATCCGCGCGCTGCGCCTCAAGCTGTGGGACGAGGAGGCCGGGCGGCTGCAGGGCTATCCGGCGAGCCGGCGTCGTAGCTCGGGCTCCGCGAGCCGGGCATACGCCCTGCCCAGTGGGGCCCTTGGGCAGCAGGGCCCGGTTCGCCCGTAGCTCGGCGTCGAGTAGCTACCCCCCGAGGCCGTCGCCCGCCGCGAAGATCGTGGTGCCGAAGTCGAGGAAGCTGTCGTAGCGCCCGTTGAACCAGAGGACCCGGTTGCTCGGGTCGTTGCGCGGGCTGACCGGCCGCCAGTTGTTGGTCTTGGACCCGTGCGTGAGCGCCGTGGTGGACCAGGTCCGCCCGCCGTCGGAGGTCCTCCAGATCTCCACCTCGGCGCGGGCGTGGCCTTCCCGCCGCGAGAGGTACACCACGCTCGGGTCCTCGTGGTCGAGCGTGGCTCCGCCGATGTAGAAGCCGCCGCCGCGGCCCTTCCCGGCAGGGACGATCGGGCGGTCCGCCCAGTGGTCGACCTCCCAGCGCGCGTACCGGTACAGGCTCTGGTGCTGGTGCCGCGGCTTGCGGACGTACACGACGGTGGGAACCCGGTCGGGACCGATCGCCACGTCCATGATCCACGCGTCGCCGCCGATCGGGCTGTAGCGGTACACCACGCCGGCGCGGCGGTAGTCGGCGCCATGGGTCACGTCTCCGACCCGCTTCCCGCGGTCGTCGTAGATCGTCCCGTCCTGCGCGATCCTCAGGAAGTAGATGGAGGTGTGGCGCTTGTTCGGGTGCGCCTCCGTGAACGCCATGTACACGTTCTTGCCGTCGCTCCCGTACTTGACGTAAGGCCGCTCGCCGGCGATGCCGCGGACCACGTTGCGCGGCTGCTTCCAGTGCTGGAGGTCGGTGGTCGACGAGAAGCTCGGCCACCAGCTCCCGCCCCGCCAGAACAGCCAGACCTGCCCGTTCTTCATCTGCACCGGGTTGGGATAGTTGGCGCCGCGCTGGGGCTGGCCGGGCAGCGCCGCGGTGTTGCCCGGCACCGTGTGCACGGGGCCCCACGAGCGGATGTCGTAGCGGCGGCGGGTCACGCGGAAGAACATCCTGTACCTGCGCGACGGTGCCACGAGATAGTTCTCGTGCGGCGCGTAGAACGCCACGATCCGCCCGTCGGGGCGGACGATCACGCTCGGCGCGTTGTGGTCGTCGGAGCCCATGAAGTCGAGCGTGGCCCGGCGAACGCGCCCGTTCTTGTCGATCGAGCCCACCTGCACGAATCCCCCGG
Source organism: Thermoleophilaceae bacterium (assembly GCA_034663685.1). GTDB lineage: Bacteria > Actinomycetota > Thermoleophilia > Solirubrobacterales > Thermoleophilaceae > AC-37. The sequence goes on from JAXDJC010000268.1 coordinate 10,939, forward strand.
ACGAGGCCCAGCCCACGAAGGTGCGGCCGTGCGCGTACACCGCGCGGGGGTCGCCGAAGTAGGACCAGGCCCCTCCGGTGATGCGCTCCGTGCCCGCGCGGGCCGGTGGCGCCGGGACTAGGGCTCCGATGAGTGCGACCGCTACGACGACGGCCGCCGGCGTCTGCCGGCGCAGGGAGCTCGACGTCATCGCGGCCGTGACCCTATGCGACCGCCCCGACGTAGAGGGCCGACCGGTCGAGGTCCCTGACCGAGTTCTGCCCGGTGAGGCCGAGTGCGGTGTCGATGTCCGCCTCCATGACCTGGAGCACGTGGCGCACGCCCGCCTCGCCGCGGGCCGCGACCGCCCACGCCCAGGCGCGGCCGACGAGCACCGCGCGCGCTCCCAGCGCCATCATCTTCACCACGTCGAGGCCGGTGCGCACGCCGCCGTCGGCCAGCACCTCCACCTCGTGGCCGACCGCGTCCGCGATCTCGGGGAGGGCGCGTGCGGTCGATGGCACGGAGTCGAGCTGGCGCCCGCCGTGGTTCGACACCACCAGCCCGTCCACGCCGGCGTCCGCGGCCCGGCGGGCGTCCTCGGGATCGAGCACGCCCTTGACCACCAGGCGCCCGTTCCAGTTCTCGCGGACCCAGGCGATGTCGTCCCAGGTCACGCTCGGGTCGAACTGCGCGTCGACCCAGTCCTTGAAGTCGGCCGGCGTGCCGGCTCCGGGGACCGCCTTCTCGAGGTTGCCGAACGTGAGCGGCCGGCCGCCGAGCGCCACGTTCCTCACCCAGAGCGGGTGGCTCACGAGGTCGGCCCCGCGCCGCAGCTTGGCCCAGGTGCTCGCCTCGCCCACCATCGCGTTGCGCGTGTCGCGATGCCGCGCCCCGACCACGGCGAGGTCGATCGTGAGCATCAGCACCGGCGAGCCGACCGCCCCCGCGCGCGCCATGAGGTCCCGCGCGTAGTCGCGGTCGCGCATCACGTAGAGCTGGAACCACGGCGGGGCGCTCGTGGCCGCGGCCACCTCCTCAATGCTGCAGATCGAGACCGTGGACTCCACGAACGGCACGCCGGCCGCCTCCGCCGCACGCGCGGCCTGCACCTCGGCGCGCGGCGCGTACATGCCGGCGAGCCCGACGGGCGCGAGCACGATGGGCAGGGCCAGCCGCTGGCCGAGCACCTCCACGGCCTGATCGCGCACGCTCACGTCGCGCATCACGACCTGCCGCAGCAGCACGCGCTCGAGATCCGACACGTTCGCGCGCATCGTGGACTCCTCGTAGGCGCCGCCGTCGATGTAGTCGAAGATCTGGCGCGGAAGCCGGCGCCGCGCCAGCTCGCGGTAGTCGCGCGCCGTGGCGGGAGCTACGCCGAGCGGGCGATCGGGGGTGAACCGCATCCGGCCGATCTTCCCAAATCGACGCATCTATGGTCTGATGAGCAGCAGGCGCCCGCGAGGCCCGACCCCCCTCTCCCTCGCGCGCGGATCACTCGACCGGGGGCAGGAGCTTCCCCCGATCGTGACCAGCCCCAGGCTTCTCCTTGCAGTGGCCGCAGCCCTCAGCCTCTGTGCGGGTGCGGCGGTCCCCGGCGCGTCAGCTGCGAGCAGCGGCCCGAACGTCATCCGCGGGTCGGTCCAGGCACCGAGCCTGGGTCCCGAGATCAATATTCCGGGCGACATCGTGCGCCTGGCGCGCGCCGAGCTGGCCAAGGGGGTCCGGGAGATCCCGCGCGGGTCCGACAACGCGCCCGAGATCGGGCTCTACCGCGCCGCGCTCATCCCGCGTGCGCGCCCCGCCGCCTGGTGCGCGTACTTCGTCTCGTGGGTCGCGCGGAGGTCCGGCGCACCGATCGGAAGGGGCGGCGCCGGCATCGCGAGCGCCGGGGGCATCGAGGCCTGGGCGCAGCGCAACGGGCGCTGGACGCACTCGCCGCGGCCCGGTGACGCTGCCGTGTTCAGCGGGCATGCCGGGATCGTGGTGTCCGTCTCGGGGTCGCGGATGACGACCATCGACGGCAATTGGTCCGACCGGGTGAGCCTTGTCCAGCGCGGCACGGGCGAGGCGCTGGGATTCGCGCGCATCGCGGTCGGCAACCAGCCGGCCGGCCGCTGACCCGATTCAGGCCTCGGCACGGGCGAAGAAGTGGCTCGGCGGGGCCGTGGTACGGTCGTCAGGACCGATCGCTCGCGAGGTCTCGCTCTCTCTTCCTTCCGCGCGACCCTCAGAGAGGGGCTGGAAGGCGGACCGCAATCACGGGGACACAACACGACAGCGCGGTCGAGCGGCTGCGCGCGGGGGTGGCCGAGCAGGACCTGCTGCGCGGTCGCTATGACGCCGCGATCGGTACGGCCGGCGAGCTGGCCGCCTACATGCGGCTACAGGACGCCGGCGATCGCGTGGCGGCGAGCGAGGCCTGGGTCCACTGGGTCGACGACAGGGGCTACCGCGGGCTGAACGCGGGGCCGTTCGAGCTGCGGGCCGAGGTGGCGCCGCGCACCGCCGGGCGCGTGTGGCTGAACGGACGGGAGATCGGCGGCGAGGATCGCCGCTACGCGCACCTGGATGACGCGCACGACTAGCGGTGACGGGGGCGGCGGGCCGCCAGCAGGCCGATGCCCGCCGCCGTGAACAATCCGAGCGCGGGGATCGCGCGCCGCGCCGCCCTCGGCGAGAGCACGAGCTCGAAGAGCGGGACGGCATCGCCCACGCGGTCGCCGACGGGGCCGAGCGGGCAGTCCCCGTGGTTGGTCGCGACCAGCACGGCCTCGCCGGCCAGCGCTGCGATGGCCCGGCGCAACCACGGCCCGCGCCGGCCGGTGAGCGCGCACCACCAGACGTAGGCGATCGACCCCAGGAACCCGGCCGCGATCACGCCGTGCGCGGCGCGCCAGACCACCACGGCCGGTCGCAGCGCTGCCCCTGGCGGGGTGGCCGGAGTGCTCTGCATCGGGCGACGGTAGTGGCTCAGCCGGTGGCGCCGGGCAGTCCCGCGGTGAGCTCCGCCACGATCTCGCTCGCGGGCTGCACGCGCGTGACGGCCCCGACGGACTCGCCCGCGTAGAGCGCCATCGCGGCCACCTCGCCGCGCACCTCGCGCGTTGGAGGCACCGGGGCGAAGCGGGGGATGTCGCCGTCGCCGAGCGCTCCCACCACGGGCCCGTCGAACTCCTCGGCGGCCTCCACGGCCGAGCGGAGCACGCGGTGCGGCGCGTCCGGCCAGCCCGTGCCGAACGCCCCGGTCAGGACCGTGCCCTCCGCCGAGGCCGTGAGCAGTAGCGCAACGTAGTCCGGGTGGGCGTGGGCCTCCTCGGCGGCCACGAAGCGGGTGCCGATCCGGACCGCCGCCGCGCCCGCGTCGAGCAGCTCGCGCAAGCGCTCCGCGGTGCCGACACCGCCGGCGGCCACGACCGGGACGTCCACCGCGGCCAGCGTCTGGGCGAGCACCTCGTCGAGGGGCTGGGTCCCGCGCACGTGCCCGCCGGCCTCGGTCCCCTGGGCCACCACGTAGTCGCATCCGGCATCGGCCGCGGCGGATGCCTCGGCGGCGGAGCCGGTCTGCCACCCGGCGAGCGCTCCGTCGCTTCGGGCGAGCGTGACCAGCTCGGGATCCGGGTCGCCGTAGAAGAACTCGACCACGTCGGCGCGGGCGGCGGCCGCCTCGACGGCCTCGCGCGCGACGAACGGGATGAGGAAGCCGACTCCGATCGGCCCGTCGGCGAGAGCTCGCGCGCTCGCCACGAGCTCCTCGACCTCGGCCGCCGAGCTGGGGTTCGGGATCATCCCCAGGCCCCCGGCGTTCGTCACGGCCGCGGCCAGCTCCGGCGTTCCGATCGGGCCGCCCAGCGAGGCCAGTTGAAGCGGAAGGCGGCAGCCCACGAGGTCGGTGAACGTCCCGGACGGCGGCATCGGACTTGGACCTTAATGCCAAGTCCGGCTTCTAGCGAGGCTGGAGCAGGACGGCCGCCTCCACGGTGTCGATGCGTGCCGGCTGGAGCTGGGGCGGGACCACCACGACGGGTCGTGCCGAGCGGTACCGCAGCAGCGTGAACTTGTCGTTCTCCACGCGCTGGGTGAGGTGGAACCCCGGCACCGGGCTCGACGGCGCCGAGGCCGGCCGCGGGATGTGCGGCCGTGCGCTCGCCCCGGGCGCCCGCCGCGGCGCGGCGACGATCACGATCTCGCGCACAGCCGCTCCCTGCGGAGCAAGCGAGCCAGTGCCCGGGAGGTATACGAGCGTCAGCCCGACCGTGGCCGGCCCGCGGGGCGTGATCACGATCGCCCGCGGTCCCCGAGCCGGGCCGATCTCGGCGGCCACCTCGCGCCAGACCTCCTTCCGGTACTTCGGCAGGTTCCTGGTGACCGCCACCACGCCGAGCGAGACCACGCAGAGGACCCCGAGCGCGGCCGCCCCGAGCATGCCCGCGCGGGCCGCGCCGAAGCCGGCGCCGAAGGCGACGAGCGCGGGGATCAGCGCCGGCAGGACGTTGCGGTAGAAGACGTAGTCCGACCCGCCGAGCGCCAGGACGAGCGGGATCGCCACCACCGCGACGGCCAGCGCGAAGGCGAGCGCCGCGCCCTGGCGCTCGGCCGGGCGCGTGCGTGCCGCGGCGAGCCACAGGGCCACCGCGGCGCAGGCCGCGGCCACGGCGGCGACCAGAAGCGGGCTGGGGCTCTCGAAGCCGATCAGGAACGAGCCCGGGATGGCCACGATCCGGTTGGGCAGGGGCGTCTCGGCGATCCAGTCGACCCCCGCGGTGCTGCGTTGCGCCGCCGCCAGCACGAGGTCCGCCGCGCTGACGGCGAGCAGCACCGCGGCAGCCACCGTCAGCGGCCGGGCGCGACCGCGGGCGCGCAGCAGCCACAGCAGTTCCGGCAGGACCAGGAAGAGGGCGAAGTGATGGGTCGCGATCGTGGCCGCCGAGGCGAGCGCCCACCACGTGGTCTCGCGGCCGAGCCGGCCGGCGGGGGCGTGCAGAGCCCGTGCGAAGAGCAGCAGGGTGAGTGCTGAGAGCGGGACGAGCAGCGCGTAGGAGCGGGCCTCCTGGCCGTACCAGACGAGCAGCGGGTTGACGGCCACGAGCAGCGCGGTCACGAGTCCCGCCCGGCGCGATACGAGCTCCTTCGCCGCCAGGTAGGAGATCGGCACCGCGGCCACGCCCGCGAGCGTGGAGAGCGAGCGCAGGCCCACCTCCCCGTATCCGAAGACCTTGGCCCAGGCCCACGCCACCACGTAGTAGAGCGGGGGCGTGGTCTCGTGGTCCACCACCGTCCTCAGCATCCCGCCGAACCCGCGCTTGATGGTGTAGACCGTGATGGCCTCGTCCTGCCAGAAGCCCTTGGTGTCGAGGCCGGCCACGCGCAGCAGCACCGCGAGCAGCGTCAGGCCGGCGACGACCGCAGCGGGTCCCCTGATTCGGGCTATCGCCGCAGGGCGTCCGGAGCGAGCGCGGGGTTGGTCCACCCGGCGTCGGTCGGGTTGATCGTGGTGCCCGGCGGCACGATCGCGTCGATCCGGTCGAGCAGCTCGGCGTCGAGCGACACGTCGGCGGCACCGAGCTGCGACTCGAGCTGCTCCAGCGTGCGCGGCCCGATGATCGCCGCGGTGACGGCCGGGTGGCCGATCACGAACGCGAGCGCCATCTCGATCAGCGACATCCCGGCCTCGTCGGCCAGCTTGCCGAGCGCGTCGGCAGCCTCGAGCTTGGCCTGGTTCTCCGGGATCGAGAGGTCGTAGCGCTGGGGGATCATGGCCGCGCGCCGCGAGGTGAGGTCCTCGGCGCCCTTGCGCCAGCGGCCCGACAGCCAGCCGCCCGCCAGCGGGCTCCAGGGGATCACGCCCATGCCGTGCTCCCGGCAGGTGGGCAGCACGTCGGCCTCGATCCCGCGCGCGAGGATCGAGTAGGGCGGCTGCTCGCACACGAAGCGCTGGAGGCCGCGCTCGCGGGCGATCCACTGCGCCTTCACGATCTGCGCGGCCGGGTAGGTCGAGGAGCCGATGTAGCGCACCTTGCCCTGCGCGACCAGGTCCGAGAGGGCGCCGAGCGTTTCCTCATGGTCGGTCCACGGGTCCCAGCGGTGCACCTGGTAGAGGTCGATCCAGTCGGTCTGCAGGCGCTTGAGCGAGGCCTCGACCTCGCGGAAGACCCAGCGCCGCGAGTTGCCGGCCTCGTTGGGGTCGTCGCCCATCGTGCCGTGGAACTTGGTGGCCAGCACCACGTTCTCGCGCCGCCCGCCCGCGAGCGCCTTGCCCACGATCGTCTCGGACTCCCCGCGCGAGTACACGTCGGCGGTGTCGATGAAGTTGATCCCCGCGTCCAGCGCGCGGTGGATGATCCCGATCGATGTGTCGTGGTCCGGCTCGCCCCAGGCGCCGAACATCATCGCCCCGAGGCAGAGCGGGCTGACGTGGACCCCCGTGCGCGCGAGCGTGCGCTGTTCCATCGCGCGGACGTTACCTGGCCCGCGGGCTCGCACAGCGTCCAGCCCACTTCGCAGAGGTGGCGCAGCCGCGCTCAGCCGTATGTCCGCGGTCACCGGAACGGGGTAGGTGCGCCGCTGCCGGCGCGCCGATTAGACACCTGTGATCCGCCGCATATTCGTGCTGCCCGTCCTCAGCCTGCTCGCGCTCGCCGTTCCCCAACCCGCGGCCGCCGACACGAGCGCGCTTCCCAGCCTCGCTCCGGTGGGCGCTCGAACGATCGTGGTCGACGGGCACCGCGGGCGCGACTCGAACAAAGGCAGCGCCCGGTCGCCGCTGCGGACGATCGCAGCGGCCTGGCAGCGCATCCCGCAGGCTCAGACGCTCACCCGTCCCGTGCGCATCCTCATCCGCCCGGGCCACTATCCGGCGGCCGCGCTACCCAACTACTGGGAGAGCCGCTGGGGCAGCGAGAGGGCTCCGATCGTGATCGCGGCCGAGCGCCGCGGGACCGTCCGGCTCACGAACGTGAACCTCTACGACTTGCGCTGGGTGGCCTTCTCCGGCATCAACTTCTCCGACCGCTCCGACCTCTTCCACTGCGAGCGCTGCCAGCACGTGCTGCTCACTCGATCGCGGCTCGTCGGCTCCCCGAGCGACCTGCACGAGAACGTGAAGGTCAATCAGTCGAGCGATATCGGCATCACCCACAGCACCATCTCCGGCGCCGACGACAACGCGATCGACTTCGTCGCGGTCCAGCACGCACGCGTGACGGACAACGTGATCGAGCGTGCGAACGACTGGTGCATGTACGCGAAGGGAGGCTCCGCGTTCGTGCTGGTGGCCCGCAACCGCATCCGCCGCTGTGGCACCGGCGGGTTCACGGCGGGACAGGGAACCGGCCTCCAGTTCATGGTCGCGCCCTTCATCCGCTACGAGGCGTACGGGATCGACGTGCTCGACAACCTCATCACCGACGTCGAGGGCGCCGGAATCGGCGTGAACGGCGGGTATGACGTGGTGGTTGCGCGCAACCGGATGTGGAACGTCGGGACCCGCTCACACTGGATCGAGGTGGGCTACGGCAGCCGCTCCTGCGACGGGCAGCCCGGCGACGACGGCCGCCAGCTCTGCGGGCAGAACCTCGACGCCGGGGGCTGGGGCACCACCCGCGTGGACGACGGCTCGAACTACGTCCGCATACCCAACAGGCACGTGTGGATCCTCGGCAACGTGATCGACAACCCGCGCGCGCAGGGCGACCAGCTCTTCAGCATCGCGGGCCCGTACTCGGACGAGGCCACGCAGGACGGATCGGGACTCGCGGCGGTCCGCGCCGACGACGATTTGCACATCGCCGGGAACCTCATCGCCGGCCGCGGCCTCCTCGAGGGCGTCGACGACTGCGCGGCGCCGGATTGCGGCGAGCTCGCGATGCGCAACGAGCTGTCGGCGAGCCCTGGAATCTTCGAGGCGCCAACCCGCGGCGACCTGCGGCTTCGCGCCGGCTATCGCGCGCCGGAGCCGGCACTGCCGGCCACGCCCTCGGCCGACTGATCGCGGGGATCGGGCGGCCGGCGCCGAGCGGTACGTTTCCCGGGCGGCGGCGGTCCCAGAGGGCGAACCGGTCACGACTCAGGAGGGCAGCATGGCATCCCAGTCCCGTCTCATCTTCGTGAACCTTCCCGCCCGGAGCGCGTGAGATGGAGGCGAATGCGGTGCCGGCCTGGTCGGACGCGGGGGAGGGCGAGCGGCTGTGGTTCGTGGGGACCCTGGCCACGATCCGCGTGCCGGGCGAGGCCGTGGACGGGCGCTTCGCGCTGATCGAGTTTCTCTTCCCGCATGGCGCGTCCCCGCCGCGGCACACCCATCCGCAGGACGAGAGCTACGTCGTGCTCGAGGGGCGGGTGACGGTGCAGGCCGGCGATGAGCGCTTCGAGCTCGAGCCCGCCGGAGTGGGCGTGGTCCCGAAGGGGGTGGAGCACACCTTCCGCGTGGACAGCGACACGGCCCGGGTGCTCGTGCTGAGCACCCCGGCGGGGCTCGAGCGCTTCGTGCGCGAAGGCGGCGTGCCGGCGAGCGAGGCCACCCTCCCGCCGCCGGACACGCCGCGCCCGTCGCCGGAGGAGCTCGAGCGCATCTTCCGGGATCACCGCGTGATCAACCTGGGCCCGCCGCTCGGGCCGGACGACTGACCGCGGCGCGGCGCGACGCGGCCGGCGACGCTGGAGTACGGTCCCGCGCGGTGGCGGTGCTCTCAAAGCGTGCGCTGGTGGCCGCGATCCTCGTGTTCGCCGGCCTGCCCGTGCAGTCCGCGGCCGCCGACCGGATCAACCAGATTCCGGAGCCCGGGGGCTGCATCGTCAATGCGCCCGTCTCGGGTTGCACGCAGGCCGACGTGGGGTCGCCGGGCGGGATCGTGATCCGCGGCAACCACGTCTACGTCTCGTCGTACACGGACAACCGCATCCGGATCTTCGATCGCGACCCGGCCACCGGAGCGTTGACCCCGCGGCCCACCGGCATCGCCGGCTGCATAGCCGACGACGGTCCGGGCACCGGCTGTGCCGACGCCCGTGCGCTCACCGGCCCGGGGCGGATGGTCCTCAGCTCCGATGGCACGACCCTGTACGTGGTCACGGCGACCTCGCAGGGCGTGGTGGCGCTGACACGGGATCCGCAGTCGGGGAACCTCTCGCAGGCGGTCGCCCAGTCCTCGTGCGCCACGCGCACGGGCTCGGGCGGCGCGTGCGCGACGGCCCCCCCGATCGACCAGCCGATCTCGCTCGCACTCAGCCCGGACGGAGCGGATCTCTACGTGGCCGGCCAGGGCGCCAGCAACAACGGGTTCGTCACGCTCCTCGACGTGGCCGCCGGGACTCTCACCCAGCACGGCGCGCCGGGTGGCTGCTGGGAGAACGTCGCGGTCACCGCGGGATGCGGCGACGCCAGGGCGATGAGCAACGGACGGGTCGTGAGCGTGACGCCCGACGGGGCCCACGTGTACGTGACGTCGACGACCAGTGACGCGGTGACCGGCTTCACCCGCGGCAGCCAGGGACGGTTGGACGAGATCCTCGGCACCGACGGGTGCCTCCAAAAGACCGGTGGAGGCGAGGGGTGCGGCGCGAGCAATCTCCTCGGGGGCGAGGTGTACGCGCTCGCCCTTGCCGGCAACGGGCGCGCGTACCTCGGCAACGTGGTGGGCGCATCGATCACGCTGCTCGCGCGAAACGCCTTCACCGGCGGGCTCAGCGTGCCGGGTCCGTGCGCGAGCGCGGACGCTTCCGGCACGTACGCGCCGTGTAACGACTCGGCCGACCTGTTCGGGGTCCGGAGCCTCGTGGTTAGCCAGGACGGGAAGACCCTGTTCGCCGGCGCCCGGTTCGGGCGGGGGATGCACGCCTTCACGCTCGCTGCGGACGGCGCGCCGGTACCGACCGCGGCACCGCGCGGGTGCCTTGCGACCGGAGGCATCGGTCAGACCACGACGTGCGCGGTCCCGCGCGGCTTCGCCCGGGTCAACGGTCAGGACTTCGGGCCGGTCGACATCGCGCTGAGCGACGACGGACGATTCCTGTACGGGGTGTCGCCGACGGCGAACGAGGACCGCGCTGGCATCGTGGTCGCCCGGCGCGACCAGGCGCCGCCGTCCTGCTCGGACGCCACCGTGAGCGCAGCGCCCGGGTCCCAGGTCGCGCTTCCGCTCGCGTGCGTGGACACCGACGGCGACGCGCTCGCGCGGTCGGTCGTCGCGGCCCCGGCCGGCGGGACGCTCGGCTCGATCGACGAGGCGGCCGGCACCGTGAGCTACACCGCTCCGGCGTCCGAGGGGGTGCAGACCCTCACGTTCAAGGCCACCGCGGCGGGGATCGACTCGGCGCCCGCCACGGTCACGATCAACGTGGCGAAGCCGGCGGCGCAGCCCACGAACGGCAACGACGTGCTGAACGGCGACGCGGGTGCGAACGTGATCTGCGGGCTGCTCGGCGACGACACGATCTTCGGCGGAGCGGGCGACGACACGATCTTCGGCGACCTCTGCAACGTGACGGCGAGGAGCGTGGCCGGGGCCGCGGCCGCCGCGGGCGGGAACGACAAGCTCTACGGCGAGGACGGGAACGACAAGCTCTACGGGGCCGGCGGCAAGGACACCCTGAAGGGCGGCAACGGGAAGGACAAGCTCTTCGGCGGCGACGGCAACGACACCCTCGACGGTGGCAAGGGCAAGGACTCGCTCGACGGTGGCAAGGGCAATGACAAGCTCACCGGCGGCGCCGATTCCAACACGATCAAGGGCGGCGCGGGCGACGACACCGTGAACGCCAAGAACGGCAAGGTCGACACGATCGACTGCGGCTCGGGCAAGAAGGACCTCGCGAACGTGGACAAGGCCGACAAGGTCAAGGGCTGCGAGAAGGTCAAGCGGGCGAAGAAGTAGCGCGCGGCGCGCCTAACGCGGCTGGCGGACCGTGACGAGCTCGAGCGCGCTGGGGTTGGCGTGCAGGCTCAGCTCCTTCTTGGTCGAGCCGGCGAGCGGGCCGCTCAGCACGAGGTCCATGTAGCGCCCGTTCGTCAGCCTCACGCTGTAGAAGGAGAAGTCACGCGTCCGGCCGAGCAGGCCCACCGTCACGTGGTTGTCCGCCTTGAGCTGGGCGAACGACGAGTGAGGATCCCTGTACACGGCGGGAAGCCCCTTGCAGAACCGCTCGCGCCGTCCTTCGCTTCCGCGCACGAACCGTGACGAGACGCCCAGCAGGCGCCAGAACTCGTTGCAGTTGGCCGTCCTCAGCGCGGCCACGAGCCCCACGGCGTTCGCGGCCGACTCCCTCAGCAACTCGGGCGCCACCCCGATCTGGGGACGGAAGACCGCCTCGAAGCCCGCCTTCCACGAGCCATCCGAATCCAGCAGCCAGACGATGCCGAGGACCCTGCCGGGAGGCGCGTTGGCGCCCCTGCCCTCGCTGAAGCCGGCCGTGCCGAACTGACTCACCTTCGTGACCGTGTATCCGCGCAGGTCCCGCTTCGCCTCGGTCTTCATGTAGGCGCACTCCCTCGCGGTGGGCGGGGCGTCGGGCTTCGAGGCGCGCTGGATGCTGTGGAGCATCAGCCGGATCAGGACCTTGCAGTCGCCGCCAGGCAGCGCGCGCTGGAGCCGTGTGGCGGCGGCCCGCAGCGTCTCCTTGGGAACGGGCGCGCCGGTCGGGGCGGAGCCGGCGTGCCTGGTGGACCCGCCACCGCTCCCGCCCCCGCAGCCCGCGACCGCGAGCGCGACCACCAGCGCGCACGCGCAGAGCCACCCGCTGGAACGGTCTCGAGCCGGCACATGAGCACACTAACCGCGTCGGGATGAGCGCGCTCGTCGAGCGCTCGGTTTCGAGTTGACATGCTTCGCGGCATGACAACCGACGCCGCCGTACTCACCGAACGCCGCGACAACGTGCTCGTGGTGACCCTCAACCGCCCTGACGCGCGCAACGCGGTCAACGCCGCGCTCGCCGAGGGCGTGGGGCGCGCCCTCGACGAGCTCGACGGCGACGACGGCCTCGCCGCCGGCGTGCTCACGGGCGCGGGCAAGGGCTTCTCGTCGGGGATGGACCTGAAGGCGTTCGTGGCGGGTGAGAGCCCGTACTACGGCGACCGCGGCTTCGCGGGGATCGTCCAGCGGCCGCCCGAGAAGCCGCTGATCGCAGCGGTGGAGGGGTTCGCCGTGGCCGGCGGCTGCGAGATCGCGCTGGCGTGCGACCTGATCGTGGCCGCGCGCGGGGCGCGGCTCGGGGTGCCCGAGGTCAAGCGCTCGCTGGTGGCCGCGGGCGGCGCGCTGCTGCGGCTGCCGCGGCGGCTGCCGGCCGGCGTGGCGATGGAGCTGGCGCTCACCGGCGACCCGATCGACGCCGAGCGCGCCCACGAGCTGGGCCTGGTCAACGCCCTGGCCGAGCCGGGCGGCGCGCTGGACGCCGCGCTCGAGCTGGCGGGGCGGATCGCGGCCAACGGCCCGCTCGCGCTGAGGGCGACCAAGCGGATCCTCACGGAGGCGGCGGCATGGCCCGAGGAGGAGTTCTGGCAGCGCCAGGGGGAGATCTCCGGCCCCGTGTTCGCGAGCGAGGACGCCCGCGAGGGCGCCGTGGCGTTCGGCGAGAAGCGCGACCCGGTCTGGAAGGGCCGCTGACCGCGCCAGCCTAGAAGGGCCGCTGAGCGCGCCATAGGAAGCCGGCTCCCCATTGCGGGCCGGGGATCACCGTGCTTTCATCTCCCGTTCGGCGGGGGTCGAAGGGAGGCAGGGTGGGACTTCGAATGATTCGGGCCGGTCTGGCGATTGCGCTCGTGGCGCCGGCGGCATGGCCGGGGGCCGCCGCGGCGGCGCCCGTGAGCTTCGCGCACGGCACGATCGACAACCGGATGACCGCCACGCGGACGAATGCCGCGACCGGCTCGAGCTTCACCGGTAGCTACCACGCGGCAGGCGACCCGAGCGCGCCGCCGCCGTACATGCGCAAGATGGTCTTCTACGCACCGCCCGGCCAGCGCTTCGACACGAGCGTTCCGGAGCGCTGCAGCGCCACCGACGCCGAGCTCGAGGCGCGCGGCGGGGCCGCGTGCCCCGCCGGCAGCCGCATCGGCGGTGGAACGGTCGAGGGAAGCTTCCTCGGCTTCCCGACCAAGCTCGACGTGGAGTCCTACAACGCAGCCGACGCGATGATCATGGTGGCGAGCTCGCCGGGCCTCTACACCGTGATGCGCGGCCACATCGCGCCCGACCAGTCGGTCGAGTGGACATCGCCGACCTGCTTCCCGAGCGCACAGCCGGCGCCCTGCCCGGTCGACGACGCGCTCCAGCTGGCGTCCACGGTCACCGTGCCCGCGCGAACGCGCGCGGACGGCGGAATCGTCCGCAGCTACATGACCACCGCGCCGAGCTGCCCGAAGTCGGGGCACTGGAACGCGACGGTGCGGCTCTGGTGGGCCGACGGCACGACCGACACGGTGCTCACGCCGCAGCCGTGCACGCGGCCGGCTCGCCAGCGCGTGAAGCACAAGCGCCGGTAGCCCGCGGCTGCCCGCCCTGCGTTCGACCGGCGGGCGCGGGGTAGAAGGAGGGCATCGAGCCCGTAGCCGCAGCGGCCGCCGCCGACCCAGCAGCACCCCACGCCGACGCGGGCGCGCGCCCGCGCGTGCGCCTGATCTTCGGCGGGCTCATGCTGGTGATGCTGCTGGCCGCGCTCGATCAGACGATCGTGGCCACGGCCATGCCCACGATCGTGGGCGACCTCGGCGGCCTCGAGCACCTCTCCTGGGTCACCAGCGCGTACCTGCTCGGGCAGACGGCCGTGATCCCGCTCTACGGCAAGCTCGGCGACCTCTACGGGCGCAAGCGCGTGCTCCAGAGCGCGGTCGTGCTGTTCCTCGCGGGGTCGGCGCTCTGCGGGCTCGCGTCCGGCATGACCGAGCTGATCCTGTTCCGTGCCGTCCAGGGGATGGGCGGCGGCGGGCTGATCGTGCTCACGCAGGCCTCGATCGGCGACATCGTCCCGCCGCGGGAGCGCGGCCGCTACCAGGGCCTGTTCGGCGGGATGTTCGGCATCTCCAGCGTGATCGGCCCGCTGCTCGGCGGCGCGATCGTGGAGAACGCGTCGTGGCGCTGGATCTTCTACGTGAACCTGCCGCTCGGCCTGATCGCGCTGGCCGTGCTGGCCGTGACCCTGCCCGCCACCGGCCGGCGCGCGCGCCCGGTGATCGACTACGCCGGCGCCGCCCTGCTGGCGGGCGGCGTGAGCGCGGTCGTGCTGGTCACGAGCCTCGGCGGGACCACCTGGCCCTGGGGCTCGGCCAAGGTGGTGCTCGCCGGCGTGGCCGGCGCCGCGATGCTCGCGGCCTTCGTGTTCGTCGAGCGTCGCGCGCGCGAGCCGGTTCTGCCGCCGGACCTCGCGCGCAACAGCGTGTTCCGCGTGGCGGGGTCGCTCTCGCTCGTGGTGGGGTTCGCGATGTTCGGGGCGATCGTGTTCCTGCCGCTGTACTTCCAGACCGTGGCCGGCGCCACGCCGACCAACTCCGGGCTCCATCTCATCCCGATGATGGGCGGGCTGCTCGTGACGGCCGTCGGCTCCGGCCGGATCGTGGCGCGCGCCGGCCGCTACCGGGCGTTCCCGATCGCCGGCACGGCGACCCTGACCGTGGGGATGCTGCTGCTCACGCGGCTCGACGTGGGCACGAGCACGGCGGCGTCGGCGGCGTACCTGGCGGTGGTCGGGCTCGGGCTCGGCATGTCGATGCCGATCCTGGTGCTCGCGGTGCAGAACTCGGTCGACTACGCCATGCTCGGCGCGGCCACCTCGGGGGTCACGCTGGCGCGCGCGATCGGCGGCTCGCTCGGCACAGCCGTGTTCGGCACGATCTTCTCCAACCGGCTGCGCGGCGCGCTCGGGCACGCGCTGCCGGGGTCCGTGGGCGGCACGGTCTCCCATGGCGCGCGCCTCACCGGATCCCAGGTGGCGCACCTCCCGCCGGCCGCGCGCAGCGTCTACGAGCACGCCTATGTGCACTCGCTGCGGCCGGTGTTCTACGTGGCGGCTGGCATCACGTTCGTGGGCTTCCTGCTCGCGTGGCGTCTCGAGGAGCGGCCGCTGCGCGCCACCGCGGCCACGAGCCACGGCCTCGAGGACAGCCTGGCGGCGCCGCGCTCGGCGGACTCGCTGCGCGAGATCGAGCGTGCGCTGAGCCTCTGCCTTCCGCGTGAGGCGCGGCTCGACTTTCACGCCCGCGTGGCGGAGCGCGCCGACGTGGAGCTGAGCCCGGGGGCCACCTGGGCGCTCGTGCGCATCGACGAGCACGGCTTCGCCGGCACGCGCGAGCTGGCCCAGCAGCAGGGCGTGCCGAACGAGCGGGTTGCCGCGGTGGTGGGCGAGCTGCGCTCCCGCGGGCTCGTGGCCGGCGAGGGGGAGTCGCTGACCGAGACCGGTCAGGCGATCGCCGGGCGCGTGGTCACGGCCCGCCGTGACCAGCTGCACGACGATCTGGCCGACGAGAGCGCCGAGCGCGACCCGGCCGTGGAGGAGCTGCTGCGCCGGCTCGCGCGCGAGCTCTCCGGCGAGCGGCCGTAGCGCCTACCCGCGCGTTGGCAGGTCCAGCGTCTCGGGCTCCGGCACGCCCTCGGCCAGCTCCTTCGCACGCTCGATCTCCGCGTTCACCTCGGCTCCGAAGAGGAGCGCCACGTTGGTGAGCCAGAGCCAGAACAGAAGGAAGATCGCGGCGGCGAACGAGCCGTAGGTCACGTTGAGGCTGCCGAAGTGCCGCAGGTACTCGGAGAACCCGACCGATGCGCCAAGCCAGACCGCCACACCGGCCGCGGCCCCGGGCGTGATCCAGCGGAACGCCCGCTGCTTGACGTCCGGCGTGACGTAGTACATGAACGAGAACACGAGCATCGCGCTGGTCACCGCTCCCGGCCAGCGCAGGAGTCCCCAGACCGACGCGGCCGACGGGCCGGCCACGTCGCGCGCCACTCCTCCTCCCACGAACATGAGCACGAGCGTGGAGAGGACCAGCGCGAGGAGCACGAGCGTGGAGGCCACGTCCGTGAGCTTGCGGCGCAGGAAGCTGCGGCCGCCATTCGCCTCGAACACCACGTTGAGGGCCCGGCGCGCCGCCTCGAGGTAGCCCGTGGTGCCGTACAGCGCCGTGACAAGGCTGATCATGAGGCCGAGCGCGGCGGTTCCCTTGCTCCGCAGCGCCGCGCGCACCGCGTCGTCGATCGGTGCGAGGGTGGTGTGGGGCACCACGTCGCGGAGGTAGGAGACGATCGAGTCGTAGGTGCCCGGGTACTCGCCGAGCAGGCCGAGCAGCGAGACGCCCAGCAGCAGCGTGGGGAACAGCGACATCAGCGCGTAGTAGGTGAGCGCCGCCGCGTGGTGGGTCGCCTGGTCGTCGTAGAACGACACCACGACCCGCTTCGTCACCGACCACGCCTCCCTCACCGTGTCAACGTACTGTCCATCCCGGGCGATCACAGAGGAGGGCGCAGTGGCAACCAAGGCTGACTTCAACGCCGAGGAATGGTCGAAGGTCATGGAGGGCCCGCTGCTGGCGGGGCTGAGGGTGGTGGCGGCCGACCGCGGCGGCACCATTCGCGAGAGCATCGCGATCGGCAAGGTCTACGCGCACGCGCGGCAGGCCCACGGCGACAGCGGGCTGCTCGACGAGCTCGTGGCCACCCCGCCCGCCGTCGATACGCAGCGGCTGCAGGGGGTGGGCGACATCGCCACGGCTACGCGCGAGACCCTGAGCGAAGCGGCTCGCCTGGTCGGGGAGAAGGGCTCGCCCGAGGACCTGGACGCCTACAGGCGCTTCGTGCTCAGCGTGGCCCAGGCCGCGGCCGAGGCGCACAAGGAGGGCGGCTTCGTGGGGATCGGGGGCAAGCCCGTGAGCGAGCAGGAGCAGGCGGCGCTCGACGAGATCGCGGCGGTTCTCGAGGGCGAGCAGGGCGCGGGGGGCCCGGGCCCCGAATCGGTGTAGCCTCGCCCGCGTGCGGACTCGCGGGCGCTTGCTGGCGCTCGGACTGTCATCGATCTTCCTCCTGGCGTTCGCCGCGGAGGCTGAAGCCACGACCTACTGCGTGGCGAAGGCGTCGTGCGTCGCGGCCGGCGGCACCACCGAGCCCGGGTTGGTGCAGGCCCTTGCCGCCGCGGACGCGCACGCGGGTCGCGACCGCATCGAGATCGGCCCCGGCAACTTCAACAGTGGCGGGGCGTTCTACCTGGACGGCTCCACCAACCCGGTGGACATCGTGGGGGCCGGGGCCGGCACCGTCCTGGCCAACAACGCGGATCCCGTGGTCTCGATTCAGGACCCCACCTCGACGTTGAGCGCTGTGACCGTGGCGCTCGCGGTCGAGAACAGCGCGGCGCTCGAGCTGCACGGAACCGCCGATGGGATCGTCGTGGTGGGCGACACTGGGCGGACGTCGAGCGGCGTGGGCGTGAGCCTCTATCCCGGCTCCACCCTGCGCGGGTCGACGCTCTCGCTCTCGTTCGGTGAGCCCAGCTTCAGCACGGTCGGCGTCCGAACGGAGGCGGGCGCCGGCACGGCGACCGTGGAGGACGTGTCCGTTCTGGCCGACAGCGGCTTCGACACCGTGGCCGCCGCGGGCACCACCAACATCCGCCGCGTCAAGACCCGCGGCCACTTCGGCGTCGTCATGGTCGGCGGGACCACGAACCTGGACGACGCCGTGATCGAGCTTTTCGGCGCCAGCCTCATGTACGGGGTCGAGGTTGACCCGAACCGCGGCTCGGCGAACACGAGCGCCACGATGAACGCCTCGCACGTGACGGTCTTCGGGCCGGGCGGCGGCGGGATCGCCGGGTTCCAGGCCGTGGCGGGCACCGGGGTGAGCAGCGCCACGCTGAACGTGAGCAACTCGATCGCACGCGGGGTCGGGCACTCGCTCGTGCGCAACGGCGCCGGCGCCAACCCGGCCAACCTGACCATCGCCTACTCCGACTACGACCCGGCCACGCTCGTCCAGAGCGGCCCCGGCACGCTCACCCAGGGCGCCGGCAACGTGAACGTGGATCCGCTGTTCGTGGACGGGCCCGGCGGCGACTACCACCTCACGGCCGCGTCGCCCCTGCTCGAGGCGGGGGACCCGGCCGCGGGCGGCTTCCCGCTCGACCGCGACGGGGCGCCGCGGGTAACCGACGCGAACGGCGACTGCACGCCGCGCCGCGACATGGGGGCGTTCGAGTTCCAGCCGTCGCCGCGGTCTCCGCACGCCGCTGCCGCAGCCACCCCTGCGAGCGTGGCCTCAGGCACGCCGGCCACCTTCGACGCCGGCGCCTCGTGCGACCCCGACGGGGGCACGCTCACCTACGCGTGGTCCTTCGACGACGGCACGAGCGCTGCGGGGATCACGGTGCAGCACCCGTTCTCCACCGCCGGGACCCACACGGGCACGGTAACCGTGACGGACCCGACCGGCCGCACGGCCACGGCGGCGGCGTCGGTGACGGTGACCACCCCTCCGCCGACCGGCCCGGTGCCCGGGATCTGCGTGAACGTGTTCACGGGCACAGAGGCCGCCGACACGATCCGCGGCAGCGCGTTCGGCGACACGATCAATGGCCTGGCGGGCAACGACAAGCTGAGCGGCGTGGGCGGGGACGACTGCGTTCGCGGAAACGCCGGCAATGACAGGCTCGACGGGGGCGCGGGCAACGACAAGCTCACGGGCGGCACGGGAAACGACAAGCTCAGCGGGGGCAGCGGTGAGGACCGCCTGTCCGGCGAGGCCGGCAACGACCGCCTGTCCGGGGGTTCCGGGAAGAACACCTTCTACGGCGGCTCCGGCAAGGACACGATCAGCGCGCGCAACGGCGAGCAAGACCGGATCGACTGCGGCACCGGGAAGGACAAGGTCACCGCCGACCGCGTGGACAGGGTGAAGCAGAACTGCGAGAGGATCTCGCTGCCGCCCAAGAAGCACTAGGCCCGGGCCTACGAAGCTTCGCCGTACGCGGGCTCGCCGGACGAGCGGTCCTCGGCCCGGCTGCGCTCCTCACTCGGCGCGTCGCGCAGCACTCCGATGGCCACGCCCACCGCCCCGAGCACCAGCGCCGCGCCGATCGCGTAGCCCAGGTGGAAGCCGCCGTTGAGCGCGGCCATGGCTGAGTGCCCGGCGTCGCGCAGGTGGGCCGTCCTGGTGCTTGCCAGCGTGGCGAGGGTGGCGAGCCCCAGCGCGGCCCCCACCTGCACCGTGGTGTTCACGAGCCCGGACGCGAGCCCCGCGTCCTCGTGGGTGGCGCCCGACATGGCCAGCGTCATCAGCGCCGGCATCGAGGTGCCCACGCCCGCGCCGATCAGGACCATCACCGGGAAGACGTAGGTGAGGTAGTCGCCGCCCACGGGCGCGCGCGTGAACAGCAGCAGCCCGGCGGCGATCGCCACGAGCCCGGGCAGCAGCGTGGTCTTGGCGCCGAAGCGCATGATCAGCCGCTCGCTGTAGCGGATCGACAGCCCGCCCATGATCACCGTGGTGGGCAGGAAGGCGAGCCCGATCCGGAGCGGCGAGTAGCCGAGCACGCGCTCGAGGTAGAGCGCGCCCATGAAGAACATGCCGTACATGCCGGCCACCACCAGCGCCTGGATCGCGTTGGCGCCCGACACGTTGCGCGAGCGGAAGATCCGCAGCGGGATGAGCGGGTTGCTCGCGGTGGCCTCCCGGATGAGGAACGCGGCGAGCAGGCCGAGCGCACCCGCCCCGAGCTCCAGCGTGCGCGCCGCGCCCCAGCCGTCCTTGGCCGCCGGCTCGACGATCGTGTACACGAGCAGCATCAGCGCGCCGGTGATCAGCACCGCGCCGAGCACGTCGGCGCCCGCGCCGAACCCGGTCCCGCGGTCGCGCGCGAGCAGCCGCAGCGCGAACACGGCCGTGCCGATCGCGATCGGGATGTTCACGAAGAAGATCCAGTGCCAGCTGATGGCCTGGGTGAGCACGCCGCCGGCCAGCAGGCCGGCCGAAGCGCCGCCGGACGCGACGAAGCTGAAGATGCCGATCGCCTTCGCCTGCTCCCGCGGCTGCGGGAACATCGTCACGATCATGCCGAGGATCACCGCGGAGGCCATCGCGCCGCCGATGCCCTGCACGAACCGCGCGCCGATCAGCACCTCCTGGCTCTGCGCCAGTCCGCAGGCCAGCGATGCCACGGTGAACACACCGAGGCCGGCGAGGAACATCCGGCGGCGGGAGATCAGGTCGCCGAGCCGGCCGGCCAGAAGCAGGAGGCCGCCGAAGGTGATCAGGTAGGCGTTGATCACCCACGCGAGGCTCGACTGCGAGAAGCCCAGGTCGTCCTGGATCGACGGCAGCGCCACGTTCACGATCGTGGCGTCGAGCACGATCATCAGCATCCCCACGCAGAGCACGTAGAGGGCGAGCCAGCGGGAGCGGTCGTTTGTGTCGGCGGTCACTTTCTCATCCTGTCGTTCCGGGTTCGAAGGTAGTGACCCCCGCGGCGAGGCCGACTCATCGCTTGGGTTGCCAGAACGCGATCTCGCCGCCGGCGGGCGTGCCGACCACGCTGCGCCAGCCCGCCGGGCCCTCGCGCGGGGAGAGCATCACCACCGCGCCCGCGCTGCGCGCGCGCTCGGTGGCGGCGGCGATCTCGGGCACCTCCACGTACGGCAGCCAGAGCGGCCGCTCGGTCGCGCACTCCACGATCCCGCCGCCCAGGCCACCGCCCAGCTCGAGCGCCTGGTAGGAGCCGCGGCCGGTGTCGATCCGCTCCGAGGGCCACCCGCACAGCGCCGTGTAGAAGGAGCGGGCGCGGTCCAAATCGCCGGTGTGCAGCTCCAGGTGGACCACGGGTTGGGAGGGCGCGCGCATCACGTTCCTGGCCCTATGACCCGCACGCGAGCGGGAACTAATCGGTGGCGGTCACGTCGCGATTACTTCCGCGCGCGGCTTCGGTCTAATGTGGCAGGGGATGAGCTCTCAGCCCACAGGCCTGGCGGAACGTGACCTGCTCGACGCGGCGGGCGGCGGCGACGAGAACGCCTTCGGCCGCCTGGTCGAGCCCTACCGCGGCGAGCTGCACGCGCACTGCTACCGGATGCTCGGCTCGGTCCACGACGCCGAGGACGCGATGCAGGAGGCGCTGCTGCGCGCCTGGCGCGGGCTGGGCCGCTTCGAGGGCCGCAGCTCGCTGCGCTCCTGGCTCTACACGATCGCCACCAACACCTGCCTGAACGCGATCGCCAAGCGGCCCAAGCGCGTGCTGCCGGTGGACTACGGCCCCGCGGCCGACCCGCACCAGCCGCCGGGCGAGCCGATCGTGGAGTCGGTCTGGCTCGAGCCCTACCCGGACGAGATGATGGGCATGGAGGACGGCCTGGCCGGCCCCGACGCGCGCCTCGAGCAGCGCGAGGCCGTGGAGCTGGCGTTCATCGCGGCGCTGCAGCACCTGCCGCCCAACCAGCGCGCCGTGCTGATCCTGCGCGAGGTGCTGGGCTTCTCGGCCAAGGAGGTGGCCGGCTCGCTCGAAACGAGCGTCGCCTCGGTGAACAGCGCGCTCCAGCGCGCCCGCGCCACCGTGGACGAGCGCGTGCCCGAGCAGAGCCAGCAGGCCACGCTGCGCTCGCTGGGCGACGACGAGGTGCGCCAGATCGTGGACCGCTACGTGGACGCCTGGGAGCGCAACGACGTGGAGCAGTTCACCGCGATGCTCGCCGACGACGCCACCTTCGCCATGCCCCCGGCGCGCACCTGGTACCAGGGCCGCGAGGGGATCAGGACGTGGGCCACGCTCTCGCCGCTCTCAGGCGACTGGCGCTGGCGCACGGTGTTCACTCGCGCGAACGGCCAGCCGTCGCTCGGCTTCTACGCCTGGGACGAGGAGGAGGGGGCCTACATGCCGTTCGCGCTGAACGTGCTCAGCTTCCGCGGCTCCGAGATCGTCAACGTAACGGCGTTCATCGCGCGCTCCGCGGAGGAGACCGACAACGAGCTCTACCAGCGCTGGCCCGAGCTGGCCGCGGACGAGCGGCGCCTCATGAGCACCTTCGGCCGCTTCGGGCTGCCGGACCGCTTGGCCTGACCGTGCCGCGCGGCCGCTCAGGCCGCGCGCCGCGCGCGCACCGTACGCCGCGCCGCCGCCAGCGCGTTCGCCATCCCGGCCTTGGCCCGGTCCGCGGACGGCCGCGCGCCCGGGGGCTGCGGGGCGATCCCGAGCCGGCGCAGCCGCGCGTTCAGCGCGTGCACGCGCGCGTTGCGCACCAGCGTGGGGGTGAACCACGTGATCGAGAGCGAGACCGACACGGCGTCGCCGTTGCGCACGAAGTGCGGCGCGTGCACCGGCACGTAGATCCCCTGGCCGGGGTCGAGCCGGAAGTTGGCGGCATCCTCCGGCTTCGACTCGAGGTTGCGGTGCCCGCCGCTGCCGTAGTAGTGCTCGAGCACCCTCTGCTCGCCGTCCCCGTCGCCGTTCGGCAGCCGGCCCACGTGCATCTCCTTCCAGCCGCGGATCTGGAGGAGGAAGTTGTGCTCGGGGTCGATGTGGGAGGGCGTGACCGAGCCGGGCGCCGACAGGAAGATGAAGCCCTCGCGCCGCTGCATGCCGCCCTCGCGGTCCGACACGAGCGGGGCCACCTCGTCGAGCGTCTCGTCGAGCAGCCGGTTGTACTCCTCGTCGTGCTCGATGTGCTTGAGCACCATCCAGCAGCCGTTGGTCTCGATCCCACGGGCGATCTCGCCGGGGGAGAGGTCCGCGCGCTCCGCCTCGCCGTCGGCCAGCACCTCGGGCACGTCGCCGCGGTTGTGCTCCACGCTGCCGGCCGGGATGCGGTCGGCCAGGCGGGCGATCGACTCGACCGAGAGCAGCGGGTGGTCGGTGAGCGAGTGCTCGACCATGAACGGGCGGCGGCCGAAGTCCTCGGCGAGCCGCTGCTGGTCGATGTGCAGAAGTTGACTCAAGATGCTCTCCTCGTGCGATTGTGAACCAGTAGCGCGGCCCTGACACCGCGGGTGGAGGCCCAGCCGGCCGGGCCGCTCGCGGACACCATGTGGGTGGCCAGCGGACGGCGGTCGGGCCAGAGCCGGTTGATCATCTCGTTGCTCGGGTCGGCGCAGGAATCCATGGTGGTCTCGGTCATCCGGTCGTGGAAGAAATCGACCATTCGCTGCTCCAGCTGTACCCCGGGCGAGAAGCGCGCAAGGGTCTCGTCGTAGGCGATCTTGAAGCAGAACACCTCGTCGCCCGCGCGCAGGTTGCACTTGAAGGCCACGCTGCGCCCGCCGGCTGTGAGTGCCAGCAGCTGGAGCCGGCCCTGCTCCCGGAAGTCCGCGCAGATGCGGCGGAACAGGTCGGCGTGCCCCGGCCGCGAGGCGAACGCGGTGCCGCGGCGGCCCTTCTCGCCGGCGGACTCGAGCGCCATGAACTCCTCCACGGCCGCGTGCTCGCCGGAGCGGTCGGCCACCTCCACCTCGGAGCCGAGCTCCTCGCCGAGCCGCCGCGCCAGCCTGCGCAGCTCGCGCCGGTGGTGCGGCCGGAGCGTCTCGTCGAGGTAGTCGCCGCTGGGCCTGCGCCGCAGCGCCGCGCGGTGGAAGCCGGCCAGGCGCACCGGCGGGCGCGGCCGGCCCGCCAGCACGCGGTCGACGGCCTCCGCCACGGGGCCGTCCGCACGCACCCACTCGAGCACCATCAGGCCCCAGCGGCTGCCGTTGCCGAGGCCCTCGTCGAGCAGCGCGCCGAGCGCCTCGTCCGCGGTGGCCGGGGCCACGAGCGGCGTGCCCAGGAAGCAGTAGCTGTGGCGCCAGGTTGCGAGCGCGTGCAGGGGCAGGCCCTTCCAGCGGGTGCGCATGTACACAGGCAGGCAGGCGAGCCAGTCGCCCCCGCGCCGGCCCGCCACCAGCAGGCCCAGCCGGTCGCCGCCGAGCCGCTCGGCCGCCGGCAGCACGAGCTCCGGCTCGAAGAACGGGTTGGGCTCGACGGCGCCGCGGGCCAGGTCGCTCCAGGCAGCTCGGTCCGCGGAATCGATGTCGGCGATGGGCAGTAGAAAGGAATTCACCTTTCGCGTGATCTTGGCAGGGAGTACCGGATGCCTTAGTGTCGTCCCGTGCCCCTTGCGCGTCGCTCCGCGTTGCTGGCTGCAGCCGTCCTGGCTCTGCTGCCGGCGGTCGCGCAGGCCGACGCCACCGTGGACTTCGAGGCGTTCACGCCCGGCGCCACCGAGCTGAGCATCGGGCTCAGCCTCAAGGCGTTCAAGAAGACGACCACGATGGCCGTGCTGGTGCCACGGAGCTGACATGCGCAGGATCGCCGCGCTCGCGATAGGAATCCTCTTCGTGGCCGCTCCGAGCGCGGAGGCGAAGTGGTTCGGCGCCAACCTCGGCCGCCAGGCCAACTCGCAGGCGAGCTGCCAGAGCTTCATCTACTTCCAGCAGGTCCCGTCGTGCA
>JAXDJC010000035.1:0-5309 GCA_034663685.1 Thermoleophilaceae bacterium
ACGCCGAGCAGACGCCCCCGCACGTCCACTTCGAGGTGCACCCCGGCGGCGGCGGCCCGGTGGACCCGTACCCGTTCCTGCGCGCGTGGGAGCAGCACCGCGACGTGCCCACCGCGGCCTGGCTCGAACGCTACGGCGGCTCGCGCCCCGGCACGCTCGTGGTGGTGCGCGACTACCTCGAGCGGTGATTTGACCGCGCGCCCGCGCGCGTTCACCCTGCAAACGAGAGAAGGCGCCCCGCGGGCGCCTTCTCAAAGCGTTCTATGCCGCGTGCGTCAGGTCGCGGCGCCGGTGGGCTGAGCAGCCCCCGAGCCGGCCGACGAGGTGGTGGTCGAGGTGTACTCGAACTCCTCCTCGGCACCGAAGAGCGCGTCCAGCACCTTCTTGCGCAGGCCCTCGGAGAGAGCCAGCGCGGCTCCCGCGCCAACGAGCACCAGGAGAAGCCGGCCCTTGCGGCCCTTCTTCTTCTTCTTCTTGGCGCCCCGCAGCGAGTCGGCGGCGTCGCGCAGCGACGTGGCGGCCTCGCGGAGCTCCTTCTGGGTCTTCTTGTCGTCCAGGATCGCCTTCGCCGGGCCCTTGCCGTTGGCGATGCGCTCGTAGGCGCTGCGCGCGGAGTCGTACGCCGTACGCAGGTTTTCGCGCAGATCATCGTCCTCGACGAGGCGCTGCACGTACGCGTTGTCCTTGGCCGCCCTGCCGGCCGCGAGAGCGCCCGCGCCGGCCGATGCGGCCTTCTTCTTCTTCGATGCCATGACTCTCCTCGGTCGGCTCCTAACCCGGAACATACCCGAGTCGCAAATTCCGGACACGCGCCACGCGCGATCAGCGCTCCCGTGCGGCCGCCGGCTGGCGTTGGCGCGGCCGCGCTGGACGGCGCCGGCGCGGCAGCTTGACCGCGTTGCCGTCGGCGTCGCGGAGCGGCTCGAGCGCCACCTCGAGCACGCGGTCGACCGTCTCCACGAACACGAACTCGATGTCGTCGATCAGGTGCGCGGGGAACTCGTCGAGGTCCCCCTCGTTCAACTTCGGCGCGATCACGCGCGTGATCTGGGCGCGCTGGGCCGCGAGCGACTTCTCCTTCAGCCCGCCGATCGGGAGCACCTGGCCGGTGAGCGTGACCTCGCCGGTCATCGCCGTGTCCGAGCGCACCGCCCGCCCGGTGATCAGCGAGACCAGCGCGGTGACCATCGTCACCCCGGCGCTCGGACCGTCCTTGGGCACCGCCCCCGCGGGCACGTGCACGTGGATGTCGTTGGTGGCGAACCAGTCGTCGGGCACCTGGTCGTGCCAGCGCCACGCGTTGGCCTTCACCCACGAGAGCGCGGCGGCCGCGGACTCCTTCATCACGTCGCCGAGCTGGCCGGTGATCTGGAGCTTGCCGCTGCCGGGGAACGAGGTGGCCTCCACGAACAGCACGTCGCCGCCCACCGGCGTCCACGCCAGGCCGGTGGCCACACCCGGCTCGTCGGTGCGGCGCCCCACCTCCGAGAGGAAGCGGCGCTTGCCGAGCAGCTCGATCACCTGCTTGGGCCGGATCACGCGCTTGCGGTTGCGGGTGCCCTCCGCGTACTCGCGCGCCACCTTGCGGGCCACCGACCCGATCTCGCGCTCGAGGTTGCGCACCCCGGCCTCGCGCGTGTACCCCTCGATGATCAGCTCGAGCGCCGGCTCGGTGAAGTCGATCTTGCCCGGCGTGAGGCCGTTGCGCTCGATCTGGCGCGGCACCAGGTAGCGCTTGGCGATCTCGAGCTTCTCCTCGGCCGTGTAGCCGGCGAGCTGGATCACCTCCATCCGGTCGCGCAGCGGGCCCGGAATCGGCTCGAGCTGGTTGGCCGTGGTCACGAACATCACGTTCGAGAGGTCGAACTGCAGGTCGAGGTAGTGGTCGCGGAAGCTCTGGTTCTGCTCGGGGTCGAGCACCTCGAGCATCGCGCTCGAGGGGTCGCCGCGGAAGTCCGAGCCCATCTTGTCGATCTCGTCGATCATCAGCACCGGGTTGTTGGAGCCGGCGTCGCGCAGCGCGCGCATGATCGTGCCGGGGATCGCGCCGATGTAGGTGCGGCGGTGGCCGCGGATCTCGGACTCGTCGCGCACGCCGCCCACCGAGATGCGCTCGAACTTGCGACCCATCGCGGATGCGATCGAGCGGCCGAGCGACGTCTTGCCCACGCCCGGCGGGCCCACGAAGCAGAGGATGGCCGAGCGCGCGTCGGGCTTGAGCTTGCGCACGGCGAGGAACTCGATGATCCTGTCCTTGATCCGGTCGATGTCGTAGTGGTCGCGGTCGAGGACCTCGCGCGCCTCCTTGAGGTCAATGTGGTCGCCGGTCGAGACCGACCACGGCAGCGTGGCGATCCACTCCAGGTAGGTGCGGATCACGCCGTGCTCGGCCGACTGGGGCGGCAGCCGCTCGAAGCGCTCGAGCTCGCGCTCGGCCTGCTTGCGCGCGTGCTCGGGGAGGTTGGCCGCCTCGATCTGCTCGCGCAGCTCGCGCGCCTCGGCCTGCTGCTCGTCCACCTCGCCCAGCTCCTCCTGGATCGCCTTGAGCTGCTGGCGCAGGAAGTACTCGCGCTGGCCCTTCTCCATCTCCGACTGGACCTGCGACTGGATCCGCGAGCCGATCGAGATCAGCTCCGACTCGCGCGCGAGCAGCTCGGACAGGCGGCGCAGCCGCTTGGCCACGTCCGGCTCGGCCAGGAGCTCCTGCTTCTCCTCGCCCTTGACCCGCAGCGCCCCGGCGATCATCCACGAGAGCTCGGCGGGGTCGTCCACGTTCGCGATCGCGATGGCCAGCTCCTCCGGCAGGTACGGGACGAGCTCGATGATCTCGGAGAAGGTCTGCTCCACGTTGCGGGCGAGCGCCTCCACCTCGGGCGTCTCCTCCACCACGTCCGGCTCCTCCTCGATGCGCGCGACCAGGTACGGCTCGGTGGCCACGTAGTCGCCGACCTTCACGCGCGGGCCGCCCTGCACGAGGATCCGGAGCGTGCCGTCGGGCACCTTGATCATCCGCGCCACCGTGCCGGCCACGCCCACGTCGTAGAGGTCCTCGGGGCCGGGCTCCTCCTTCTCGGGTTCGCGCGAGGCCACCATCACGAGCATCCGATCGCCGCTCAGCACGTCGTTCACCAGCTGGACCGAGCGCTCCTGCCCGATCGCAAGCGGGGTGAGCATGTGCGGGAACGTGACGGCGTCGCGCAGCGGCAGGATCGGCAGGCCGTCGGGCAGCGTCATGCCGGCGTTCGCCTCCGTCTCCCCGGGCGCTGCGATGTCGATGCTCATCCGTCGCCCTGCTCGATCGATCTGATCGGCACCTGGCGCGGGTCCTCGGTGGCGATCGGGATCTCGACCTTGAGGATCCCGTCCACGTAGGTGGCGCTGGCCTCCTCGGCCACCACGTCGGTGCCCAGCTCGACCACGCGCCGGAACGGCCCGTGCGCGATCTCGATCTGCTGGTAGAGGCGGCCCTCGGCGTCCTGCGCGCGGCGCTCGCCGGCGATCATCAGCTGCCGGCCGCGGATCTCCAGCCCCACGTCGGCGATGTCCACGCCCGCGAGGTCGGCCTTGACCACCGCCATCGGCCGCGTGCCGCCGCAGTAGTACACGTCCACCTCGGGGGTGAAGCCGCGCCGCACGGGGCCGCCGAGCCGCGAGCGCTCGAAGACGTCGCCGAAGAGCTCGTCGATCTCCCGGCGCATGCGCTCGAAGTTGGCGAACAGGTCCCGTTCCGGCGGCATAGGCCGTGACGGAAGCTACCCGTTCTCAGAGCTTGTAGACAGCCCCCTCGCGCGCGACCTCGACCCGGGCCCCGAAGGCGGCCTGCGCCTCGCTGCGGGCCCAGAGCGTGTCGAGCTCGTCCGAG
This sequence comes from Thermoleophilaceae bacterium, assembly GCA_034663685.1. GTDB lineage: Bacteria > Actinomycetota > Thermoleophilia > Solirubrobacterales > Thermoleophilaceae > AC-37. The sequence continues at coordinate 3,863 of JAXDJC010000035.1, forward strand.
ATGTGCGTGAGCACGATGCGGCCCACGCCGGCGGCCTTTCCGTGCTCGCCGGCCTCGCGCGGGGTCAGGTGGCCGCGCATGCCGGTGCGCTCCGGGCGCGGGAGCGTGGCCTCCACCAGCAGCAGGTCCGCGTCGCGCGCGAAGGAGACGAGGTCCACGCTCGGGCGGCTGTCGGCGCCGAAGGCGAGCTTGCCGCCGCCGTTGGAGGACTCGACCCGGATCGCGAAGGTCTCGGTGAAGTGCGGGACCGACTGGAACGCCAGCCGCAGCGGGCCGATCTCGGGCCGGTCCGCCTCGGCGTACTCCTCAATTTCGAACGCGTTGTCGATCAGGTCCTCGTTGCCCCAGATGCCCACCACGCGACGGAAGCAGTCGATCGCCCCCCGCGGCACGATCAGCCGCGGGCGCGCCGGCGACTCCACGCCCGGCCAGCGGTCCACCGGCACCGGCTGCTGGCGCGGCGCGTAGACGAGCGCGCACGCGTAGGGCATGACGTCGAAGAAGTGGTCGGCGTGCAGGTGGCTGATGACCACCGCGTCGATGTCGATGTAGTCGCAGTAGCGACGTAGCTTGCCGAGCACGCCGCTGCCGCAATCCAGAAGGACGCGTGTGTCGCCGGCCTCGATGAGGTAGCCGCTGCAGGCGCCGTCGGAGTCCTGCCAGGACGGCGATTTGCCAAGTACTGTGATCTGCACCGAGTCTCCCTCTCTAGTGACTCTGGGAAATCTAGTGATCTTCGGCACTTGAGCACACCATTCCCCGGCCCGCTTGCGGTTGGCGCCGGTTCGGACTTCGAGCACGCCGTCGTCGCGGTCGGGGCGCTGCTGGTGCTCGGCGCGCTGGTATCGGGGCTGGCGCGGCGCTCGTTTCTGGCCGTCGCGCCGATCTTCGTGCTGGCCGGCTTCGCGCTGGGCGACGGCGGACTCGAGTGGCTGCACTTCGAGGCGGCGTCGCAGTTCACGACGATCCTCGCGACGGTCGCGCTGATCGTGATCCTGTTTCGCGACGGCCTCGAGGTCGAAGCCGAGCTCGTCCAGCGCGCCTGGCACCTGCCCGCGCGCAAGCTCGCCGTCGGTATGCCGATCACCTGCGGCATCGTGGCGGTCGCGACGCAGCTGCTGACCGACCTGTCGTGGACGGAGTCCTTCCTCGTCGGCGCGCTGCTGACGCCGACCGACCCGGTGCTGTCCAGCGGCGTCGTCACCAACCCGAAGGTGCCGCGGATCATCCGCCACTCGCTCAACCTCGAGTCCGGCCTGAACGCCGGCCTGGCGCTGGCGCCGGTGCTGGCGCTGACGATGGCGCTCGGCCACGAGGACGGCTTCGTGTGGTGGCGCTTCGTGCTGGAGGACGTGACGATCGGCTTTGCCACCGGCGCGGCGCTCGGCTACCTCGGCTCGCTGCTGCGCGCCGAGATGCCCAGCCACCAGCTCGCCCTCTACGCGCT
>JAXDJC010000052.1:0-8932 GCA_034663685.1 Thermoleophilaceae bacterium
CGACGGCGGCAAGGGCAACGACAAGCTGACCGGCGGCGCCGACCCGAACACCTACAAGGGCGGCACCGGCGACGACACGATCGACGCCCGGAACGGCAAGGTCGACACGATCGACTGCGGCGCCGGAACGAAGGACTCGGCGAACGTGGACAAGGCCGACAAGGTCAAGGGCTGCGAGAAGGTCAAGCGGGCGAAGAAGTAGGGCGCCCCGATTAAGTCGCTCTCGGCCCGGCGGCGTACTCCTCGTCGCTGACCTTGTCGCCCCACTCCGCGGCCACGTGGTCGGCGTCCACCTCGTTGAGCGCGAGGTGGACCATGAAGCGGTTGGGGGCCGCGCCGTGCCAGTGCTCCTCGCCGGGCTCGAAGAAGACGCGGTCGCCGGGGCGGATGACCTCGATCTGGCCGCCACGGCGCTGCGCGAGGCCGACGCCCTCCGTCACGTAGATGGTCTGGCCGAGCGGGTGCGTGTGCCACGCGGTGCGCGCGCCCGGCGTGAAGTGGACGAGGTTGGCCTGGACGCGTGCCGGCGCGGGCGCCGCCGCGACCGCGTCGATGTACACGTCACCCGTGAACCAGTCCGCCGGCCCTTTGACCGTGTCGACGCTGCTTCTCGTGATCTCCATGCCGCTCAGCCGCCGCCGTACACGACGACGAGATCGGTGAGCAGGCCGATCCCGAACCCGGCCGTGAGCATCAGCAGCCCGAGCTCGCGGTGCCCGTAGCGGCGCATCCCCTGCCAGATCTCGCCGATCACGTAGAGGATCGCGCCCGCGGCCACGGCGTAGAAGCACAGCTCCAGCGGCTCGGAGGTGACCTGATAGCCGAGCATCGCGCCGAGGAACGTGGGGCCGCCGCCGATCACGCCCACGAGCCCGAGCCAGCGCCACGACGGGCTGACGCTGCCGAGCGGGCCGACGATGCCGAATCCCTCGGTGGCGTTGTGCAGCGCGAACCCGATGATGAGCACGGTGGCGAGGCTGATGGCACCCGCGCGCGCGGACACGCCGATCGCCAGGCCCTCCGCGAAGTTGTGCAGCCCGATCGCCGAGGCGATCACCACCCCCGTCTGGAGCGCGCGGCGGCGCGCGGCGGCGGTCTCCCCGGTCAGCGCCACCGTCTCCTCGGGAGTGAATGCGGTGGCACTCTCGCCCCCCGCGGCCGGCGGGTAGGTCGGGCCGTCGGGCCGCAGTCGCCGCTCGAGGATGCCGAGCCCGGCGCTTCCCAGTCCGAACCCGCCGATCAGCAGCGCGGCGAGTAACGCGAGGTGCCCGAAGCCGGACTGGCCGTCCCTGTAGCGCTCGAGCGCGCCCTCGACGATCCCGTTGCCGTGCGAGAGCACGTCGACGAAGATGAAGGCGAGGATGCCCACCGCGAACATCGCCAGCGCCACCCGCGACCTGTTCCCGAGCAACCGCAGGCGGGCCACCGGGAGGCCGAGGAAGATCGTGAATCCGGCGAGGGCTCCGAGCAGCGCGGTCTGGGCGAAGGACATGGGTCAACTCCAGCGGGTTAGGGAACCCTAAGCGAAGTCTCGGCAAGGTATCACCCCGCGCCAGGTCGGGATCGCGCCGGCCGGGGGCGGAAGCCACCGGGCGGGCCTTGAGATGCGCTACTAGACGCTGCGAGCGGCGAGCAGGTCGCGGTCGGCGCGTTCGACCAGCTCATGCGGAAAGTCGCCGTCACGCAGCACGGCGAACCCGACGCTCACCGATCTCTCCGTGGGCCCGTCCGAGAGGTCGGAGCTCAGCGCTCCGAAGCGCCTTCGCGCCTCGTCGACGCCGATGTCCGGCAGGACGCAGAGGAACTCGTCGCCGCCGAGGCGGACCAGGAGGTCGTACGCGCGCATGTGAGTCCTGAGCGCCTTCACGACGGCGCGCAGGACTTCGTCGCCCGCGCCGTGGCCGTCGGTGTCGTTGACCGTCTTCAGCCCGTCCACGTCGACGTATGCGGCCACGAGGCCGTGGCCCGTCCGCTTGGCGCGATCGATCTCGCGCTGGAGCTCGGCGAGCCCGACTCCACGGCGCCGAGCGCCGGTGAGCTCGTCCGTCCCCGCCGCCTGCAGCTCGCGCCTGGCGTGCTCGCGGTCGTGTGCCGCCTGCTGACGGTCGTGTGCCGCCCGCTGGCGGTCGTGTGCGGCGCGCTCCCGGTCGCGCCTTGCCCGCAGCCGGCCCTCCTCCGCGCGCGCCCGAAGATCCCGTAGCCGCATCGCGCGTGCACCCGGCAGCCCGTCGGCGCCGTCGATCTCGAGCGCGCGCACGTCGGCGGCATCGGCGTCGCGGTCGCGTCTCTCCGCGGACATGTCGCGTTCCCTCGCGGCCCTGTCGCGCTCATCCGACGTGCCGCCGCGATCGCGTCCCACGTCGAGCCTGTCGCGCGTGGTTCCCGCCCGAATGGCTGCGCTCTCCGCGTACCCAGCCCAGCCGCCGCCATGCTGGCGTTCTGCGTCGGCAGCGTCCTGATCATCGTCGGAGGCCTGCTGATCGCGATCGCTCAGCGTCTGGTCCTTCTCGCTCAGCGTCTGGTCCTTCTCGCTCAGCGTCTGGTCCTTCTCATCCTGCCGCTCACCGTCGCTCCGACTGACGCGATCGGGCGCGTCATCGGAATGGCCCGCGCCGTTCCGTCCCATCAACCGCCTCCGTCGAGCGCTGCCACGAGGTGGCCCCGCCCGCCATCGGGTACTTCGACCGTAGCCCCTCGATTCGAGTCGGTCCAACGAAATGGGGTAGATGAATGGGCGCTCAGCGCGCGAACGAGGCCCGGCGCGAGCGGCCGGCGTGGCGCCGGCGGCCGTTGCCCATGCGGTCGAGCGTCTCGAACTCCTCGAGTGACCGCCCCGCACCGATCGCCACGCACGTGAGCGGCGACTCGGCGATCCGCACCGGCAGGTGCGTCTCGTCCGCAAGCAGCACGTCGAGGCCCTTGAGCAGGGACCCGCCGCCGGCCAGCACGATGCCCTCCTCGGCCACGTCGGCGGCCAGCTCGGGCGGGGTCTGCTCGAGCGTGGACTGCACCGTCTCCACGATCGCCTGGAGCTGCTCCGCGCACGCCACCCGCAGCTCGGTGCTCGTGATCGTGACGGTCTTGGGAAGCCCGGACCCGAGGTCGCGGCCGCGGACGTTGGCCTCGAGCTCCGGCTCGAGCGCCACGGCCGAGCCGATCTCGAGCTTCAGGTCCTCGGCGGTGGTGGAGCCGATCGCCATCGTGTGCGCACGCTTCATGTGCAGGGTGATCGCGTCGTCGAAGTCGTAGCCGCCGGTCCGCAGCGACTCGCTCACCACGATCGCGCCGAGCGACAGGACCGCCACCTCCGAGGTCCCGCCGCCGATGTCCACGATCATCGACCCGCGCGGCTCGGCGATCGGCAGCTCGGCTCCGATGGCCGCCGCGATCGGCTCCTCGATCAGATGCACCTGGCGCGCGCCCGCCGCCGCGCAGGCCTCCTCGACGGCACGCTTCTCCACCTCGGTGACCGAGGAGGGCACGCACATGATCACGCGCGAGCGCCCGAAGCGGCTGTGCTGCACGCGGTGGATGAAGTAGTGGAGCATCCGCTCGGTCACCTCGAAGTCCGCGATGACCCCGTGGCGCAGCGGGCGGATGGCGGCGATCGTGGCCGGCGTGCGCCCGATCATGCGCTTGGCGTCGTCGCCGACGGCGTGGACCGCGCCCGTGTCCGTGTCGATCGCGACAACCGACGGCTCGGACAGCGCGATGCCGCGCCCGCGCTCGTAGACGAGGGTGTTGGCGGTGCCGAGATCGATCGCGAGGTCGCGGCCGCCCCCGCCGTTGAGTAATGCCACACCCGGAGCATAGGGAGCGACCCAGCGCCGGGCGCGACCACGCCGGGCGGGTTCCGGCTGCCCGCGGCCGGGTAAGGCTGCGGGTATGCCCGCTCCAGCCACCAAGACCGCCCGCGGCGTGGAGGTGCCCACGGTCGCGATCGGCGTGTTCGAGGTCGATCCGGGCGAGACCGCGGCCATCGTGGCCGACGCGCTCGCCGCCGGCTACCGCCACGTCGACACCGCCAGTGCGTACGGGAACGAGAAGGAGGTGGGGGAGGGGCTGCGCGAGTCGGGCGTGGACCGCGACGACGTGTGGGTCACCACCAAGGTCTGGATCGACGACTTCGCGCCGGAGCGCCTGCGCCGCAGCGCCGAGAGCAGCCTGCGCAGGCTCGGCCTCGACCGGCTCGACCTGCTGCTGATGCACTGGCCCGCGCGCGACCCGGCGCAGCACGCGCCGGCGCTCGAGGAGCTCGGCCGGCTGCGCGCCGAGGGCCTGATCCGCGAGTTCGGCGTGAGCAACTTCCCCGGCTACCTGCTCCGCGAGGTGCTCGAGATCGCCCCGGAGATCTTCGCCGACCAGGTGGAGTACCACGCAAAGCTCTCCCAGCGCGAGCTGCTCGAGATCGCGGCCGAGCACGACCTGCTGATCGAGGCCTACGCCCCGCTCGGCGGCAGCGCGTCGGACATGGTCGAGGAGCCGATCCTCGAGGAGATCGCCGAGAGCCACGGCGCCACGCCGGCGCAGGTCGCACTCGCGTGGCTCGCACACCAGGACCGCGTGGCGATCCTGCCGCGCTCGACCGACCCGGGCCGCCGGCGCGAGAACCTCGCCGCGCTCGAGGTCGACCTGACCGGCGACGAGACCAGGCGGATCGACGAGCTGTCCGAGCGCCGCGAGCGCAACTTCGACCCGAGCTTCGCGCCCGACTGGAGGGACTGACATGAGCACCGTGGCCGTGCTGGGAGCGGGCGGGACCATGGGCCTGCCGATGGCGCGCAACCTGGCCGGCGCGGGCCACGACGTGCGCGCGTGGAACCGAACCCGCGCGAGCGCCGAGCCGCTGGCCGAGCACGGAGTGGCGGTGGTGCACACGCCCGCCGAGGCGGCCGCGGGCGCGGACGTGATCGTCACGATCCTCACCGACGCGGACGCCGTGGTCGAGGCGATGGCGGACGTGCGCGGGCCGGCGGTGTGGGCGCAGATGAGCACGGTCGGGCTCGACGGCGCGGAGCGCGTCGCGGCCCTCGCGCGCGAGCGCGACCTGAAGCTCGTGGACGCGCCGGTGCTCGGCACCAAGGCGCCGGCCGAGGCGGGCGAGCTGATCGTGCTCGCCTCCGGGCCCGAGGACTTGCGCCCGGCGGTGGAGCCGATCTTCGACGCGGTCGGCAAGGTCACCCGCTGGGCGGGCGAGGAGCCGGGCGCCGGCCAGCGCCTGAAGGTGGCGATCAACGCCTGGATCATGGGCGTGATGGAGACCGCGGCCGAGACGCTCGCGCTCGCCGAGGGCCTGGGCGTGGACCCGCGCGAGGTGCTCGACACGCTCTCCGGCGGACCGCTCGACCTGCCCTACCTCCAGACGAAGGGCAGGATGATCGCGGAGCGCAGCTTCGAGCCGTCGATGAAGCTCTCGCTCGCCGCCAAGGACGTGCGGCTGATCGTGGAGGCCGCCGAGGCGCACGGCCTCGACCTCCCGCTGTTCCGGACGATCCGCGACCGGATGGCCGAGGGCGCCGAAGAGCACGGCGAGCTGGACATGGCCGCCTCCTTCCTGACGAGCGCGCCCGGCTCCTGACCCGCCGCGTGTTTCGATCCCCCGCGCCGGGTACGGGCTAGGTAAGGCGCGAACTCGACGGGAGGAGGGCGCGATGGCTCAGACCAAGAGCCGCAGCACCCGCAGCAACGGAAACGGCAGTACGCAGGCCAAGCGCTATGCGGAGCAGGCCAAGCGGAAGGCGGACAGCCGCCGGGAGAAGGCCGACGGGGCGGCTGCGTGGGTGGCCGAGCGCGCGGGCGACTGGGACCTCGATGCCCAGGACCTCGAGTTCATGGAGCGCCAGAAGTTCTTCTGGAACCCGCTGATCGACTACTGGTTCCGGATGGAGATGGAGGGCTGGGAGAACATCCCGGACTCGGCGTCGCTCCTGATCGGCATCCACTCGGGCGCGCCGTTCGTGTGGGACGCGTGGACGGTGGGCATCCACTGGTGGCGCCACTTCGGCGACGAGCGCACGCTGCACGGCACCGCGCACGACGCGCTGATGGCGGCGCCGGGCATCGGCGGGTACTTCCGCCGCATGGGCGTGCTGCCGGCCGCGCCGGACAGCATCAGCGCCGCGCTGGCCGCCGGCCACGACGTGGCGCTCTGGCCCGGTGGCGAGGTGGACTCGCTGCGCCCGTGGACCAAGCGCGACGAGGCGGTCCTCGCGGGCCGCAAGGGCTTCGTGAGGATGGCGATCCGCGCCGGCGTGCCGATCGTGCCGATCTCGACCGTGGGCGGCCCCGACTCGATGCCGGTGCTCTTCAGCGGCCGCAAGCTCGCCAAGGCGCTCCAGCTCGACCGGATCGCCCGGCTCAAGATGTTCCCGATCGCGGTGAGCGCGCCGTGGGGCATCGGTCCCGCGCTGCTGCCGGAGATCCCGCTGCCCACGAAGATCCGCACGGCGTTCCAGGAGCCGATCACGTTCGCGAACGATCCGGACAAGGCGAACGACGATGACTACGTGGACCGCAAGTACCACGAGGTGAGGGACAGCATCCAGCGGGGTATGGATGCCCTTGCACGGCGGCGCCGGTTGCCGCTCTTCGGATAAGGAGCGCAGATGGCGAAGGGACCAGACGTGGGCGACATGGCGCCGGACTTCGAGCTCGAGGGCACGGAGGGCCGCTTCCGGATGGCCGACCAGCGCGGGCGCAGGGTGGTGCTCCTGTTCTACCCGGTCGACAACTCGCCGGTGTGCACCAGGCAGTTCTGCTCGTACCGCGACGACTCCGACGAGCTCGACGCGCTCGACGCGGTGGTGGTCGGGATCTCTGCCAAGGGGCTCGACTCGAAGGAGGAGTTCCGGGCCCAGCACGGGCTCACCGTGCCGCTGCTCGCGGACGTGGGCGCGAAGGTGGCCAAGGCCTACGGCGCGCACGCGCCTGTGGTGGGCACGCGCCGCGCGGTGGTGATCGTGGACGAGGAGGGCGTGGTGCGCCATCGCCACGATCACACGCTGGGGCTCGACTTCCTCACCGCGGCCCAGCTGCGTGAGGCGCTCGACTCGATCGGCAGCGTGCCGGCCGCGCCCGCCTAGCCTCTCCCCGCTACGAGAATCCGGTCGCCAAGGCCGTGGATCGCTGCAATACTCGGCGGCCTGATGCGGCGGCATGGTTCTCTCACGAGCCCCGCCGGCCTTGGGCTCCACGGTCACGCCTGCTGGCTCTACGCCGACGACCTCGAGTTCCACGCCGGCCTTCTCGACTTCTTCGCGGATGGCGTCGAGCTCGGGCAGCGCCTGCTCTACGCGGGCACGGGCGCCGTGGAGAAGCTGCGCGCCGACCTCGCCGGACTGCCTGGCCTCGACGACCTGCTCGGCGCGGGAGCGCTCCGCATCATGCCGCTCGAGAGCGCGTACGACTCCGGCCCGACCGGAACCGACGCCATGGCACAGCTCACGATGTACGCGGCCGCGACCCAGACCGCGCTCGCCGACGGCTACAGCGGGCTGCGCGTGGTGGGCGACGCCACGCCGCTCGTGCTCGATCCGGCCCACTGGGACGCTCACACGCACTGGGAGTGCGTGGCCGATCGCTTCATGGCGAGGAACCCGATGGCCGCGCTCTGCTGCTACGACCGCCGCGCTCTCCCGGACGGCATCCTGTCCGACCTCGCCTGCGTTCACCGCTCGTCGAGCGGCAAGCCCTCGCTCGCGCCGTTCCGGCTCTTCGCGGGGCGCGAGGGCCTCAGCCTGGCCGGCGAGGTGGACTGCTTCTCGGCCGACAGCTTGAGGCGGCTCCTCGCGCTGGCCACGCCCGCCGACGGCGACCTCGTGATCGAGCTCGACGACCTGGAGTTCATCGACCACCACGGCGTGCTGGCGGTCGCCGATCACGCGCGCGCGCTCGCGGACGACGGCCGCGCGCTCCGGCTCCGGGGCGCGCCGCGCAGCTTCGATCGCCTCAACACCCTGCTCGAGGTGGGCCTGTGAGCACCGCGATCCGGCACTCGTTCCGTCACAAGGCGGTCTTCTACGAGGGGATCGACGGCTTCATGGCCTCGATGCTCCCGTTCGTGCGCGACGGCGTGGCGGCGCGCGAGCCGGTGATGGTGGCCGTCGACGAGGAGAAGATCGCGCTGCTCAGGCAGGGCCTCGGCGAGGACGCCGCCGGAGTGCGCTTCGTGGAGATGCGCGGGCTCGGCAAGAACCCTGGCTGCATCATCCCCGCCTGGCGCGAGTTCGTGGCCGAGAACGCCGGCGACGGCCGCCGCGCGCGCGGCATCGGCGAGCCGATCTGGGCTGGACGCACCCCGGTTGAGATCTCGGAGTGCCACCAGCACGAGGCGCTCCTCAACGTGGCCTTCGACGACGGCCCCGCCTGGTCGCTCGTGTGCCCGTACGACGCCGCCGCGCTGCCCGCCGAGGTGGTCGAGGCCGCGCGTCGCACGCACCCGATCGTGGGCGAGCACGGCGTGACCCGGCGCAGCGTCGAGTACAGCGACCCGCGCATCGACCCGCTCGGCGGCGAGCTGGCGCCGCCGCCCGCGCGGCGCGAGGAGATGTCCTTCACGCTGGACGACCTCGGCACGCTGCGCAACCTCGTGCAGGCGTGGGCCCAGGTGGCCGGCCTCGGCCGCGAGCGCGCGGCGGACCTGGTGCTCGCGGTCAACGAGCTGGCCAGCAACAGCATCCGCCACGGCGGCGGCACCGGGACGGCGCGCTCGTGGCGAGAGCCCGGCGCCTTCGTCTGCGAGATCCGCGACCGCGGCCGCATCCACGACCCGCTCGCGGGCCGCGGCGTGCCGGACCACGCCCGTATGGGCGGGCGCGGGCTCTGGCTCGTGAACCAGCTCTGCGACCTCGTGCAGCTGCGCTCGCTGCGCGACGGCTGCGCGGTGCGCCTCCACATGGCGCTCGATCCGGATCGCGCCGCCGCGCTCTCCGGC
>JAXDJC010000072.1:0-6060 GCA_034663685.1 Thermoleophilaceae bacterium
GCTTCGGTGAGCTGGCCACCCTCCTCGTATCCCACGTATCCGGGCGGCGCCCCGATCAGCCGGGACACCGTGTGCTTCTCCATGTACTCCGACATGTCGATCCGCACCATCGCGTCCTGGGAGTCGAACATGAACTCCGCCAGCGCCCGCGCCAGCTCGGTCTTTCCGACGCCGGTCGGGCCGAGGAAGAGGAACGTGCCGATCGGGCGGTCAGGATCCTGGAGCCCGGCTCGCGAGCGGCGCAGCGCGTTCGCCACGGCCGCGACGGCCTCGTCCTGGCCGATGACGCGCCGGTGCAGGCGATCCTCCATGTGGATCAGCTTCTCGACCTCGCCCTCCATGAGGCGCGAGACCGGGATGCCCGTCCACTTCGCGACGACCTCGGCGATGTCCTCGGCGTCGACCTCCTCCTTGAGGAACGTGGTCGCGACGTCGCTCTGGGAGGCCTCGAGCTCTGACAGGCGCTGCTCGAGCTGCGGGATCTCGCCGTAGCGCAGCTCGGCGGCGCGCTGCAGGTCGGCGTCGCGCTCGGCGCGCTCGGCCTCGCGATGCGCCTGCTCGAGACGCTCCTTGACCTCGGAGACCGCCCCGATCGCGTCCTTCTCGGCCTGCCACTGCGCCTTCATCGCGCCGGAGGCCTCGCGAAGCTCGGCGAGGTCGCGCTCGATCGCGTCGCGGCGCGCGCGTGAGGCGTCGTCCTTCTCCTTGGCGAGCGCCTGATGCTCGATCTCGAGCTGCATGATGCGGCGCTCGACCTCGTCGATCTCCGTCGGGAGCGAGTCGATCTCGATACGCAGCCGCGACGCGGCCTCGTCGATCAGGTCGATCGCCTTGTCGGGAAGGAAGCGGTCGGCGATGTAGCGGCTCGACAGGGTCGCCGCGGCGATGATCGCTGAGTCCTGGATGCGCACGCCGTGGTGGACCTCGTAGCGCTCCTTGAGCCCGCGGAGGATCGCGATCGTGTCCTCCCCGCTCGGCTCGTCGACGGTGACGGGCTGGAAGCGGCGCTCCAGCGCGGCGTCCTTCTCGACGTGCTTGCGGTACTCGTCGAGCGTGGTCGCGCCGACCGCGCGCAGCTCGCCGCGCGCGAGCATCGGCTTGAGGAGGTTGGCGGCGTCGACCGCGCCCTCCGCCGCGCCGGCGCCCACGATGGTGTGCAGCTCGTCCATGAAGAGGATCACCTGGCCCTCGGCCTCGGAGACCTCCTTGAGCACGGCCTTGAGCCGGTCCTCGAACTCGCCGCGGTACTTGGCGCCGGCGATCAGCGCGCCGATGTCGAGCGCGATCACGCGACGGTCCTTCAGCGAGCTGGGTACGTCGCCGGAGACGATCCGCTGGGCGAGGCCCTCGGCGATGGCGGTCTTGCCCACGCCCGGCTCGCCGATCAGCACGGGGTTGTTCTTGGTGCGGCGGGAGAGGACCTGGATCACGCGGCGGATCTCGTCGTCGCGACCGATGACCGGGTCGAGCTTGCCGTCCTCGGCGGCCTTGGTGAGGTCGCGGCCGAACTTCTCGAGCGCCTGGTACTTGTCCTCGGGGTTCTGGTCGGTCACGCGGTGGGGCCCGCGCACCTCCTCGACCGCCTCGAGCAGCTGGTCGCGCGTGGCGCCGGTGTCCACCTTGGGGTCGTCGGCCAGCGCCAGCAGGAGGTGCTCGGTGGAGACGTACTCGTCGCCGAGCTTGCGCGCCTCCTCCTCGGCGTTCTGGAGCACCTTGGCGCTGACGCCGTCGATCGGCGGCGCGGTGAGATCCTCGCCCGTGACCTTCGGCGCGGCGTCGAGCGCCTCGTTGTTGCGGCGCCGCACACCGGTCACGTCCACGCCGGCGTGCTGGAGCACGGGCACCACGATTCCGCCCTCCTGCTCGAGGAGCGCGGCGAGGATGTGGTTGGGAGACGTCTGCGGGTTCTTGCGCGCGGCGGCGAGCCGCTGAGCGGCCGCGAGAGCCTCCTGGGACTTGTTCGTGAAGCGATCTATGTGCATAAGAAATCTAAGTTGGGTTATAGCAAGTTTGGTGGCCTGCGCCCACTCCTATGGCGCGCTGATGACCGGTGGTGCGCTGCCCTTCATCTGCCGCCAGGTGGCGGCTCCCGCGATCCGCGGGTTGGTGGCGTCCGGCCGCGTAAAAGAGTAGATCCCGTGCGCGGCGTCCGACTTCGGCGCCTCGCCGGGCAATGCGACGAACGGGTTGGCGGCCACGCCTGAGCCGTCGGCCGTGAACGGCGTCAGGTCCGGCTTGTCCGTGAAGAACTCGTCGAGCGGGCGTGTGGTGGCCGCGTAGTCCGTGAGCGGCGGGAGGCCGAGGATGCGGTCGATCGCGGCCACCGCGGAGGTCAGGTCGTAGTGGGTGTCGCTGATCAGGCCGCGCTTGACCCACGGGCTGGCGAGCGCCACGAAGCCGCGGTAGGCGCTCACGTGGTCCCCGGTCCCCTGCGGGTCGTCCTCGAGCACCACCACCAGGGTGGAGCTCCAGTACGGGCTGTGCGAGACCGCGTCGATCAGCTTGCCCGTGGCGTAGTCGTTGTCCGCCACCTGGGCCTCGATCGTCGGATAGCCGGGCTCGTCCACCACGGTCGTGTGGTCGCCGCCGAGGTACACGTACTCGTAGTCGGGCAGCGAGCACGCGGCGCCGTAGGCCTGCGCCAGCTCGCCCTTGCAGTCGTGCGCCACGAACTGCTTGAACTCGCTCTCCCAGCCCGTCTCGCGCTCGGCGTCGGCGATCTTCTGGCTGTACTTCGGGTACACCGAGCGGTCCGCCTGGAGCTCCTCCGGCAGCAGCTTGCCCTGCGTGACCGTCTCCTGGTCGTAGGTGCGCACGCTCATCCCCGCGCGCCAGACCTGCTCCGAGAGCGTGCCGGTGAGCGGGTAGTTCTCAGGGTCGCTCCAGGTGTCGCTGATGTGTGAGCTGTGGATCCCGGTGCCCGCGGCCTGCGCGTGCTCGTACAGGTCGCTCGTGGCGGCGGCGTCCTCCCACATGTGGCCCACCGTGCTGGCGAAGCCCTGGTAGTAGAAGCTGCTCGCCTCCACGAACTGGCGCTCGAGCGTGTGCAGGTTGGGCGTGAACGGCTGGCCGAAGACGGCGAGCGAGGCGCCCGGCCCGGGGTGCAGGTCGCCGAGGTACGCGTCGTAGGTCTTGTTCTCGCGCGTGACGTAGATGACGTGCTTGATCGGCCCGGCGCGGCCGGCCACGATCGGGTTGCCCGCCGCGCCCGCCGGGTCGGGGCGGCGCAGGTAGCGCTTGACGTCGGCTGTGTAGGAGGCCAGGGCCTTCGCGTCCGGCAGCGCGATCGTCTCCAGCGTTCCGACGGTCGCATAGGCCGCGTCCGGCCCGGGCGCGACGGGATCGGGCTCGGCGAACGGCTGCGTGGCGCCGGCGCTGTGGCCCAGTCCGCGGGCGGTGATCACGTGGAGCGACTTGCCGTCCGGGCTGAGCGCGAGCGCCGTGGGGTACCAGCCGGTGGGGATCAGACCGGCCAGCCGCCAGCTCTCGCCATCGGGCTGAGGCGCGGGAGTTGGCGCGCCGGCCGGCGTGCCCGCCGGCGGCGTGCCGGGGTCCGGCGGGAGCGGGTGCGACTTCTTCTTGCAACGTCGCCGGTGGCGGTGGCGGTAGTGGCGGCGCTTGCCGTGCGCGTGCGGGCGCACATGGGTGTGCCACGGGCCGTAGCACCACTTCTTCTTCTTCTTCTTCGTGGTCGCCGACGAGATGCTCGCCGCCTTCGTGCTCGTGAGCCGCATCACCGCGACCGCGTCGTCGGCGCCCAGGCTCACGTAGGCGGTGCGCCCGTCGGGGGTGAGGATCACGTCGTTCGGGGCGTCGGTCTGGCGGGCGACCTGGCCGAGGTCGGTCAGCTCGGCGCGGTCGGCGCCGGAGGCGATGCCGCCGAGCGTGGCGTCGAGCGAGTCCGCGGCCAGCAGCGTCGACTCCGACACGGCGAGCCCGGTCGGGTGGCGGCCCACGCGGATGCAGCGCGACGGGCCGCCGGCGGTGGGGATCGCGGTCACGCAGCTGCCGCGCCAGTCGCTCGCATACAGCGTGTCGCCGCTGGCGCTGAGCGCGACGCGGTCGGGGGACGGCGCCGCGATCTTCACGATCTTGGCCTTCCCGGTCACGTCGATCTGCTCCACCGTGTTGGCCGTGGGCTCGGCGGCCCAGAGCGTCCTGCCGTCGCGCGAGAGCGCGATGCCCGCCACCTGGTTCGAGGTGGTCAGATCGGGGTCCGCCGTGAGCGTGCCGTCGCCGGCCACGGTGAACGCGTGCACCGTGTTGCTCGCTCCACCGGACACGTACGCGTGCGTGCCGGTGCGGTCGTAGAGCACGCCCTCGAAGGCGTCCTCCACGCTCACGCTCTGCTTCATCTGGCCCGTGGCGGTGTCGATCACCATAAGCGCCACGCCGCTGCCGGGGCCGGCGGGCGTGCCGCCCTGGATCGTGGGGCCGGCGATCGCGAGCACGGTCTTGCCGTCGGGCGCGGCGGCCACGCCGGTGGGGAACGACTGGAGCGCGGTGACCCGTCCGGCGGGTGCCACGGGACGGCCGGTGGGGAGCACCGGCGCGGCGCCCGCGGGAACCGGCACGCACGCGGCCGCGCCGGCAGCGGCCGCGATGAGGAGACCCGCCCGTCCCCCGAGCCGGGAGCGTCGTGGTGCCACGAGGGCACGCAGGCTACGCCTCCGGCGGCCGTTTCGCGGCGGCTACGGCAAACGTCAGGCCGCGGTGGAGGGACCGCTGCCTGTCCCTCCGAGGCCGTCGCGCCGGATCGGGATGCGCACGCGCGGGGTCTTCGCGTAGCGCGCGGGGATCAGCGCGCTGCCCGGCGCCTCGTAGGGCACCATCTCCGCCCGGAACGACTTGCGCACGCGCTCGATCTCGTCCGCCATCTCCTGCTGGATCCGCTCCGCCTGGCGCTCCATGCGGCGCATGCGCTCGCGCATCCGTTCGAGCTCCTGCTCGAGCTCGAAGACCCTCTCCACCCCGGCGAGGTTCATCCCCATCTGGGAGGTGAGCTCCTGGATCCGGCGCAGGCGCTCCACGTCCTCGGCCGAGTAGCGGCGGGTGCCGCCGCTCGTGCGCTCGGGCTCGATCAGGCCGCGCGACTCGTAGATCCGCAGCGTCTGCGGGTGCATGCCCGCGAGCTCGGCGGCCACCGAGATCATGTAGACCCCGCGGCGCGCGCTCGGGTCGTTGGCACGGTTGGCCATCACGCGTCCTTGCCCTCGGCGGGCGCGCCGCGCCCGGTGGCGAACAGCCGCTCGCGCGGGTTGCCGTCCATCACCTCGGCCAGCTGGTCGACCGCCTTCTTCTGCCGCTTGTCGAGCGAGCTCGGAACGTCGATCGCGAGCCGGTAGTGGATGTCGCCGCGGCCCTTGCCGCCAAGGCGTGGCGGACCCTCGCTGCGCAGACGCTGCACCGTGCCGTGCTGGGTTCCGGCCGGCACGCGGATTCGCTTGGAGCCGTTGAGGGTGGGCACGTCCACGGTGGCGCCGCGGATCGCCTCGACGATCGTGATCGGGACATCGACCTCGAGGTGCTCGCCCTTGCGCCGGAAGATCGGCGAGTTGCCCACGCGGGTGATCACGTAGAGGTCGCCCGGCGGGCCGCCGCGGCGGCCGGGCTCGCCCTTGCCGGCGAGCCGAACGCGGCTGCCGTCGCGCACGCCGGCCGGGATGTTCGCGCGGTAGCGCTTGACCTGGCGGGTGCTGCCGCTGCCGTGGCAGGTGGGGCAGGGGTCCTTGATCTCGGTGCCGGTGCCGTGGCACTTGGAGCACGGCTGTGAGATCGAGAACAGGCCCTGGCCCTCGTTCTCGATGCCGCGGCCCTGGCAGCGCGAGCACACGCTCGGGGAGGTGCCCGGCTTGGCGCCGCTGCCGCCGCAGGTCCGGCACGGCGCCGTGACCGGCACGGTCACCTGCACCTGCGCGCCCTCCATCGCCTGATCGAACGAGATGTGCACCTCGGTCTCGAGGTCGCGCCCGCGCTCGGGCCGGCTGCCGGTGCGCGCGCCGCCGGCGCCGGTGGCGTTGCCGAAGAGATCGGAGAGGATGTCGCCGATCCCGCCGAAGC
>JAXDJC010000091.1:0-31715 GCA_034663685.1 Thermoleophilaceae bacterium
GCCTGCTCCCACGGCGTGCGCACGTCGCACGCCACCACCAGCCGCGGCGCCACCCCCGCCTCCTCGAGCGCCGCCAGCGCCCCGGCGCCGCCGTCCGTGGTGGCCGACCCACCCACGGTCACGATCACCTCCGCGGCACCGCCGGCTGCCGCGGCGGCGATCAGCTCGCCGGTGCCGCGCGTGCTCGCGGCGAACGCGTCGCGCTCGTGCTCCGCCACCAGCCCGAGCCCGCTGGCCCGCGCCATCTCCACCACCGCGCGCTCGCCGCCGTCGATCAGCGCGTACTCGGCCTCGACCGGGCGGCCGAGCGGGTCGCTCACCGTCGCCGCCCGCCGCTCCCCGCCGAGCGCGGCCAGCAGCGCCTCCATCGTGCCCTCGCCGCCGTCGGCCACGGGCAGCTCGACCGCCTCCGCTCCCCCGTCGCGCAGCCCGGCCGCCACCGCGGCGGCAACCTCGGCGGCGCTGAACGTCCCCTTGAAGGAGTCCGGGGCGACGAGGACGGGGGTCACGCCGCCGCTTCGCGGAACGCGCGCTCGGCCTCGGCGCCGTGCACCGCGAACACCACCCGCTCCACCGACTCACCCTCGTGCCGGCGCACCGCGCCCACCATGATGCGCGCCGCCTCGTCGCGCGGGAAGCCGCCCACTCCGGTTCCGAACGCCACGAGCCCGAGCGAGCGGCAGCCGAGCCGCTCCGCCACCGTGAGGGTGGACTCGGTCGCGCGCTCGATGATCTCCGCCGACGTGGGCCCGCCCAGCTCCATCGTGGCCGCGTGGATCACCCAGCGCGCGGGCATCGCGCCCGCCGTCGTCTCCACCGCCTCGCCCAGCCCGATCGGCGCCCGCTCGCGCGACTCCCGTTCGAGCTCCGGCCCCGCCGCCCGCGCGATCGCGGCCGCGACCCCGCCGCCGTGCAGCAGGTCCGTGTTGGCGGCGTTGGCGATCGCGTCCACGTCGAGCGTGGTCACGTCGGCCTGAAGGACTTCGATGGCCGGCACGGACATATCGTCGCGCAGCCGGGCGCTACCCCACCACGCGCACGTAGACGACCTTCGCGGAGCGGTTGCCCGCGGCGTCGGTGGCCACGACCTGGACCTTCACCAGCGGCCTGGCTCCGCGCGCCACGCGCGCAGCGAGCCCGAGGCGCATCGGCTTCGACAGCCGCAGCTTGAGCCGCGCCTGCTCGCCGGCGGCCGCGAACCGGCCCACGGCCGCGAACGCCCACTTCTTGCTCGTGCCGCTCACGTTCAGCAGCGCGCTCGCCTTGGTCAGCACGCCGCACGCCTCGTCGCAGGCGGCCGCCACGTAGACGGCCCTGTCACGCAGCAGCTTCTGCCTCTTCGCGCGCGATACGCGCAGCCCGGGCGGCACGGTGTCCGCCACGCCGCCACCACCGCCGCCGCCGCCACCGCCGCCGCCGGGCCCCGTCCCCACCGGCTCCGGGCAGGGCGCCGACCCGTCGTCGTCGATCCGGCTCACCGCGCCGCCGAGCGTGGCGACGTAGACGTGCCCGCACGAGTCCTCGCCGAACGAGACGGTCTCCCCGCTCGGAGCGAGATCCTCCTCGCGGTCGCCGGTCCCGCCGGACGCCGAGAGCACCAGCGAGCGCAGCCTGGGGCGGCACAGATCCGCGTACAGGTAGCGGCCGGCGAGCGTGGTGAGCGCCGGGTCGCGCACCACGTAGCCGCCGGTCACGCCGCACCCGAAGCCGCCGGTCCGGTCGTAGTCGAACGCCGGGAGCACGTGCGCCGGCGGCGTGCACTCGGGGGAGAGCCCGGGCGTGTGGATGCTTCCCTCGAAGCAGCGCCAGCCGTAGTTGGCGCCGGCCCCGGTGCCGCGCACAGCGAAGTCGATCTCCTCCCGCGCACCCTGCCCCACGTCGCCGATCGCGAGGTCGCCGGTCTGGCGGTCGAAGGAGAACCGCCACGGGTTGCGCAGCCCGTACGCCCAGACCTCCGGCGCCCCGGCGGTGCCGTCCGCGAACGGGTTGCCGGGCGGGATCGAGTACTGCAAGCCGGCCGGGCTCGGCTGCGGGTCGATCCGCAGCAGCTTGCCCAGCAGCACCTGAGCGTTCTGCGCGTTGTTGGGCGGGTCGTTCCCGCTGCCCCCGTCCCCGGTGCCGATGTACAGCATCCCGTCGGGCCCGATCTGCAGCTGCCCGCCGTCGTGGTTCGGGTTGGTCGGGTGCGGGATCCTGATGAGCGTGCGGCGCGTGACGGGATCGGCCGCGTCCGGGTCGCTGGCCGAGCGCTTGAACTCGGTGACCGTGATCGTGGAGCCGTTGGGCCCAAGCGTCGGATCCTTCGCGGTGAAGTACACGTACACGCTGCCGCTGCGCGCGTAGTCGGGCGCGAAGGCGATCGACAGCAGGCCCTTCTCGCCGTCGTGGTCCACCTCGCCGCGGATGTCGAGGAACGTCTTGGGCGCGCCGCCGTCCACCACCACCTTGACGAGGCCCGCCTTCTCGACCACGAAGAGGCGGTGCGGGTCGGCCGGCGGGGCGGTCACGTAGACCGGCTCGGTGAAGCTGCCCACCGGCGTGAGCCGCGGGGCCGCCTGGGCGGACCCTGCCGCGACCAGAACGGCGGCCCAGGCGAGCATGGCGGCAGCTGAACGCATCAACTGCACAACGCGCGCGGGGCGCGAAGGTGACGGAATCACGCGCGCAGCTGATCGATATGGCACTCCCCCGGCGCCTTGTCGTCCCGCCAGCGGCGGAACTTGGCGCCGTGCCGTATCCGGTTCCCCGTGATGTGGTCGAAGCCGATCTCGCACACGAGCTCCGGCCGCAGCCCCTCCCAGACCAGCTCCTCGTCGGACTTCCAGCGGCTCGCCTCGCCGGCTCCGCGCTCGTGCGTGCGGTAGGGCTCGAGCAGCCCCAGCAGCTCGCGCTTCTCCTTCGCCTTGAACCCCGACGTGTGGCCCACCACGCGCAGCCGGCCGTCGTCGTCGTAGAGCCCGAGGATTAGCGAGCCGACGGTGCCCGGCTCCTTGCCGAAGCGGAACGCCTGCACCACCACGTCGGCGGTGCGGATGCGCTTGATCTTGAGCATCCCGGTCCGCTCCCCCGGCAGGTATCGCGCCGAGGCGTCCTTGGCGATCACGCCCTCGGACTGGCCCGTCAGCCACACCGCCGCCGCCTCGGGGTCGTCGGTCGCGGGCGTGAGCTGCACCTCCGAGCCCGCCACCGCGGCGGCCAGGCGCTCGCGCCGCTCGGTGTAGGGGAGGTCCATCAGCATCTCGTCGCCCTCGGCGAGCAGGTCGAAGGCCACGAACGCGGCCGGGGTCTTCTCCGCGAGCATCTCCACGCGCGACTTGGCCGGGTGGATGCGCTGCCCGAGCAGGTCGAACTCCTGGATCCCGTCGACCACCAGGATCAGCTCGCCGTCGAGCACGATCCGTTCCGGTCCGAGCGAGCGCACCTGCGGCTCGATCTCCGGGAAGTAGCGGTTCATCGGCTTGCCGTTGCGGCTCTGCAGGTACACGTCCTCGCCGTCCCGGAAGACGATCGTGCGGAAGCCGTCCCACTTGGGCTCGAAGCACCAGCCGTCGCCCGCGGGGAGCTCCTTGGCGGCGCGGGCGAGCTGGGGCTTGATGGGCGGCTTGAGGGGCAGAGCCACTGCCCCGATGGTGGCAGACCGGCCGCGGATAACCTTGAGGGCGATGTCTTCGCAGCAGGCCACAGTCGCCGAGGAGGAGTACCTCCAGACGATCTACTGGCTCTTCGAGGCCGGCCTTCCGATGACCGCCGCCAACGTGGTCCGGGCCATGCAGGTCTCCGCGCCCACCGTGCACGAGATGGTGGGCCGGCTCGAGAACGACGGCTACATCGTGCGCGCCGAGGACCGTGCGATCCAGTTCACCGACGAGGGGCGCGAGCACGCGGCCGGAGTGGTGCGCCGGCACCGTCTGATCGAGCGCTTCCTCACCGACGTGCTCGGCATCCCCTGGGACGAGGTGCACGAGGAGGCCGAGCGGCTCGAGCACGCGATGTCGCCGGTGCTCGAGGAGCGGATGCTCGCCGCGATCGGCGACGCCCGCACCTGCCCGCACGGACACCCGATCGAGGTTGGCGCGCGCCTGCCCGGCGTGCCGCTGGCCGACGTGGAGGAGGGGGCGACCATCCGCGTCCTGCGATTCGAGAACGAGGCGGAGGACCTGCTGCACTACCTGAAGGGCACCGGGCTGCACCCGGGCCTCGAGGGGTCGGTCGCATCCTCCGGGGACGACGCGGTGCTGGTCGACGCCGGCGGCGCCACGCACGAGCTCACGCGCAGCGTGGCCGAGACGGTGACCGTCCAGGCCGACCCGTCCCCGCCCGAGCGCGTGGCGCTGCCCGAGCAGCTCGTGCTCGCCCGCGAGCGCTACGGGCGCTAGCCGCGCCGCCGCGGCTCGAAGCGCCGCGGATCGACCTCGAACCACATCAGGGCGTCGCCGGCCTCCCAGCGGTCGGCGATGCGGTTGACGAGGAAGAGGTTCCAGCTGCGCGGCCGGGGCGTGACCGCGAGGTCGGCGCCCGGAGCCGCCGGGCGCAGCTCGGCGCGCACAGTGCCGTCCGTCACCCGCACGGTCAGGCACAGCGGATGGTCCTGCGCGGGCGCCAGCGCGGCCACCACCATCTCGGTCACGAGCAGGCGGACCTTGGCCAGCGTCTCGGGATGGAGCTGGCCGGCGAGGGCCTCCACGGCCTCGCGCGCGACCTGGCCGGATCGCGGATGCGGCGCAAGCTCCACGACCACCTCGGCGGCGGACGCGGTGCGAATCATGCGCCCATTCTCCCGTCTGGCGCCCGCTCGTGTCGAGGTGGCAGAGTAGGCGCGTGACCGCGCCGGACCCGAACGACCCCGGACTGCTCAGCCCGGCCGAGACGAGCCTGCTCGTGGACCAGTACGAGCTGGCGATGTCGGCGAGCTACTTCCGCCGGCGCATGAACGAGCCCGCCGTCTTCGAGCTGTTCGTGCGCCGCCTCCCGCCAAACCGCGACTGGCTGATGGCGGCCGGGATCGGCCCCGCCCTGGCGATGGTGGAGGCGATGCGGTTCGGGCCTCGGGAGTGCGAGTACCTGACGAGCCGCGGCTTCGAGCGCGACTTCCTCGACTACCTGGCCGAGTCCCGGTTCACGGGCGACGTGCACACCGTGCCGGAGGGCACCGTCGTCTTCCCGGGCGAGCCGCTCGTGCGCGTGACCGGCCCGCGGATCGAGGGCCAGCTGCTGGAGACGCTGCTGCTCAACCAGGTCAACTTCCAGACCGCGATCGCCACCAAGGCCGCGCGCATCCGGCTTGCCGCCGGCGGGCCGGACCGCTTCGTGGACTTCTCCCCCCGCCGCGACCACGGGGTCGACGCCGCCATGAAGGTGGCCCGCTCCGCCGCGATCGCGGGCGCCGCCGGCACGTCGAACGTGGCGGCGGCGATGCGCTACGGGCTGGAGCCCGTGGGCACGATGGCGCACTCGTACGTGATGTCGTTCGACCGCGAGGAGGACGCCTTCCGCGCCTTCCTCGAGGACACGCCCGAGAACGCCGTGCTGCTGGTGGACACCTACGACACGGCCGAGGGCGTGCGCCGGGCGATCTCCGCCTCGCGTGCGACCGGCGTGGCGCTCCAGGGGATCCGGATCGACTCCGGGGACCTGCGCGTGCGCTCGCGCGAGGCGCGGGAGCTGCTGGACGAGGCCGGCCTGCGTGACACGCGGATCGTGGTGAGCGGCGACCTCGAGGAGCTCGCGATCGAGCGCCTCGTGGCGGACGGCGCCCCGATCGACACCTTCGGCGTGGGCACGGACCTCGGCACGAGCCGCGATGCGCCGGCGCTCGGCGGCGTCTACAAGCTGGTGGCGCACCGCGGGCCGGACGAGTGGCGCGGCGTGGCCAAGCGCTCGGCGGGCAAGGCGTCGCTGCCGTGCGCCAAGCAGATCTGGCGCCAGGAGCGCGACGGCCGGATCGCCGGCGACACGGTGGGGCTGGCGGACGAGGAGCTGCCCGGCCGGCCGCTGCTCGTGCCGTACATCCGGGGCGGGCAGACGATCGTGCGCGAGTCGATCGAGCAGATCCGCGAACGCGCGTCCGCGGAGCTGGCCGCGATTCCGCCCGAATTTCACCTCACCGAAGCGCGTTCGCGCCAGGAGCCCTATCCGGTGAATCTGTCCCCCCGTTTGCAGGCGGCCGCCGTCAGCTTGGGCGCATGACCCGGCTGGCGCGCGCCGCTACGCCGCCACGCTCAGACCGCGGTAGGCGTCGGCCAGCCGGCCGATGCCCTCCTCGATCTGCTCGGGGGTGACCCCCGAGTACGCCAGGCGGAGCGTGTTGAGCCCGCCCTCGAGCACGAAGTCGGTGCCCTTCACGAAGACCACGCCGCGGTCCTTGGCCGCCGCCGCGAGGGCGTCCACGTCGGCGCCGTCGGGCAGCTCGACCCAGAGGAAGTAACCGCCCTCGGGCGGGTTGAAGCGCGCGTCCGGGATCTTGCTCTCGAGCGCGCTGCAGACGGCGTCGCGGCGGTCGCGGAGCGCCGCCTTGACGGTCTCGATCGAGCGGTCGAGCGCGCCGGACGTGCAGAACTCGGCCACGATCGACTGCGAGACCATGCTCGGCGAGATGTATGTGTTGGTGGCCCGCTTGAGGATCTCCGCGATCACGGGCTCCGGGCCGACCAGGTAGCCCACGCGGATCCCCGGGCAGACCGTCTTGGAGAACGACGACGCGAACACCACGCGGTCGTTCGTGTCGAGGTCGAGCATGGTGGGCAGCGACTCGCCCTCGAAGCGCAGCTCGCCGTACGGGTCGTCCTCGAAGATCGTGAAGTCGTAGTGCTCGGCCAGCTCCAGCAGGCGGCGGCGCTTGTCGAGCGACAGCGTGACCCCGGCGGGGTTGTGGAAGTTGGGGATGATGTGGGCGAGCTTGGGCCGCGCGCCCGCCTCGAGCTCGCGTGCGAGCGCGTCGGTGTCGATGCCGTCCTCCTCGACCGGGATCGCCACGATCTCCGCGCCCAGCTCGCGCAGGGCGAGCAGCGTGCGGTCGTAGGTGGGCTTCTCCACCACCACGGTGTCACCGGACTTGACGTTGCGCTGGAACAGGAACGCGTCGGCCTGCATCGAGCCGTTGGTGGCGATCACCTGCTCGCGCGGCACGCCGTGCTTGGTCGCTATCCAGTCGCGCAGACCCGGGTAGCCGCCCGACGTTCCGTATGAGAACGCGCCGGCGGGGTCGTTCTCGAAAGCGCGCTGAGCGGCCGCGCGCAGGTCGTCGACGGGGATGATGTCGAGCGACGGCGCGCCACGCGCGAAGGTGATCGGCGGCGATCCATCCATGGGGGTGAAGATAACGGAAGCCCGGGCGTGGGCCGGGCCTCGTGCCGAGCATCCCGGTTCCGGCTGACCGCGCGTTTAGCATCGCCCACGCGATGCCGAGTGCGCGTGCCCCAGCCATGCCGTCCTACCGGCTCGCGATCCCCCCGGAGCGGCTCGAGAGCTGCATCCGCCGGCTCGACCCGGCCGACCGCGCGCTGCTCGACCTGTCGCTCAACCGCGGCATCCCGGACGTGGCGATCGCCGCGTTCGTCAGGACCGACCCCACGCGCCTCGCGTGGAAGCGCGCGCGGGCGATCGAGCGGGTCGCCTCGCGGATGGGGCTCAGCGAGCCGGCCAGCCTGAGCGAGGTGCGCACGGCCTTGGGCGACCTGCCGAGCCGCGCCTGGCTGCCGCTCGAGCTGCAGGCGGCGCCGGTGCCCGCGGCGCTCGCGCCGCCCGAGCCGGCTGGGGCGGAGCCGCGGGTATTTCCCGGAGGCGCCGCTTTCCGTTCCCCCGTTCGCCCGACCTCGCCACCCGCTCAGGGGCTCGCCGTCCGCGGGGCCGCAGCCGGTAGCAGCCAGGGAATGGCTCCCGTGGCCGCCGCCCCGGCTCCCCGGGCCCGCTCCCTCGCCCGCCGCGCCGCCGGCGCCGTGCTCGTCGGTGCCGCCGCGGCGCTCGCCTTCAGGCGCCGTTGAGCAGCACGGGCTCGGTCAGACCTTGGCGGCGGCGATCTCGGCGGCCACCTCGGCCACCTGAGTCGGCGTCCGCCCCACGCGGATGCCGGCCGCCTCGAGCGCCTCGGCCTTGGCGGCCGCGGTGCCCTTCGAGCCGGAGATGATCGCGCCGGCGTGGCCCATCGTCTTGCCGGGCGGCGCGGTGAAGCCCGCGATGTAGGCCAGCACCGGCTTGGAGACGTTCTCGCGCACGTACTCGGCCGTGCGCTCCTCCTCCTCGCCGCCGATCTCGCCGCACATCACGATCAGCTCGGTCTCGGGGTCCTTCTCGAACAGCTCGATGATCTCGATGAAGGAGGAGCCGGCGATCGGGTCGCCGCCGATGCCCACGATCGACGAGTTGCCGAACCCGCGCTGGGCCAGCTCGTTGCCGATCTGGTAGGTCAGCGTGCCCGAGCGCGACACGAGGCCCACGTTGCCCTCGCTGAAGAAGTGCGCGGGGATGATCCCCACGTTGGCCTTGCCGGGCGAGAGGATCCCCGGGCAGTTGGGGCCGACCAGCCGGGTGGTGCCGCGGCGCAGCTGCGTGTACACGCGCAGCATGTCGTGCACCGGGATGCCCTCGGTGATGCAGATCACGAGGTCGATGCCGGCGTCGGCGGACTCGAGGATCGCGTCGGCGGCGAAGCGCGGCGGCACGAACACCATGCTCGTGTTGGCGCCCGCCTCGGCCACGGCCTCGTGCACGGTGTCGTAGACCGGCACGCCCTCCACGTCCTGGCCGCCCTTGCCGGGGGTCACGCCCGCGACGAGATCGGTTCCGTAGCTGCGGTTGTTCAGCCCGTGGAAGGAGCCCTCGCGACCGGTGAGGCCGGACACGACCAGCTTGGTCCCCCTGTCCACGAGGACGCTCATGCCCGTGCCAGCTCCACGACCTTGGCGGCCGCCCCGTCCATCGTCTGCTCGACCGTCACGTTCGGAAGGTCGGCCTCGGCGAGGATCGCGCGGCCCTCCTTGTCGTTCGTGCCGTCGAGGCGCACCACGAACGGCACCTTCACGTCGATCTGGCCGAACGCCGTGACGAGCCCCCTCGCCACCTCGTCGCAGCGCGTGATCCCCCCGAAGATGTTGAAGAGCACGGCGCGGACCTTCTCGTCGGAGAGGATCACCTCGACCGCGTCCACGATCGCCTCGGCCTTGGACCCGCCGCCGGCGTCCAGGAAGTTCGCGGGCCGGCCGCCGGCCTGAGCCACCACGTCGAGCGTGGACATCACGAGCCCGGCGCCGTTGCCGAGGATCCCGATGTCGCCGTCGAGCTTCACGTACGTGAGGCCGCGCTCGGAGGCCATCCGCTCCTGCGGGTCCTCGTCGGAGACGTTGCGGAAGGCGGCGGTGTCCTCGTGGCGGAACATCGCGTTGCCGTCCACGGTCACCTTGGCGTCGAGCGCCACGACCTGGCGGTCGCTGGTCACGAGCAGCGGGTTGACCTCCATCAGCACCGCGTCCTCGGCCACGAAGGCGTCGTAGAGCTTGGCGAGCAGCGCACCGACCGGGCGGATCACGTCCGGGGCGATCCCGGCGCCGAAGGCCAGGCGGCGCGCATGGAAATCGGAAAAGCCGAGGAGCGGGTCGATGTGCAGGCGCACGAGCGCGGCGGGGTCGTTCTCGGCCACCTCCTCCACGTCCATGCCGCCCATCCGCGAGAACATCGCGAGCGGCTTCTTGGCCGTGCGGTCGAGCAGGATCGCGGCGTAGTACTCCTCCGCGATGTCCGAGGCCTTCTCCACGTACAGCTCGTGCACGGTGAAGCCCTTGATGTCCATCCCGAGGATCGCCTGGGCGTGCTCCTCGGCCTCGGCGCGGTCCTTGGCCAGCTTGATCCCGCCCGCCTTGCCGCGGCCACCGATCAGGACCTGGGCCTTGATCACCACCGGATAGCCCAGCTCCTCGGCGGCCTCCACGGCCGCTTCCACGCTCGCGGCAGGCCTCCCGTCCGGCGTCGGAACGCCGTGCTTGCGGAAGAGCTGCTTGCCCTGATATTCGAGGAGGTCCATGAAAACCTAGAATGGTGGCCCGCGGCGGCGCCGGAGCAGGGCCACGGCCGGCGGGCACCCTATCGAAAACCAACCACCTGCCCGAGGAGACACTTGCCCCTCCCCAAGGACGTCCGCTTCGTCACCTTCGACTGCTACGGCACCCTGATCGACTGGGAAACCGGCGCGCTGGAGGCATTCCAGAAGGAAGCCGATCGCGATGGATTCACGATCGACAAGAACGTGCTGATCCCGAAGTTCATCGAGATCCAGAGGGAGATCGAGCGCGGTTCCTACGAGCTGTACGCCGAGGTCCTGCGCCGCACCGCCGTGCGCTGCGCGAAGGAGCTCGAGTGGGATCTCGAGCCCTCGCGGTCCGGGTTCCTTCCCGCCAGCGTGCCGCGCTGGGGGCCCTACCGCGAGACCAACGCCCAGCTCGAGCGATTCGGGAAGAAGTTCGAGATCGGGATCCTCTCGAACGTGGACGACAAGCTGCTCGGCGCCACCCGGCGGCACTTCCGCGTGGACTTCGACCTCGTGGTGACCGCCCAGCAGGTGCGCAGCTACAAGCCCGACCCGGCCCATTTCAAGGAGTGCGCGCGCCGCGTGGGCAGCAAGTCGGGCTGGGTGCACATCGCCAGCGGCTACGAGACCGACGTGGAGCCGTGCCTGAAGTCGCGCGTGCCCGTGATCTGGGTCAACCGCCGCGGGCAGAAGCTCGAGGCGGGGCAGAAGAAGCCGACCGAGGAGGTCAAGACCCTCCGCGACGCGGCCAAGCTGCTGAAGGTCGCCTGAGAGCGGTAGCCGTCCATCAGGACGTGGTGGTGGTCACCAGCCGGATCTGGCAGACCACGGCCACCGCCGTGCGCCACGGCGGGGAGTGCGTGCTGATCGACTCGCCGTACTTCCCGGACGAGCTCGAGATCCTGCCCACGCTGCTCGCGCAGGCCGGGATGGAGCCCGACGGGCTGCTGGCCACGCACGCGGACTACGACCACCTGCTCGGGCGCCTGGCGTTCCCCGGGCTGGCGCTGGGGGTGGGCTGGCCCACGGCTGAGCGGCTGCGCGGCGAGCCGGGCGCGGCCCAGCGCGAGCTGCGCGACGCCGACGCCGAGCACTACGTGGTGCGCCCCGCCCCGCTGTCGCTGGGCGCCTACCAGGAGCTGCCGGCGCCGGGCTCGGTCGAGATCGGCGACGCCGAGCTGGAGCTGCACCCCGCCGACGGCCACACGCCCGACGGCACCGCGTTCTTCGCCCGCTTCGCGGGGGTGCTCGTGTGCGGGGACTACCTCAGCGACGTGGAGATCCCGATGATCGCGGCGGCCGGCTCGCTGGAGGACTACCGCGCCACGCTGGCCCGGCTGGCGCCGCTGGTGGAGGCCGCCGAGACCGTGGTGCCGGGGCACGGCTCGCCCCACTCGCGCGCGACCGCGCTGCGCATCCTCGACGAGGATGTGGACTACCTCGACGCGCTGGAGCGCGGCGAGCCGAGGCCGGAGCTGCCGGACGGGCGCGACAGCCCACGCCAGCGCGCCATCCACGCGGACAACCTCGCCAAGCACGCCGCCTAGCTGCCGGGCGCGGCCCGCTACTTCCCGCCCACCGGCATCCTCAGCGCGGGCGAGCCGTCGCTGTTCAGGTCCGAGTTGCCGGCCCACTGGGCCACGAATGAGACGGTCCGCTTGACGGTCCAGCTGGTGGCGAACGTCCCGTCGGAGCGAACCGTGGCGAACT
The DNA here is from genome assembly GCA_034663685.1 of Thermoleophilaceae bacterium. Classification (GTDB taxonomy): domain Bacteria; phylum Actinomycetota; class Thermoleophilia; order Solirubrobacterales; family Thermoleophilaceae; genus AC-37. The sequence goes on from JAXDJC010000091.1 coordinate 11,726, forward strand.
GGTGGCTCAGCTTGCCCGAAGTCCCGTCGCGCATGATCACGTCGATTCGCTCGCCCGCGGCCGCCGGGGCCAGCTTGCCGTCGATGCGCACCTTGCCCTGGCGGGCGAGGCGCTTGGTCTTGGACGACAGCGTCAGCGTCGACGGCGTGCCGGCGTCGCCGCCGGAAGAGGTGGCCTTCATCTCCGACGTGCCCACGAGCGCGTAGGCCACGTCGCCGGGAGCGGCGGCCAGCGGCCCCGGACCGGACCCGACGATGCCCTTCGAGATCAGCTGCGGCCGCCAGCTCGCGCCCCCGTCGGAGGTGTGCAGCACCCAGCCGCCGGTCTGGCCGGCGAAGCTCGAGAGCGCGATGAACCCGTGCGTCGCGTCGCCGAACGTGATCTCGTAGCCCGACTGCCCGACCCCGGTGAGCTCGGTCCAGGTCGTGCCGCGATTCGCGGTGCGCCAGACGCGGCTGTTCGCGTCGAGCACGTAGCCGACCTTGCGATCGATGAAGTCGGACTCCAAGATCGCGGACTTGCCGGGCCGCTTCATCGCCGTCCAGGTGGTGCCGCCGTTGGTGGACACGGCCAGGGCGCGCTTGCCCTGCACGTAGATCGCCCCGTCGGCGGTGCGATCCACGTCCTCCAGGTCCGCCTTCGCGACCGCGGGGGACTCGACCGGGTCGAAGTTTGCGCCCCCGTTCGAGGAGATCCGAATTCCGGTGGGGCCGATCAGCAGGACGGTGTTCCCGTCGCCGGACGCCGAGATCGCGCGCGGCCTCACGCCGGAGTCACCCAGGATCGCCCAGCTGCCGCCGCCGTTGTCGGTGCGGAACACCGCACCCCCGGCGTCCACGGCGTAGCCCAGCTCCGACGTCGGGAACGACACGTCGGTCACGTCGAGGGTGGTCGGCACGCCCACGCGCGACCACGAGGCGCCGCTGTCGGTCGTGCGTGCCACCGACCCGCCCGTGCCCGGCGCGAACACCGTGCTGGGCGAGGTCAGGCGCAGCCGGCTGTACCCGTCCGAGAGAGCCGAGTAGCTCGAGGTGTAGGTCTTGCCGCCGTTGTCGGAGGTTCCCGCCTCCTGAGGCCGGCCCACGCTCACGACCCGGGTGGGAGTGGCGAAGCTCGCCGCCAGAGCGCCGATGGGGGCCGCCCCGCCGGAGGGGGGCGGCTCGATGCCCGCCTGCTTGAGCGTGGTGAAGCCGTCGTCGGTGTAGACCAGGACGTTGTTCACCGTGGTCGCCACGCAGTGCGTCTCGTCACCGCAGCGCACCCAGCGGAGGTTCTCTGCCACCGGCTTCGGCGTCCAGGTCACGCCGCCGTCGGTCGTCTTCAGCGCCACCTGCTGGCCCACGGCCCAGCCTGTCGTGGCGCTCACGAAGTGGATGCTGCGCACCGCGGCCGAGGTGGCCGCTTCGGTCCAGCTGCCACCGCCGTCGGTGGTCCGGTAGATCCGGCCGAGGGTGTCCGCGCCGGTGGCCACCACGCCCGTGTCGGGGCTCGTGAACCACGCGTCGTTCGGCGGGCCGCCCGCCGTGGCGGGGAGGCCGGTGCGCGACGCGAACCGCGCGCCGCCGTCGTCGGTGCGGAGCACGGAGCCGTCGGCGCGCACGAGGTAGCCGGCGTCCTTGTTGGCGAAGCTCATGGCCGCCAGCGGCGAGCTGCAGGTGGCGGAGGGGTTGAAGCGCAGCCGCTTGAGCGACTGGCCGCCGTCGGTCGAGCGCAGAAGCGTGCATCCGCCGCCGGCCACGAACGTGTCGGCGTCGAGCACGCGCAGCTTCGCGAGGTCGTCGGTCAACCCGGTGCGCACACCAGTCCAGTTGGCGCCGCCGTCGTCGGTCCGGACGATGGTCCCGAACTCGCCCACGGCGTAGCCGCGGCCGCCAGCGAAGTCGACCGCCCGCAGCTCGTTCGCCTGCGGCCGCGGGTTGCCCCACGTCCAGCCCGAATGACTGGTCCTGACGGGCGCGGCGGCCGCCAGGGCAACCACGAGTGCGGCCATCAGGGCAGCGACGATCGACGCGTACGCGCAGCGCTTCACCGGCATGTTCGAGTTCCTTCCCTCTTCCCCCGGCACGGCGTGCGTGCCGCATGTCGAAAGCGCTAAACCGCGGCCGAGCGAGAAAGTTGCGGCTACGCGCCTACGAGTTCTTGCGGACGTGCCACTTGACGGTCATCCCGGCCACGGTCTGGCCGTCCTCGTCCGTCATCTCGACCGCCACCGGGAACTCGACCTTGCCGTCGGACTCGAGCTTGTCGAGCAGCCCGCCGGCGTCCTCGCCCAGCGTGGCCGTGGCCGTGATCGGGCCCTTGGCGAGCTTGCGGTAGTCGATCTCCGCGCTGCGAGCCAGCGGCGTGAGCCCGCCGAGGTGCTCGGCGAACGCGCCCATGAACGCCGCGCCGGACGCGGCCTCGCCGGCGGCGAACAGCCCGCCCGCGTGCTGGGAGCCCACGTGGTTGTGCAGGTCCTTCGAGTCCGGCAGGCGGACCACACCGCGGCCGTCGGCAACCTCCACCACCTCGAGGCCCACGTGTGTGTTGAACGGGATCGCCCCCTGGAGGCCCTCGCGCAGCGCGTCGAAGTCGGTCACGCGCGGGAGGTTATGGGCTCGCGGGCCACGGCGTCCTCACGCTCGCCCACGCGCGCGATCAGGAAGGCCGAGAACGTCATGCCGACCAGCAGGAAGAAGCCCAGCGCGCCGAAGCCGGCGACGGCCAGCACCACGCCGCCGAACATCGCCCCGACCGTGTAGCCGAGCTGCGCGCTGGTGGTGCGCGCGGCCATCATCGCGCCGGGCTGCGAGGGCAGCAGCCCGAGGGCCAGCGCGCTCGACGAGGTGGACCGCACCCCCGCGCACAGGGCCATCAGGAAGAACAGCCCGACCGTGAACGCCACCCCGGGCGTGACGTTCATGATCAGCGCCACCAGGCTCCCCATGCCGAGCGCGGCGGTGACCACGAGCCGGCGCCGGCGCCCTCCGAGCCGCCGCACGAGCCGGTCCGTGCCGAGCGTGGAGATCAGGAACGCGAGCGAGCCGATCGCGAGCAGGAAGCCCACGAGCGACTCCCCCACGTCGTAGGTCTTCACGTAGAACGCGCCGATGTAGGTGAGCTCGGCGGTCCACGCCGAGTACGCCACGAACTCGGCGATCGTCCACGCGCGCGCCGCCGGGTCGCGGGCCACGTCCGTCATCCCGCTGGGCGCGGCCTCGCGCTGCTCCTCGCCCCGCCGCACCCGCGCGAGGCGCGCGGCGGCCAGCGCCGCGAGCGCGGCTATGCCCGGCACCGCGTACGCCAGCCGCCAGGACACCGCGTCGGTGAGCACGCCGATGACGGGGTTGCCCACGATCCAGGCGATCGACTGCGAGCCCACGATGTAGCCGAGCGCCCACGGCGCGTCCTCCTCGTGGAACCAGGCACCCGCGCCGGCGAAGCCGCCCGAGAGCAGGCACGCCACCCCCAGCCCGATGAACACGTGGCCCGCGTAGAAGACCGGGAGCCCGGACGCGGCCGAGGTGACCGCGTGCCCGGTCACGGCGAGCAGGGCGCCCCACGTGATCAGCGGCCGCACCCCCACGCGGTCGATGAGCGGGCCCACGCGCAGCGACGCCAGCGCCGCCACCGCGGCCATCACCGTGCGGGCCTGGCCGATCGCGCTCACGGAGGCATGCAGGTCGCGCCCGATCGCCACCATGATCGGCGCCAGCACCATGATGCTCGCCTGCGCGGCGAGCGTGGCGAGCACGAGCGGGATCAGCGAGCGGCGGTCACGGCGGCGATGCACGCCGGACAGGATCGCAGCGGCGCTCCGGCCGGCCCGGGAACGCCTAGGACGCGCAGTACGGCAGGCCGAGCGAGCGGTAGCGATCGCGGGCGCCCGACATCAGGCTCTCGATCGCCGGGCGGTGGTCCTCCGCCACGAGGCTCGGGTCGCGCGGCGAGCGGTGGATGTCGCTCATCATGCGATCCAGCTCGGCGTTGACCTGCCGGTGGCGGGAGATCACGTCGCGCACGTCCGCGCACACCGCCGACGGCGGGGCGGGGAGCTTCTCGATCTTGCGCTCCTCCTGGCGGAGCAGCAGCCGCCCGCTGATCAGGTCGAGCTGCCCGCCGGCCTCGAGCGCCCGCTGCTGGCGCACGCGCTTCTCGCAGATCCTGTCGATCCTGGCCATGTACGGATCGTGGCTGCGCGCCGCGAGCATCGGGTCGAGCGGCTTGAACGTGACCATCGCGATCGCCGCGGCGCCGATCCACAGCAGCGGGTACACCACGATCAGCGGCGACTCCGGTGCGCGCACGAAGCTCCGGTTGTCGCTGCGCACGATCGTGCCGGCCACGAGGTCCCCGAGCCGCTGGCGGCGCTTGCCGGTGGCCACGAGGGTGATGGGCCCGAGCACGCTGTAGTCGAACACGCGGGCGATCGTCCGGGCCGCGATCTTCGAGGCGCTCGCCGCGCTCCCGTCCGGCCGGACCACGCGGAGCCTGGCCACCTTCTTCCCGATCGTCTGGCCCCGGAGCGTCTCGAATACGAAGAAGTAGGTCAGGTTCACTGCGAACGCCATCAGGCCCGCCCCCGGCGTGGGGCCGCCGCCCAGCTGGACCGCGAGGATCGCGAGCGGAACGATGATCAGGATGTCGATCAGATACGCCTTGATGCGGCGCCCGTCGAGCGAGCGGCGGTCCTCGTGGGTGAAGTCGGCGGGAGCCTCCTCCCCGATGGCCGCCGCGGCGGCGACCGCCGCGGCGGTGGGCAGGCCCGCGGCCTCGGACTCGTCGAGGTCGCGGCGCGGCTGCTCCGGCGGGAACGCCATGCCCCACGCCGGCGGTGTGAGGAGCTCCGTCTGCTCCGGCTGTTGCCGATCCGCCATTACCGAAGCACCATCGGGCGCTTCGGGGCCGAGCTTTAGCGGCGGTTGCGGTTCGTGATGGCGGCGCGCACGTAGACCGGCTTGCTCACGTTCCCGGCCTTGTCCTGCGCCATCAGGCGGAAGGAGTACGTGCCGCTATGCGGTGTCTTGAAGTTCCAGCGCCGCCGCGAGACGCCGGTTCGCAGCGTCTTCCACCTGGTGCCCGCCTTGTACTGGAGCCTCAGCCACTTGATTCCGCTCCCACCGGTGTCGTAGACCGAGTAGGTCAGGTGGATGCGGTGGTGGATCGAATGGACCTTGGCCTTGAGCTTGACGGTGGGCGGCGTGCGATCCACGATGTTGCTTCCCGGCTGCGTTGCCGGCTTGGTGTCCTCCTGGACCGGCTGCTGGAAGCCGTCGCCGTATTGCTGGCCGGCCTCGGGGCCGCGGCCGCCCTCGGTCTGGTCGCCCGGCAGCATCACCATGCGCCACTCGGACACGATCTCGTCGAGCGGCACCGTCTGACGCGCGTTGTCGGAGTCCGCGAGGAACAGCAGGTGCAGGCCGTGGGTGCCGATGCTGCCCTGGTAGAAGCGGTCGCTCGCGCCGGGGGCGCCGTCCGCGGGGGTCCAGCACTTGCGCGGCTGGCCGTCGGTGGAGGTCTTCGGCTCATCGCCCGAGCGCAGGTGGATCTTCGGGCCCGGGTCGGTGCCGGTGCCGTCGTCGAAGCAGGAGTCGTCGCGGTAGTACGGCGTGGCCACCACCGACTGCGCCGCGCCGCCGGGCGTCAGGTCGCGCACGTCGGTCACGATGCGGTCCACGATCGTCCCGCTCGGGCCCGCGATCTCATTCCACTCGAGCGCCGTGTTGGCCTTGCTGAAGGTCGGGTCGAAGACGTCGATCGACTGGTGGTAGGGGCGGTTGCAGAGCGAGTTGACCGGGTTGATGCCCTGGAAGCTCGGGCTGCGCAGCGGGTCGAGGTTGGAGTCGCAGTGCACCGCCGGGCTGCAGAGCGGCAGCACCTGGTAGATGGAGCGGTAGGTCTGGTCCGCCTGGGAGGTCTGGTTCTTCGCCCAGTTGTCGTTGCACGGATCGTCGAGGTTGCCGAACACCTCGTCGTTCTGGCCGTCCACGTTCACGCCGTCGAGCTTCGACGAGTTGTAGAAGCGCTTCATCACGCCGGCGTTGAAGTCCCACTGCGCGTAGATGCCGTCGAGCGGCGGGATCACGTGCACCCGCAGATAGGTCTTCTGCCTCAGCTCGTAGCGGTAGAACGTCTCGCGCCGGATCACGTTCGTGCCCGAGTCGGCGCCCCAGGTCTCGCGGATCGCGCGCACCGGCCCGACCTTCTCGCCCAGCAGCGTGCTCGAGCCGCCCCAGTTGGTGTCCTCCTCCTCGAACCCGCAGCACGGGGTGTCGGAGCCCGGATCCTGCGCGAACGCGCGCGCCTTCCAGCGGTCGACCACGTCGGGGCCGTAGGTCTTGCCCTTGTCCGAGGAGATGTTGATCCCGGTCATCAGCCAGCGGCCGTCGTAGCGGAACTTGTAGCGGTCGGTCTTGACCGTGGCGTAGTCGCGCGGGCGGCGCTTGTCGACGGCCGGCTTGCCGGTCTTCGGGTCGATGACCACCTTGCCGTCCTTGTCGCAGTACACGCCCTTGCGCGCGTTGCCGTAATTGCTGTAGCTCGAGGCCGAGCGCTCGAACGTGTCGGCGTTCGAGTCGCGCTTGTACTGAACGTAGCCGTTGGTCGCGTCGTAGGCGGGCTTGGGGCCGCCCGGGGCCGCCTGCATCACGTAGACGTACTTCGGCGGGGCGGTCGCGTCGCGCGGGTCGCTCACCCGGATCTCGTACGAGCCGGCGATCCCCTTCGGCAGCTCGGTCCCCGCCGGGGACTGGTCACCGGCGTCGTCGTACATGAACGAGAGCTCGTCGTTGTCGTCGAGGCCCGGGACCGGGTCCTTCGCGACGGGCGAGGCGGGCTGTGCCTTGCACGGGTCGTTCGGGTCGCTGTTGAACCAGCGGAAGCCCTCGCGGTCGAACGCGTATGTGGTGTGCTGGTCCTCGCCCGAGTAGATCGCGAACCCGGACGCGGAGTTGTTCAGGTAGCGCGTGAACATCTCGTCGACCTGGAACGGGATCTGACGCCAGCTCTTGGTCGCTGTGTCGTACCGGTAGCCGAGCAGCAGGTCGGTGGCGATCCCGCCGCCGAGGGTCGCGCCGGTGTCCGCGTCCGGCTTCGAGTAGTCGTTGTGGTCGCAGGCGTCGTTGAACTGCTGGCAGCTCAGGAAGTCCACGAACGGCATCCGCGCGGTCTGATTCGAGCGCGCCGACCATGCGGGCAGATCCGATCCCTTGAGGATCACCGGCTCGGTGTCGCGCTTGGCGGGCGCGTTCACATCGGCGCCGCCCGGAAGCGGCGTGCCCGTCTGGGCAGCGGCGGATGCCGGCAGCATGAGCGCCAGCGCAAGGGTCAGCGGAACGATCCGGCGCACGAGCGGGGCTATACCCCCGCTCAGTCGACTTCGAACTACTTGATGACCGCGATCGTGTCCCCGGTGGCGATCGAGCCGCCCTCGGACACGTTCAGCTCCTCGATCGTGCCGCTCGCGGGCGCGGTGATCTCGTTCTCCATCTTCATCGCCTCGATCACGCAGATCAGCGCGCCCTCGGCCACCTCGGCGCCCTTCTCCACGTTCACCTTCAGCACCGTGCCCTGGATCGGGGAGACCAGCTCGCCGGGAGCGCCGCCCCCGCCCCCGCCGCCGCGCTCACGCCGCTTGGGCGCCTTGCGGGCCGAGCCGGCCGCCGGGGCGCCTCCGTTGCCTCCGAGCGCCGCCCCGATCACCTTCACGTCGAAGCGGCGGCCGGAGACCTCGACCGCGTAGTCGCGCTCCACCTTGGGCTCGTCCTCCTCGTCGCCGCCGGCGGGCGCCGGCGCGGCGGCGGGCGCGCCGTGCTCCTTGAGCCACTTCCTGTCCTCGATCAGGTCGCGGCAGGTCTCGCCGTTCGCCCACTGCTCGGTGCCGAGCAGTGACACGTGGAAGGGGATCAGCGACTTGACGCCCTCGAGCTCGTACTCCCCGAGCGCCCGGATCATCCTGCGCGTGGCGGCCTCGCGGTCGTTGTCCCAGACGATCAGCTTGGCGATCATCGGGTCGTACAGCGGGGTGATCTCGGAGCCGGCCTCCACGCCGGAGTCCACGCGCACGCCCGGGCCGGCCGGCTCGCGGTACGCGGCGATCCTGCCCGGGGCGGGAGTGAAGTTCTTCGACGCGTCCTCGGCGTTGATGCGGCACTCGATCGCGTGGCCGTCGAGGCGCACGTCGTCCTGGCCGAGCGAGAGCTCCTCGCCCGCCGCGATAAGGATCTGCTCCCTCACGATGTCCACGCCCGTGACCTCCTCGGTCACGCAGTGCTCCACCTGCACGCGCGTGTTCATCTCGAGGAAGAAGTACTCGCCGTCCTGGAGCAGGCCCTCCACGGTGCCGGCCGACCGGTAGCCGACCGCGCGCGCGGCCTCGGTGCCGATCGCGCCGATCCGCTTGCGGAGCTTCTCGTCCACGGCCGGCGCGGGGCTCTCCTCGATCAGCTTCTGGTGGCGGCGCTGCACCGAGCAGTCGCGCTCGCCCAGGTGGATCACGTTCCCGTGCGAGTCGGCCAGCACCTGCACCTCCACGTGCCGCGGGTCGGGCAGGTAGCGCTCGAGGTACACGGTGTCGTCTCCGAAGAACTTCTCGCCCTCGCGCGCGGCGCCCTCGAACGCCTTCTCCAGCTCGCCGGCCTCGAGCGCCACGCGAAAGCCCTTGCCGCCGCCGCCGCCGGCCGCCTTGACCGCGATCGGGTAGCCGATCTCCTCGGCCACCTTGGCGGCGTCCTCCACCGTGTCGACCGCGTCGGTGGTGCCCGGAACGATCGGCACGCCGGCCTTCTTCATGATCTCCCGCGCGCGAGTCTTCGAGCCCATCGCCTCGATCGCCGACGCGGGCGGTCCGATGAACTCGATCCCGGCGTCCTCGCAGGCCTTGGCGAACGCGGCGTTCTCGGCGAGGAAGCCGTAGCCCGGGTGGACCGCCTCGGCGCCCGCCTTCTTCGCGACCTCGATGATCTTGTCCACCACGAGGTAGCTCTCGGCGGCCGAGCCGGGGCCGATCAGGTACGCGTCGCCGGCGCGGCGGACGTGCAGCGCGTCGCGATCCGGCTCGGAGTAGACGGCGACCGTGCCCACGCCCAGCTCCTCGAGCGCGCGCATGACCCGGATCGCGATCTCCCCGCGATTGGCGACCAGAACCTTGGAGAACATCGGCGCGGAAGCCTACTGGGGAGGGGTGGGCTGGCGCGGGAACCCGCAAACGCGCATAATGCGTGCCGCGTGAGGGGACGCGGGGGTCTTCCGGCACTGATGGGGCGGGTTCTTCCCGCCGTCGCCGTCGTGCTCTCCCTCGCCCCGGCCGCCGCTCCGGCAGCCGAGCCGGTCGGGTTCTCCAAGCCGATCTTCGTGGACGAGCAGCTGGCGGGCGGCGAGCCGCTCGTGATCCACGACAACGTGCACCACACGCTGATCTACACGGCGCACGAGGGCACCACGCACCTCTACCGCAACGGCATCACCTACCCCCAGGACTTCGTGGCCAACTACCGCAACCAGGTGAACATCTGGGTGTCGAAGGACGACGGCAAGACCTGGCAGCGCGACGATTTCTCGGGCACCGGCTTCGCCACCAACCCGAGCCAGAACCAGGGCTTCAGCGACCCGGACCTGACCGTGGACGAGGGCGGCCGGATCTACAACACGGGCATCGACCTGGCCAACGACGCGCTGTTCTCGACCAATGACGGCGGCTACACCTGGGATCGCGGCACCGCCCAGTGCCACGACGGCGACCGGCCGTGGCTGGCGGGCGGCAAGAAGGACGAGGTGTTCCTCGCCACCAACACCAACCTCGGCGACCCGGCCCACCAGATCTTCCAGAGCACCGACGGCGGCAACACCTGCCCGGCAACCGGGATCCCGAACGGGGGCACGACCGCCGACGGCTGGGACTACACCGGCAACGGCAAGCTCCTCTACGACCACCACAACGGCAAGCTGATCGAGCCGGTCACGTTCACCAAGAGCGGCGGCCTGACCGGGCTCGGCACCGCCACCTGGACCCGCGGCCAGCCCACGTTCGACAAGCCGGTCATGGCGGCGCAGACCTCGGTGTTCGCGCACTGGCCCTCGATGGCGATCGACTCGGCCGACAACGTCTACCTCGTGTGGGACACCGATCCGCGCGCGCCCAACACCACCGGCGGCTGCAGCGGCGCGAAGACCGAGCTGCCGAACGCGATCCAGATGGCGGTGTCGAAGGACTTCGGGAAGACGTGGTCCAAGCCGATCGACATCGCCAAGCCGGCGGGCAAGAAGGTGTACTGGCCGTGGGTGGCCGCCGGCGACAACGGCAAGGTCTCCGTGGTCTGGTACCAGGCCGACGGCGTGGTGGACCTCGACTGCACCGCCGCCAAGACCTCGCTGTACGAGGCCACGATCCTCGACGCCACGAGCGCCAACCCGCATCCCCAGGTCGTGGACGCGGTGGGCCGGCCGGTGCACACCAACTTCGTCTGCCAGGGCGGCACCACGTGCGTGGCCACCGGCCAGGACCGCCGGCTGGGCGACTTCTTCACCAACGACGCGGACGCGAACGGCTGCGTGCTGATCGCCAGCGGCGACACCACCGTGCCGGCGCCGGGCGGCGGCGAGCGCCCCACCGCGCTGCCGATCTTCCTGCGCCAGACGAGCGGGCCCGGGCTGCGGGGCAAGAGCTGCGGCACCACGTCGTCCTCGTGCACCGACCACAAGCCGCCCGTGACCACCATCAAGCTCGGGCCAGGGCGCCAGCGGATCTCGCTGAGCGGCGGGTCGTCGGACAAGGGCGCTCCGTGCGCCAGCGGCCTGCGCCAGGTGCAGGTGTCGCTCGCGCGCGTGAACGGGCAGCACGTGACCAACTGCCGCTTCCTCAAATCGCGAACGAGCTACCAGCTGACCGAGGCGCGCAGCTGCCGCAGGCCGGTGCTCTTCAAGGCCACCGGCACCTCGAAGTGGAGCTTTACCTTCGACGTGAAGCTGCCGCCGGGCAGCTACCGGGCGCAGGCACGCGCCACGGATCGCAAGAGCAACAAGGAGACCCCGCGGGTGGGCCGCGTCTCCTTCCGCGTGCCCTGAGGGACGACTCAGCTTCCGTTACGAAGCAGGTCTGGTGCAGCAATGGACGGCCTCCACCGGGTCGAGCCCGTAGCGCCCGCGCTCGGCCGGCGAGAGGCGTTCGACATACCGCTCGACGGCCACCTCGAAGCCCGCTGCGCGTAGGCGGTCGGGATAGTCGCGGCCGTAGAAGCGCACGTGGTCCGCCTGGCCGAAGACCGCAGTCGGATCGTCGACCGGCTCCTCATATGTGGTCTCTCGCGCCGAGTCGACCGGCGACTGGATCAGCGCCCAGCCGCCCGGACGCAGGATCCGATGGAGCTCGGCCATCGCGCGCCGGTCGTCGCGCACGTGCTCCAGGACGTGCGAGCAGAGAATCGCGTCGAAGCTGGCGTCGGGGTGTGGGATCGCCGTGATGTCCCAGTGCTCCATGGCCGCCGGATCCTCGAGGTCGGCGCTCACGTAGTCGAGGTTCGGGAGGGCGCGCAGCCGCTCCGCGTACATCGGGTCGCTCGGCGCGAGGTGCAGGAGGCGGAGAGGCGCCGACAGCAGGTCCGTCTCGCGCGTGAGGTAGAGCCAGACCAGGCGGTGCCGTGCGTAGGAGTCACAGCGGTAGCACGCGTGCTCGGTCTCGGCGTACTCGGGCAGTACCACGAAGCGCCTGAAGCGACCGCCGCAGCAGGGGCACTCGACGCCGCGTCCGCGGTAGCGGATCGGCCGCAGCAGCCGCTTCACTCGCCGCGTCAAATGTCGGTGCTATCAGCGCTCGGGCGCGGGCGCCGCGGTGCGCGGCGGCGCCGGCGACGGGACCTTGAGGCGGCGGGAATCCCCGCGGCCGATGCGCGCGTGCAGCCAGCGCCATGCCGGCGGGCCGCCGATCAGCGCGGCGACCAGGACCGGCACCCCGGCGATCGCGGCCGGCGGGACTCCCACGCCGGCCTTGCTGAGCAGGCCGAGGCCGCCGCCGATCAGCACCACGCCGAGCGTGGTGCGCAGCACGGCGACGGGAGTGCGAACCGACCAGTTGCTCCCGATCCACACGCCGGGGATCGACCCGATCAGGATCGTGCCCGCGAGGGCGAAGTCGACGTTGCCGGCCACGATGTGCGCGATCGCCGCGGCCCAGAGCAGGATCGCCGCGTGGAACACGTCGGTACCGACCACCTGGCGCGGCGCGAGGCGGAAGAACATGATCAGGCCGACGGCGATGAGCGAGCCGCTGCCCGCCGAGGTGACGCCGAGCACGAAGCCCACGAACACGCCGAGCACGATGGCGCCGATCTTGTGCCGGCGCTCGAGGTCGAGCTGCTCGCGCTCGGCGAAGCTGCGCAGCAGCAGCGCCCGCGCCAGCACCGCCGTGCCGGTGAACAGCAGCGCGCCGGCGAGCACCGTGAGCAGCAGGTCGTCGAACGAGTGCCCCGCCGCCCGCTCGACTGCGTGCAGCACGTACACGCCTCCGATCGCCGCCGGCACCGAGCCGAACGCCATCCACGTGGACAGGCTCTGGTTCACGGTGCGCTGGCGGAAGTGGCGCCAGCCGCCGACGGTCTTGGTCACCGCGCCGTAGGCGAGGTCCGTGCCCACCGCCGTGACCGGCTTGACGCCGAACACGATGATCAGCAGCGGGGTCATCAGCGACCCCCCGCCAACGCCCGTCAGCCCGATCAGGATTCCGACTCCCAGTCCGAACAGGATGATGAGCGGGTCCATTCGGGCTCCCTATGCCGGCGTCGGCTCTCCTGCGTAGGCCTCGATCAGCACGTCGGCCACCTCGGGCCGGCTGAACTCCTCCGGCGGGCGCTCGCCGCGTCCCAGCATCTCGCGCACCTTGGTGCCTGAGAGGAAGACCCGGTCCTCGGGGCCGGACGGCGACGTCTTGGCCGTGGCCATCCCGCCCGTGAGCTTGCACCAGAACGAGTGCTCGAACTTGAGCGGCTCGATGCCCAGCTCGCCGGGCTCGAACTCCTCGAAGATGTGCTGAGCGTCGTAGGTGCCGTAGTAGTCGCCCACGCCGGCGTGATCGCGGCCCACGATGAAGTGGGTGCAGCCGTAGTTCTTGCGCACGAGCGCGTGGAAGATCGCCTCGCGCGGCCCGGCGTAGCGCATGGCCGACGGGTTCACGCCGAGCAGCACGCGGTCGCGCGGATAGTAACCCTCGAGCAGCACCTCGTAGCAGCGCATGCGCGTGTCGGCCGGGATGTCGTCGTCCTTCGTCTCCCCCACGATCGGGTGGATGAAGAGCCCGTCCACGATCTCGAGCGCGCACTTGGTGATGTACTCGTGCGCGCGGTGGATCGGGTTGCGGGTCTGGAAGCCCACCACCGTCTTCCAGCCGCGCTCCGCGAACGTGTTGCGCGTCTCCTCGGGCGTGAGCAGATAGGGCGCCACGGCGTCGATGTGGCCCGGCAGCGCCTTGGCCTGGATCGGGCCGGCGATCGTGCGCGAGCCCTCGCGGAGGATCGCGGCCACGCCCGGGTGGTTCTCGTCCGTGGTGCGGTAGACCTGCTGCGACTCGCGCGCCAGATCGCGCTCGTAGACCTCCTGCACCTCGATCGTGCCGAGCTCCGTGCCCTCGTGGCCGGTCAGCGTGAGCGTCTCTCCCACCTCGCCGCGGTCGGTGGCGAGCGTGACCGGGATCGGCCACGGCGCGCCGCCGGGCAGGCGCATCGTCTCGGTAACGGTCTCCCAGGCCGCCTGGCCCTGGAAGCCGTCGAGCGGCGCGAAGCCGCCGTTTGCGAGCAGCTCGAAGTCGGCGGTCTGGCGGGCGCTGAGCTGGAGCTCGCTCACGCGGCCACCCCCAGGCGCTCCTCGACGAAGGCGAGCACCTTGCCCGCGGACTCCTCGGGCGACTCGGCCTCGGTGTCGAGCACGAGCTCGGGAGCGGACGGCTCCTCGTACGGGTCGGAGACGCCGGTGAACTCCTTGATCTCGCCCTTGAACGCCTTCTCGTAGAGGCCCTTCACGTCACGCCGCGCGCACTCGTCCACGGACGCCTTCACGAAGATCTCCACGAAGCGCTCGCCCATCTGGCCGCGGGCCTCGTCGCGGATCTCGCGGTAGGGCGAGATCGCCGCGGTGATGGCCACCACGCCGTTGCGCGAGAGCAGGTCGGCCACGAAGGCGATCCGCCGGATGTTGGTGTCGCGGTCCTCCTTGGAGAACCCGAGGCCCTTGGAGAGGTTGGTGCGCACCACGTCGCCGTCGAGCACCTCGACCCTCAGGCCGCGCTCGGCGAGCTGGTGCTCGACGATCTGGGCGATCGTCGACTTGCCGGCTCCCGAGAGCCCGGTGAACCACAGTGTCAATCCATCGCTCATTCGTGCAGAGACCTTCCGTCGTTGGTTAAGCGTGCAGCCCGCACTCGGTCCTGGCGGTTCCGGCCCAGCGGCCGTCACGGCCGGTGGCGGGAAGCGTGCAGGGCGCGCAGCCGATCGAGTCGTAGCCGCGATCGTGCAGCGGGTTGTACGGGACGTCGTTCTCGGCGATGTAGCGCCAGACGTCGCGGTCGCTCCAGTCGGCGAGCGGGTTGAGCTTCCAGAGCCCGTTCCTGTCGTCCCAGTGAAGCTTGGCGGTGCCCGCGCGCTCCGGCGAGTGCTCGCGCCGCAGGCCGGTGACCCACGCGTCCGAGGGCTGGAGCGCGCGGTGCAGGGCGGCGACCTTGCGCTCGCTGCAGCACAGCTCCGGGCCGGTCCACGAGCCGGGGCCGGGGCGCGACGCGTCGAAGTGCTCGACCTCGATCCCGTAGTGGCGCTCGACCGTGCGCCAGGTCTCGTACGTCTCGTCGAAGAGGACGCCCGTGTCGATCGAGAAGAAGCGCACCGCCGGCTCGATCCTGAGCGTCATGTCCATGATCACCGACGCCTCCTTCTGGAAGGAGCAGGCGACGGACAGCCGCGGGTGGTGCTCGACCGCGTAGCGGAGCACGTCCTCCGCGGACAGGTGCTCGAGATCGGGGGCGACGGCGACGGCCATCAGACCGCGCACTCGCCCTCGCCGCGGATCACCTGGTACGGCTCGTGGCGGCTCCAATCGATGAATTGCTGGATGTTCTCCAGGTTGAACTCCAGGGGCAGCGAGAGCTCCTTGACCTCGGCGGCGAACGGCTCGGTGCCCACGCGGTCCACGAAGGCGTTGAACGCCTCACCGTCCTCGCGCTCGCGCTCGTACAGCCGGATCCAGCGCTCCACGGCGTCGGGCACGCGCTTGGCGGGGAGGCGGACCTTCACGCGCTGGCCGTAGGCCAGGTCGCCGCCCTCGTAGCGCCCTCCGACGTGCGCGATGTAGGCGGGCACCTGCTTGCCGCCCATCTTCATCGACGCGCCGTAGAAGCCGATCGAGCCCATGTGGTGCTGGCCGCAGCCGTTCGGGCAGCCGGACATCTTGATGTGGATCCGCTTGGTCAGCGGGTCCTCGATGCCCATCCCCTCGACGCGCTCCATGATCGCGCGGTTGAGGCCCATCGAGCTGGTGATGCCCATCTTGCAGCTGTCGGTGCCGGGGCAGCTGAGCACGTCGGCCACCTCGTCGGCGCCGGCCTCGCCCAGGCCGAGCTCCGCGAGGCGCTTCCACACGTCGTAGACGGCCTCCTCGCGCACCCAGCGCAGCACCAGGTTCTGGTGGATCGTGGTACGGGCGTAGCCGCCGCAGTAGTCGCGCATGATCGCCGCGAGGCCGCGGAACATCTCCGGCGTGAGGTCGCCGCGGATCACGCGCACCTCCACGGTCACGAAGCCGTCCTGGCGCTGCGGTCGCACGCTCGACGCGGCGAAGCGGTCGAAGTCCGAGCGGTCGCCGTTGGGGCTCGAGACGACCTCCGGCGGCGCGGGCGCGTTGGCCTCCTCGTCGTGCTGGTAGAGGAGCAGCGTGGGGTCGAAGTTGCGCTCGGCCACCCAGTCGCCCTTCATCTCCTCCTCGACCTGCGAGCGGAACTCGTCGATCCCGATCTTGTCGACCAGGAACTTGATCCGCGCGCGCTGGCGGTTGGCCCGCAGCCAATCCTGGCGGTCGAAGATCCGCAGCACGGCCTCGGAGACCTTCAGGTAGTCGCCGTTCTCGACCTCCACGAAGTCGAACAGGGTGCTGCCGATCCGGGCCATGATCGAGGTGCCGCCGCCGGTGCGCATCTCCACGCCCTTGATCTCGCGGCCGTCGACCTCGCGCACGCGCGGGACGAAGCCGAGGTCGTGGATGAGCGTGATCGCGCGGTCCTCGTCGTTCGAGGTGAACGCGACCTTGAACTTGCGCGGCAGCAGCTGGCAGATCTCGTTGCGCACGAAGTAGCGGACGAAGGCGCCGGCGTAGGGCGTCACGTCGTAGAGCTCGTCGGTGACGCCGGCCCACGGGTCGCCCGTCACGTTGCGGACGGTGTTGCCGCAGGCCTCGCGGCTGGAGAGGCCGGCCTCGGAGAGGAGGCGGATCGCCTTGGCGGCGTCGGCGAGCGGCACGTGGTGGTACTGGATGTTCTGCCGCGTGGTGATGTGGCCCTTCACGAGCGGCGTGTACTTCTCGGCCACCGTGCCGAAGGCCTCCATCTGCTCCGGCGAGACGCCGCCGAACGGCAGCTTCACGCGGATCATCTGCACGTTGGCCTGGCGCTGGCCGTACACGCCCTGCTTGAGGCGGAACCCGATGAACTCGTCCTCCGGCACCTCGCCGCGCATGAAGCGGGCGGCCTCGGTGTCGAAGTCGTCGAACTCCTTCTCGATCGCCGGGATCACGTGGCCGGGCACGTCCACGATCTCGGGATTCTTCAGGGAGCCGGATCGGCCCGGCGGCTTGGTGGCGGTCGGTTCCATCGCGCGAATGTACCAAAACCCATCAGGGTTTAAGGGATTATTCGGCCGTTTGCGGGAGGGGCTTAGCGCGGGGGCAGGTTCTGAGCCGGCGCGACCTCACCGTCGGCCGGCTCCAGGGGCAGGCCCGCCTCGGCCCAGGCGACCAGGCCGCCGTCGATGCTGTGGGCGTCGAAACCCGAGTTCCTGAGCGCCTCGGCGGCCACCGTCGAGCGGTTTCCGCCGCGGCAGTAGACGATCACCGGGCGCCCCTCGTCCAGGGCCTCCGCCGACCCCGCGTCGAGGTGATCGAGCGGGATGTGGGTGGCTCCCGCGATGTGCCCGGCGGCGTGCTCCACCGGGGTGCGCACGTCCACCACCTGTGCGCCGGCATCGATCAGCTCGCCCGCGTCGGCGGGAGGCAGCTGGATCGTGGTGGCGGTCTCGTCGGCCATTGCGGGGAGCGTACCGGCGCTCAGCGCGCCCAGGGGTTTTGCTCGCCCCACGGGTCGGGAGCGTCGGCGGCAAGCCCCACGCCCTCGAAGAGCGCGGCGCGCAGCCAGGGATCGAGCGCCTCCGATGCGGCGGCCGGCGCCGGAGCGGTGTCGCGCAGGAACTGCTCGATCGCGGCGGTGATGGCCGCGGCCTCCTCGGGGCCGGCCGCGGACTGGCGGACCTCGATCCGCGGCCGCGGCGGCGTGTGCTTGCCGTTCCTGCCCATCGCGGCTGGAGGGTATCGTCGCGGCGTGCCCCAGATCCCCGTCTACGACCACGCCTCCGTGCTCGCGGCCGTCTCCGCCGAGGACGCCATCGAGCGAGTCCGCGACGGGTTCGTGCGCTACGCGAGCGGCGAGTGGGAGATGCCGCCCAAGGTCTACCTCGACGCCGCGCCCCACGGTGACTTCCGCGCGATGCCCGCGCGCGGCGCCGGGCTGGCGATCCTCAAGTGGGTCACGTCGTTCACGGAGAACCCCGCGCGGGGGCTGCCGGTGGTGCTCGGGCTCGTGGTGGTGTCGAGCGCCGAGACCGGCGAGCCGCTGGCGCTGGTGGACGTGGCTGCCGTGACCGCCCTGCGCACGGGCGCGGTGGCGGCCGTGGCCGCGCAGGAGCTGGCCCGCGAGGATGCCCGCAGCGTGGGCGTGCTGGGCTGCGGCGTGAACGGGAGCTGGGCGGCGCGCTGCCTGGCCGCCGCCGAGTACGGGCCCGGCGTGTGCTTCGATCCCAATCCGGACGCCGCCGGCGCGCTGGCGGGCGAGCTCGGTTGGGAGGCGGGCAGCCGGGAGGACGCGCTGGCGTGCGACGTCGTGACCACCGTGACCCCCGGCCACGAGCCGGTGGTGCGCGCGGCGGACCTCCGCCCCGGCATGCACCTGTCGATGCTCGGCGCCGACGCACACGGCAAGGCCGAGGCCGAGGTGGACGCCGTCACGCGCTGCCTGCTCTTCTGCGACGAGTGGCGCCAGGCCAGCCACGGGGGCGAGCTGACCGGCGCAGTTGAGGCAGGCCTCGTGACCCGCGACGACGTGACCGACCTCGGCGCCGTGATGACCGGTGCGGCGCCGGGCCGGCCGAGCGACGACGCGATCACGTTGTTCGACTCGACCGGCCTCGCCATCCAGGACCTCGCGATCTGCCTGGCGCTGACCGAGTCACCGCCGGCGGGGGTTCAGACCGTCAGGCTGTGAGTCCGTGGCGCTCCATGAGCGGCCCGATCGAGTCGAAGTCCATCTCGAGCTCGTAGCGGGCCATGACCGCACCGAGGGCCTCGTAGTCCGGCTCCTCGCGGTTGGGCGGTAGCAGCGGCGCGATCTCGGCGAAGTACTGCTCGAAGCCGCCGGGACTGATGATCTCGAGCAGGCGCGCCGGCTCGTCACCCGGGTTCCAGAACGCGTGCCACTGTCCGCGCGGCTTGAAGACCAGGTCGCCTGGGCCGGCCTCGAGGGTCTCCTCGCCGAGCTGCACGCCCACGCGGCCCTCGAGCACGTACGAGTACTCGTCCTCGTTCGCGTGGCGGTGGAGAGGCGCGGCCAGCGTGCGCGGTGCGATCGGGTGCTCGACGAGCGAGAACCCCCCGCCGGCCGTGTCGCTGTCGATCATGAAGCGCACGCCCAGGCCTCCGAGGTTCACGGCTGTGCCGTCCTGCGGCCCGAGGATCTGCGTGTTCTGGGTGGCGGTCATCGAATCTCTCCTCTCAGTGAACAGTGCTGTTCAGCGAACCTACAGGGAGGGCTGGCGCTTGTCAAGGGTTCAGTGTACATTTGTGTTTAGCGAATGTCTGCGAAGCGCAAATACGAGCAGAAGGAACGGGCCGCCAAGCAGGAGGAGACGCGCCGCCGCATCACCGAGGCGACCGTCGAGCTCCACCGGGAGGTGGGCCCGGCCAACACCACGATCAGCGCCGTGGCGGAGCGAGCGGGCGTGCAGCGGCTCACGGTGTACCGCCACTTCCCCGAGGAGGCCGACCTGCTCAGCGCCTGCTCCGCGCACTGGCGCGCCGGCCATCCGATCCCGGATCCGGCGCCGTGGGCCACGATCGACGACCCCGAGGAGCGGCTGCGCACCGCGCTCGGCGAGCTGTACGCCTACTACCGCGGCGACGACGAGATGATGGCCAACGTGCGGCGCGACGCGCCGGGGATACCGGCGCTGGCAGCCTTGATCGGGGGGCTCGACGGGTATTTCAACGCCGTGCAGGAGATCCTGGCAGCCGGCTGGGGCGTGCGCGGCCGGCGCCGTGCCCTGCTGCTCGCCGCGCTCGCGCACGTGATCGAGTTCGAGACCTGGCGCTCGCTGGAGCGCCGCCAGGGGCTCGACCCGGACACCGCCCTCGAGGTCGCGGTGCGCGCGGTGCGCGGCGCCGCAGCCCCTACTTCTTCGCCCGCTTGACCTTCTCGCAGCCCTTGACCTTGTCGGCCTTGTCCACGTTCGCCGAGTCCTTCTTGCCGGCGCCGCAGTCGATCGTGTCGACCTTGCCGTTCCGGGCGTCGATCGTGTCGTCGCCGGTGCCGCCCTTGTAGGTGTTCGGGTCGGCGCCGCCGGTCAGCTTGTCGTTGCCCTTGCCGCCGTCGAGCGAGTCCTTGCCCTTGCCGCCCGAGAGCGTGTCGTTGCCGTCGCCGCCGAAGAGCTTGTCGGCCCCGTCGCCGCCGAGCAGCTTGTCGTTGCCGCCGGCTCCGTAGAGGGTGTCGTTGCCGACGCCGCCG
>JAXDJC010000119.1:0-6652 GCA_034663685.1 Thermoleophilaceae bacterium
CTCAAGCAGAAGGTGCTGGCCGCGCACGCGGCGGGGCTGACCGACGTGATCATCCCCGAGCGCAACCGCGGCGACCTGGCCGACGTGCCGGAGGAGGTGCGCGACGAGATGCGCTTCCACCCGGTCATGACGGTCGGCGAGGCGCTGGAGCTGGCGCTCGAGCCCGAGCTCGTAGGGCTGGTCGGGACGGCTTAGGCCGCCCGGCCGCCCTTGGGGGGTCAGACCCCTTTAAGAGGGCAGCGCGTAGAAGGCGACCACCGCGAAGTGCGCGGCGGCGGCCGCCAGCACGAGCGCGTGGAAGATCTCGTGGTAGCCGAAGACGGCGGGCCTCGGGTTCGGGCGCTGGGTGGCGTAGATGACGGCTCCGGCGGTGTAGAGCAGGCCGCCGCCCATCAGCAGCGCCACTCCCCCGGCCCCGAGCCGCTCGGCCAGCTGCGGCATGGCGATCACGGCGACCCAGCCGAGGGCCACGTAGACGCTCGCGGTCACCCATTTCGGCGCGCTGATCCAGACGAGGTTGAGCACGATGCCGCCGAGGGCGCCGGCCCACACCACTATCAGCACGGCCGTGGCGAGCGTGCCGTGCAGCACGAGCAGCGAGAACGGCGTGTAGGTGCCGGCGATCAGCACGAAGATCATCGAGTGGTCGAGCCGGCGCATCCACGCGCGGGCGCGCGGGCGGCGCCAGTCGATGCGGTGGTAGGTGGCGCTCGTGGAGAGCAGCCCGGTGACGGCGAACGCGTAGATCAGCGCCGCCAGCCGGGCCCTGCCGCTTGGCGCCGCGATGACCAGGGCCAGCCCGAGCGGAATCGACACGAGGGCGCCGTACATGTGCGACACCCCGCGCAGCCGCGGCTTGACGGCGTCGACGGCGCGCTCGACCTGCTGAGGGACGTCCGGCACGCCTGAACCGTACCCGCTGCCATTCGCAGAAAACGCGAATCGTTATCGTTTACGCGGTGCTCGATCTCTTCGATGCGGCCTACATGCAGCGGGCGCTCGTGGCTGCGCTGCTGCTCGCGGTCCCGCTCGGGCTGCTCGGCACCTGGATCGTGCTGCGCGGCCTCGCGTTCTTCGCACACGCCGTGGGCGTGGCCACGTTCCCCGGGCTCGTGGTCGGCACCGGGGTGCCGGTTATCGGGCCGTTCCTCGGCGCGCTGGGAGCGGCGGCCGCCTTCGCCGGGTCGGTCAGCGTGCTCGAGCGCGACGAGCGCGTGCGCGGCGGCGCCGTGACCGGCCTGGTGCTGTCCACGTCGATGGCGCTGGGCGCCGTTCTGCTCGTGTCGGCGTTCGCGACGAAGGTGCCGGTGGAGGGAGCGCTGTTCGGCTCGCTGCTGGCGGTCGGCGACCTCGATGTGGCGCGCGCGGCCGCTGTGGCGGCGATTGCGGCCGCGGCGCTGCTCGTGATGGGGCCGCGGCTGGCCGCCGGCACGTTCGACCGCTCGTGGGCCGCGCCCGCCGGCGGGCGCCCCACGGCCGTCGACGCGGCCCTGCTCGCGCTCACCGCGCTCACGGTGGTCGTGGCGCTGCCGGTGATCGGATCGCTCCTGGTCTCGGGGATGCTGGTGGTGCCCGCGGCCACGGCCCGGCTGCTGAGCCGCGGCACGGGCGCGATGCTCGCGTGGTCGGTGGGCCTCACCGCCGCGTCGCTTGTGGGCGGGCTGCTCGTCTCACACGCGCTCGACACCCCACCCGGCGGCGCCGCGGCGGCCCTCGCCGGCGCGGGATTCGCGGTGGCGTACGCGGTCGAGGGTCGGGTGCGCACCCGAAGGCCGATCGCGGAGGCGGTCGCGTGAGCGCAGCGCCCGCAATCGACGTGGACCGCCTGGGCGTGGCCTTCTCCGGCCGCCCCGCGCTCACGGGCGTGACCTTCTCGGTGCCGGCGGGCTCGCTCGTGGGCGTGCTCGGCCCCAACGGCGCCGGCAAGACCACGCTGCTGCGCGCGCTGCTCGGCGAGCTCCCCCACTCCGGCCGCGCCGAGCTGCGCGGACGCGCGGGCTACGTGCCGCAGCACACCGCCCCCCACGAGGGCTTCCCGATCGATGCTCTCGGCGTGGTCCTGATGGGCCGCTATCCGCGGCTCGGGTGGGTGCGCCGGCCGGGCGCCGCCGACCGCGAGCTCGCACTCGGGCTGCTCGAGCGCGTGGGCCTCGCGCCGCATGCCCGGCGCCAGTTCACCGAGCTCTCCGGCGGCCAGCGCCAGCGGGTGCTGGTGGCCCGCGCGCTCGCGCAGGAGGGCGACGTGCTCCTGCTCGACGAGCCGTTCACCGGTGTTGACGCGCTCTCCCACGACGCGCTCCTGGAGGTGCTCCGCGCGCAGGCCGCGGCGGGCGCCACGGTGCTCATGACGACCCACGACGTGGGCGAGGCCGGCCGCGTCTGCGACCGCCTCCTGATCCTCAACCGCGAGCTGGTGGCCGAGGGCCCGACCGCGAGCGTGTTCACCCCCGAGACGCTGCGGCGCGCCTATGGCGGCCAGGTGCTCGAGCTGGGCAGCGGCACCGTGCTGCTCGACGAGGGCGTGCACCACCACGACCACGACAGGCGCGCGGGCGGCCTGGCGGAGTGACGTGCACTGGCTGACCGACCCGTGGGCCTCGGAGCTCATGCGCCGCGCCTTCGCGGAGGCGGTGCTCGTGGGAGCCGCGTGCGGCGCGCTCGGCTGCTTCGTGGTCGTCCGCGGGCTGGCGTTCCTGGGCGAGGCGCTCTCGCACATCCTGATCCTCGGCGCGGTGGTGGCGCTGCTGGCGGGGGGGCCGGTCGGGGTCGGTGCGTTCGCCGCGGCCGCCGTGGGGGTCTGGCTCGCGGCGATCGTGTCGAGCGACCGCCGCTTCTCGCCCGACACGGCCATGGGCATCCTGCTGCCGTCGTTCTTCGGCCTCGCCGTGGTGCTGATCGCCCTGAGCGACGCGCGCCGCTCCAAGCTCGAGGGCCTGCTGTTCGGGTCGATCCTGAGCGTCGAGCCGCTCGACCTCGCGCTCGCCGGCGCCGTGGTGGCCCTCGCGGCCGCACTGATCGCCGTGGCGGGCAAGGAGCTGGCGCTCGCGGCCTTCGACCGCCGGATGGCCCGTGCGATGGGCTATCGCCTGCGCGTGCTGGACCTCGCGCTGTTCGCGGTCGTGGCGCTCGCCGCGATCGTCGCGCTGCACGCCGTGGGCAACGTGCTGGTCGCGGCCCTGCTGCTCGGGCCGCCGCTGGTCGCCCGGCAGGTGTCGCGCTCGTTCGCCGCGATGGTGGGCGCGAGCGCCGTGATCGGCGCCGGCGCCGGCGTGGCCGGCCTGTACTGGTCGTGGCACATGGACGTGGGCGCCGGGGCGGCGATCGTGCTGGTGATCGCGGCGCTCTACGCGCTCGTCGCGATCGTCTCGCTCGCGTGGCGCCTGGCGCCCGCGCGCAGGGCCGCCGTCGCCGGCGCCCTGCTCGTACTCGCGGGCGCGGGAGTGCTCGGCGGCTGCGGGAGCGGCGGCGGCGGCTCCGGGAAGCTCCGCGTGGTGGCCACCACGATGCAGCTTCAGGACATGACCCGCCAGGTGGGTGGCGACCTCGTGCAGGTGGACGGGATCCTCGGGCCCGACTCCGAGCCGCACACGTACGAGCCGCGCCCCTCGGACGCGGACGCGATCGCGAGGGCGGACGTGGTGGTGCAGCACGGCGCCGGCCTGGACGACTGGCTCGGCGACCTGGTCAAGGCGGCCGGAGGCCACGCGCAGCGCGTGACGGCGACCGACGGGATCCGCCTGGTGGGCGGCGACCCGCACGTCTGGCACGACCCCGCGAACGCGAAGGCGATGGTCACCCGGATCGAGAGCGCGCTCGTGACTGCCCGGCCGGCCGCCGCCACCCGCTTCCGGGCAAGGGCGCAGTCCTACCGCGACCGTCTCGACCGCATGGCCCGCACGATCCGCACACTGTTTGCCGGAGTCCCTCGCCAGCGCCGCAAGCTCGTCACGAGCCACGACGCCTTCGGCTACTTCGCGCGCGCATACGGGGTCGACGTGGTGGGCAGCGTGCTGCCGAGCCTCACCACGGAAGTGGAGCCCTCGGGTGAGCAGATCCGCTCACTGGTCCGCGACATCAGGCGGGCCGGAGTCCGCACGATCTTCACCGAGGCGGCCGTGAACGCCAAGCTCGAGCGCCAGGTGGCCGCCGAGGCCGGCGCGCGCGTGGCCACCGACCTCTATGCCGACGTGCTGGGGCGCCGCGGCAGCGGGGCCGACACCCTGATCGGCGCGGAGCTGCACAACGCCCGCGCGATGGCGGAGGCGTGGCGGTGAGCGCGCCGGCCTGGCGCGAGCACACCGAGGCGCGCCTGCGGGCCGCGGGCCACCGCTCGGGAAGCGGCCGCCGTGCCGTGATCGAGGTGCTGGCACGCCACAGCTGCCTGATGACCGCGGGCGACATCCTCGCCGAGCTCGAGAAGGGCGAGCGCCGGATCGGCTTCGCCACCGTCTACCGGGCGCTCGAGACGCTCAGCGAGCTGGGGCTCGTCCGGCGCGTGGACCCCGGGACCGGCAGCGCCGCCTACGAGCCGGTCGACCCGAGCGGCGAGCACCATCACCACGTGGTGTGCGACGGCTGCGGCGAGGTGGCGCCGTTCGCCGACGAGGCGCTCGAGCGCACGATCGCGCAGCTGAGCCGCCGGCTCGGGCGCGAGATCGAGAGCCACGAGGTGGTCCTGCGCGGCTCGTGCGCCGCCTGCCGCTCGGCCTAGCCGCCCAGCTCGCGCCGCAGCGCGGCGATCTCCTCGCGCAGCTCCGCGACCGTCGCCTCGAGCGCGCCCACGCGGGACACGAGCAGATCGAGGCCCGCGGCCGGCGGGTCGGCCGCGGGGGCGACCCGCTCATGAGCCTCCGGCGCCGAGCGCTCCGCATCCGCCACGAGGCCGGTCTCGCGCTCCTCGGCATCCGGGTCCGCGGCCACCGCGGGCTCCACCGGCCGCGGCCGCTCCTCCGGCTCCGCCGCCCCGCTCGCGCCGAGCATGTGGGCGAACCGATCCTCCTTCTGCCCCGGCCGGCGCTGGCGCACCGCCAGCTCGCGGCCGATCAGCCGCTCCAGCGTCTCCTCCACGGCATCGAGGCCCGCGAACGAGTGCAGGCGCTCGGTGCGCTGCTTGAGCTCGCCCGGCGTCTGCGGCCCACGCAGCATCAGCACGCACAGGAGCGCGATCTCGTCGCGCCCCAGGTCGAGCGCCTCGTCGAGCAGGTGGCGGTACTTGGCGGTGCGACTGCCCTGCCCGCTCGCGTAGCGCGTCCAACCGCGCTGGCGCAGCCGCTGGAGCGCATCGCGGATCGCCGCCTCGTCGTAGTCCACGACCGGGTCGCGGTTGGTCGACTGGTTGCACGCGAGCCGGAGCGAGTTGAGCGTGAGCGGGTACTGGTCCGGCGTGGTCCGCTGCTTCTCGAGCAGGGCGCCGAGCACGCGGATCTCGGCCGGCGTGGGATCCACCTACGGATACGGACTCGTCGGGGTGGCCCCCTGCGAGCCGCCGGGCTGCGCCGGCTGCACCCCACCCTGCCCGCCCGGCGCGGCTCCACCCTGCCCGCCGCCGGCCGCGAACTGACCGGCCAGCTGGGCGAGGTCCTGCACGTCCTTGGCGGGCGGCGGCGCCACGTCGATCGGCGCGCCGAAGTCGTAGAACTCCATCGTCATCGAGAACCTGCCCTGCTGCTTCTGCCCGGGAATGTCGAAGCCGTACTCGATCCGCACGCGGCGCACCAGCTTGTCCTTGCCGATCCAGAGCGTCATCGGATAGGTGCCGCTGCCGGTCTGCTGCACGAGCTTCTCGACCTCCACGCGGGCCTGCTCGCGCTGCGTCTCCGGTAGCCGGTCGGGGTAGCGGCGGATGTCCACGTTGCCGCGGTACTTGGTCGTCTCCACGCCGCGCACCTTCTCGGTCCCGAGCTTCTCGACATCACCGGTCACCGAGCGGATCTGGTTGAGCATCTGGCGCGGGTCGTTGCCGCCCATCTGGCCGAGCCGGCTGGGATCGATGCCCAGCGCCTGACCGGCCTGCTTCACGTCCACGCGCAGCCACGGCTTCTTCGCGCCGAACTGCGCCGCGGCAGCCGGGGTCTTCATGTAGATCACGTCGCCCTGGAAGATCTGCTCGATCGTGCCGCCGCCGCCGAGCGCTCCCGCCTGGTTGAACACGAGGTGGCCGCGACGGTGCTGCGGGTCGAGCGCGCCGCTGCCCTTCATCGGCAGCGCCCTCCCGTTCCCGGGAAGGATGTAGCGCCCGTCGATCGTGAGCTTGAAGCCGCCCGAGTCGTTGGTCGCCTCGGCGGCGTTGGCCACCGTCGAGAGCGGCACCGTGTCGGGGCCGGCGGTGAGGAGCAGGACGCCGGCCACCACGAGCGCGACCGCGAATGCGGCTGCGGGAAGGACCACGCGACGGGACACGGGCCGAGCGTAGCGAGGGCCGCACTCCGGCAGGGCCATACAAGCGGCCCGGATGAGGGATCGCGGCCGCCCGCCGGCTAGCTCGCGATCGCGCCCTCGAGCGCGAGCAGGCTGGCCTTGCGGTCCAGGCCGCCGGCGTAGCCGCCCATCCCGCCGCCGCTGCGCAGCACCCTGTGGCAGGGGATCACGATCGGGATCGGGTTGCGCGCCAGCGCGTTGCCGGCTGCGCGCGAGGCGCGCGGGCTCCCGGCCC
>JAXDJC010000115.1:0-3030 GCA_034663685.1 Thermoleophilaceae bacterium
CTGCGCGGCTCGCCAGGTACGCCACGAGCCAGGCGTGCTCCTCCGGCTCGCCCAGCCGCTGCAGCGGCACCGTGCGGGCCACCCCTTCGTACACGGGCTTCGGGTACTTCTTCAGCGCCTCGGTCGCGAAGTGGCCGGCGGCCAGCGCGTTCACCTTGATGCCGAACCGCGCCCACTCGATCGACAGCACGCGCGTGAGGTTCTCTACGGCGGCGCGCGCCGACGACGAGTGCGCCATCCCCGGCAGGCCGTGGTGCGGCGACAGCGTCACGTTCAGCACCTTGCCCCCGCGCTCGCCCGGGATCATCGCCTTGGTGGCGGCAGCGTGGGTCATCAGCCAAGTGCCGCGCACGTTCAGCCGCTGCACTGTGTCGAAGCCCTTCGGGGTGATGTCCTCGGCCGGCGTCATGTACTGGCCGCCGGCGTTGTTCACGAGCGTGTCGATCCGGCCGTGCCGCTCGAGCACCCCGTCCACCAGCGCGTGCACCCGTTCCTCCTCGCGGATGTCGCACGCCTCGGCCGAGCAACGGCCGTCCTCGCACAGCGCCACGGTCTCCTCGAGCGGCTCCGCCCGGCGCCCCGTCACGACCACCTGAGCGCCCAGCGCGGCGAGCTCGATCGCCGTGGCGCGGCCGAGCCCGGTGCCGCCGCCGCTGACGAGGATCACCTGTCCGTCGAGCAGGCCGGGGGCGAAGATGCGCGAGGGCACGGCGCGAGCAGGTTAACCTGCGCGGCGCCGATGGCAGCAGCCGACCCCACCCCCGCCGAGCTCCCGCTTCCAGGCGGAAGCGACGGCGCGACCGTGAAGGTCCACCCGCTCCTCTGCGCGATGGGCACCTGGCCCGAGGCCTACCGCCACCGCCAGGAGGGCCGCCTCGCGCTGCTGCGCGCAATCGGCATCGGCGGGGGGGAGACGTCCAAGTGCCCGATCGTCGCCTTCCTCGTGGAGCACCCCAGCGCCGGCCCGATCCTGATCGACACGGGCCTGCACGCGTCGGTCGCCGTCGACAAGAAGCAGAACCTCGGCCGCCTCTTCGCAGCCACCGCCGCGCGCACGTTCCAGATGGAGCCCGACCAGGCGCTCCCGAAGCAGCTGCGCTCGCGCGGCATCGAGCCCTCGGACGTGAAGCTGATCGTGATGACCCACCTCCACCTCGACCACGCGAGCGGCATGGTCCAGTTCCCCGACGCCACCTTCGTGTTCAGCAAGCAGGAGTGGGAGAGGGCGAACGAGCCGCGCAGCTGGCGCGACGGCTACGTGACGAGCCACTTCGACCACGCGTTCGACTACCGGCTGATCGACTTCGACGACCCCGACGTGGGCTCGTTCGCCGGCTTCGGCCGCTCCTTCGACCTGCTCGGCGACGGCAGCGTCCGCGTGGCGTTCACGCCCGGCCACACGATGGGCCACATGTCGGTGATCCTCCGCGGATCCGAGCGCGAGGTGCTGGTGGTGGGCGACGCCGCCTACACCCGCCACACGCTCGAGACGGGCCACAAGCCGTACCTGATTCAGGACGAGCACCTCTTCGACCGCTCGCTGCGCGAGGTCCAGCGCTACGCGGAGCAGACGCCCGGCGCCGTGGTCATACCCGGCCACGAGCTCGAGCCCTTCGAGGAGGCCCGGAGGGTGCTCGGCGACTGAGCCGGACTAGCTCGCCGGCGTGCGGCCGGCCACGCCGCGCGCGGCCTTGCGCGCCTCGCGCGCCGTCCGGCGGGCGGCCTGGATCGCGTTGCGGCGACCCGCGCGGCGCAGCCCGTAGAAGAGCTTCTCGATGCGCTCGAAGATGGCGTCGGCGGCGGCCTGCGACTGCTCGCGCGTGGGCGACTCCACCACCTCGGGGAACCTGATCGGATCGCCGTACTGCACGGTGACCTTGGGGAAGCGCAGCCGCTTCCAGTTGCGCGCGCCCTCGGAGCCCGCGATCGCGGCCGGCACGACGGTGGCGCCCGTCTCGAGCGTGAGCCGGCCGATGCCCGGCTTGGCCTCGCCCAGCTCGCCGGTTCGCGAGCGGCCGCCCTCGGCGTACATGACCACGACCTTGCCGCGCGAGAGCAGCGAGTGGGCCGTCTTGAACATCTCCTCGTCGCGGTGGCCGCGACGCACTGGGAAAACGCCGCCGTGGTTGTAGATGAACTGGAGCGGCCGCTTGAAGAGCTGCGACTTGGCCACGAAGTGGACCTTGCGCCGCATGCAGACCGCGATCAGGAAGTGGTCCATGAACGAGAAGTGGTTGGGGGCCACGATCACCGGGCCCTCCGGCGGGATCTTGTGCGAGTCGATGCAGCGCGTCCGGAAGAACATGAGGAGCACGGGCGTGAGCACCATGCGCACCAGCTCGTACATGACGTCCGGGTCCTTCGAGCGCGTGCGCTCGTGGAAGCGCGTGAAGTACTCGGCGGGCCGCGGGTCCTTGTAGACCTGCGGCTTCATGGGGGCTAGATCCTGCTCGGGAGTCATGGAGGTGGAGAGAGCTACCCGGCTCCTCGGCGGACGTTACCCGCCCTCGCCCTCGGGGGAAACCCAGGCGCGCGAGCGCTCCACGGCGCGGTGCCAGTCGGACAGGAGGCCCTCGCGCTCGTCCTCGGACATGCGCGGCTCGTAGCGCTCCGCCTCGCGCCACATCTCCCGCGTGCGCGCCTCGTCCCACAGCCCCGTGGCCACGCCCGCGAGGTACGCGGCGCCGAGCGCGGTCGTCTCCGAGATCTCCGGCACCACCACCGGCACGCCCAGCACGTCGGCCTGGAACTGCATCAGCCAGCCGTTCACCGCCGCGCCCCCGTCCGCGCGCAGCTCTCCGAGCGGCTCGCTCGAGGTGCGCTCGATCGCCCGCACCGCGTCCACGGTCTGGTACGCGATCGCCTCGAGCGCGGCGCGCGCGAGGTGCGCCCGCCCGTTCCCGCGCGTGAGTCCCACGATGGTCCCGCGCGCGTACGGGTCCCAGTACGGCGAGCCGAGCCCCGTGAGCGCCGGCACGAAGTACACGCCGTCGTTCGACTCGATCGAGCCCGCCAGCTCCTCGGTCTCCG
>JAXDJC010000116.1:0-2825 GCA_034663685.1 Thermoleophilaceae bacterium
GGGAGGCACGGCATCCGGCCCCTCGACGACTGCCGCCAGCTCGGCGGGGACGCGGTCGCTGTCCCAGGGCGTGAAGCCGATCCGGTACAGCAGGCGATAGAGGAGGCTCATCGGCCGCGGCTACTGACCCGCCGCCCGCCTGTACCGCGCCACCGCAAGCGGCGCGAAGATCGCGATGATCACGAGCGCCCACACGAAGCCGCCCCACACGCTGTTGCCGGCGGGCGCCCCAAGCCACAGCGCGCGCATCGCGTCGACGACGACGGTGAAGGGGTTGACCTGGGCGAACCACTGCAGCGCCGCCGGCATCGACTGGACCGGCACGAAGGCGGACGAGATGAAGGTGAGCGGGAAGACGGCGATGAAGCCGAGCGAGTTGGCCGACTCGGGCGACGAGACGAGCAGCCCCAGCAGCGCGAACACCCACGAGAACGCGTAGCCGAACAGCACGAGCAGCCCGAGCCCGGCGATCACGTGGAGCGCGCTGGTGTGGAACGAGAAGCCGATGATCAGGCCGGTGGTGAGCAGCACGGTGACCGACAGCGTGTTCGTCACCACGTCGGAGAGGGTCCTCCCGGCGAGCACCGCGGGACGCGCCATCGGCAGCGAGCGGAACCGGTCGATCAGGCCCTTGCTGAGGTCCTCGTTCAGCCCGAGCGCGGTCACGAAGCCGCCGAAGGCGATGTTCTGCACCATGATCCCCGGCAGCAGGAAGTCCTTGTACGAGTAGTGCGGGGTGCTGATCGCGCCGCCGAAGACGTACACGAACAGCAGCAGGAACATCACCGGCTGGATCGTGAACGCGGTGAGCAGGTCCGGCGCGCGCTTGATCCGCGTCAGGTTGCGCTCGGCGATGATCAGGGTGTCGGTCACGAGCCGCTTCACGCCGCCTTCGGCTCCTGCTCGTCAGCGGTCGCCTCGGCCGCGTGGCCGGTGAGCGACAGGAACACGTCGTCGAGCGTGGGCCGCCGCAGGCCGATGTCGTCGACGCCGGCGACGCCCGCCTCGTCGAGGTGCCGCACGGCCTCGACGATCAGCCCGCTGCGCGGCCGCACCGCCAGCTTCACGACGTTGCCCTCCGTGACCGGCGGCTCGTCGGCGCACAGGGGCGCGAGCGCCGCGGCCGCCCGCGGGGCCATGCTGGCGTCGGTGAGCCGCACCTCGAGCCGTTCGCCGCCGACCCGGTCCTTCAGCTCGTCGGGCGTGCCCTCGGCGATCACGCGGCCGCGGTCGATCACCGCGACCCTGTCGGCCAGGCGGTCGGCCTCGTCGAGGTACTGGGTCGTGAGCAGCACCGTCGTGCCCCCGGCCACGAGCTCCTCGATCGTCGCCCACAGGTCGAGCCGGCTGCGCGGGTCGAGCCCGGTGGTCGGCTCGTCGAGGAACAGCACGGGCGGCGCCTCGACGAGCGCGGCGGCGAGGTCGAGCCGCCGGCGCATGCCGCCCGAGTAGGTCTTGGCGGGCCGGTGGGCCGCGTCGACGAGGTCGAACTGCCGGAGCAGCACGGCGGCGCGCGCCTTGGCGTCCGCGCGGCTCTTGCCGTACAGCCGCCCGACCATCACGAGGTTCTCCTCGCCCGTGAGCAGCTCGTCCACGGCCGCGTACTGCCCCGCGAGCCCGATCTGCTGCCTGAGCGCCGCGGCGTCGCGCTCCACGTCGAGCCCGGCCACGCGCGCGCTGCCGGCGTCGGGCTTGAGCAGCGTGGTGAGAACGCGCACGGCGGTCGTCTTCCCGGCGCCGTTCGGCCCGAGCAGCCCGAACACCGTTCCGGGGGCCACGTGCAGGTCCACGCCGTCGAGCGCGCGCACGTCGCCGAACGACTTCTCGAGGCCGGTCGCCGTGATCGCCGCTTCGCTCATCCGGGCTCGACCCTATCGAGGCGCGTTTTCACAATTCGGATCGGGCGCTCTCGCCGCTCGCAGGCGCGGCGCGTCGGCGCCGCGTGCGCGCATAGGATCACGCCCATGGGCTCGTCTCGGCGCGCGCTGGCGTCTGCACTCGTCGCCGTGGCGGTCGCCGTGCCCACCGCGTGGGCGGCGCTCGAGACTGTCGGTTCCGACACCGGCCTCACCGGCAACGGCCGCAAGCTCGACCCCGAGGGGCGGATGACGCCGGTCGGAGCGTTCCCCACCGGCGGCGCGCTCACCCCGGACGGGCGCTTCTACTGGACCGTCGACGCCGGCCGCGGCTCGACCGGCGTGCACGTGATCGACGTCGCCTCCGGCGCGCTGAAGCAGACGCTGCCGATCCCGGGGGGCTACGTCGGGATCGCGTTCGCGCCCGGCGGCCGTCGCGCCTACGTGTCGGGCGTCCCCGGTGACGGCGACTTCGCCAAGGGCCTCAAGGGCGTGAACGGCGACGTGATCCACGTGTTCGACGTGGACCCGGCGACCGGCGCCGCCACCGAGGCCGAGCCGATCCAGCTGCCCAAGGCGCGCGACGGCGCGGCCGCCTCCGACGAGCTGCCGCAGGCGAGCGCGGTGAACGCCTGGCCCGAGGGCCTCGACGTGACGCCGGACGGGAAGACGCTCGTCGTTGCGCTCGGCCAGGCGGACCAGGTGGCGATCGTCGACCTCGCGAGCGGCAGGTCGGCGCTCGCCGACGTCGGCCGCTACCCGTACGGCGTGGTGGTGGATCCGCGCAGGCCGCGCGCGTACGTGACGAACGAGCGCGACGGCACCGTGTCGGTGATCGAGCTGCCGAGCGGCAAGGCGCTCGCGACCATCCCCGTCGGCGGCGACCGCGGGGCCGCGTACGCGCACCCCGAGGGCATCGCCGCGGACCCGGTGCGCGACCGTGTGTACGTGGCCGTGACCGACCGCGAC
>JAXDJC010000123.1:0-32725 GCA_034663685.1 Thermoleophilaceae bacterium
CGAGCGCGAAGTTGGCGTTCTGCTCCACCAGGAGGATCGTGGTGCCCTGGCGGTTGATCTCCTCGATCGTCTCGTAGATGCGCTCCACCAGGATCGGGGCGAGGCCCATCCCGGGCTCGTCGAGCAGCAGGAGCTTGGGCCTGGCCATCAGGGCGCGGCCGATGGCGAGCATCTGCTGCTCGCCGCCGGACATCGTCCCCGCCTTCTGCTTCTCGCGCTCCTTGAGCCGCGGGAACAGCTCGAACACCCGGTCGAGGTCCGAGGCGATCTCGGCCTTGTCGTTGCGCAGGTAGGCGCCGAGGTCGAGGTTCTCGCGCACGGTCATGCGCTGGAACGTGTGGCGGCCCTCCGGCGACAGCGCCACGCCGAGCTTGACGATGTCCTGGGGCGCGGTGTCGCCGATCTCACGGCCGGCGAACCGGATCGACCCCTCGCGCGGCGGCGATAGGCCGGAGATCGACCGCAGCGTGGTGGACTTGCCCGCGCCGTTCGAGCCGATCAGGGTGACGATCTCGCCCTCCTCGACGTCCAGCGAGATGCCCTTGAGCGCCTCGATGTTGCCGTAGAAGGTGTGGATGTCCTTGACCTCGAGAAGGGCCACCGGTCAGCCCTGCTTCCCGAGGTAGGCCTCTACGACCCGCGGGTTGTTGCGGACCTCCTGGGGCTCGCCCTCGGCGATCTTCTCGCCGTGGTCGAGCACGGTGATCCGCTCGGACACGCCCATCACGACCTTCATGTCGTGCTCGATCAGGAGGATCGTGGTGCCGCGCTCGTCGCGCAGCTTGCGCATGAAGTCGGTGAGCTGCGCGGACTCCTGCGGGTTCATGCCCGCCGTGGGCTCGTCCAGCAGCAGCAGCTTGGGGTCCGAGGCCAGCGCCCGGGCGATCTCGAGCCGGCGCTGGTCGCCGTAGGCGAGGTTGGTGGAGATCTCGTGGAACGCGCGCTCCTTGAGGCCGACATAGCGCAGGAGCTCGACCGCCTTCTCGCGCGCCTCGCGCTCCTCGCGCCGCACACCGGGCGTGCGCAGGATCGAGCGGATCACACCGGCCTTGGTGCGCGCGTGCTGGCCCACGAGCACGTTCTCCACCGCGCTCATCGTGCCGAACAGGCGAATGTTCTGGAACGTGCGAGCCACGCCCTTGGCCACGATCTGGTCGGGCCGGGCGCGCGAGATGTCGTCGCCCCCGAAGAACACGCGCCCGCTGGTGGGCCGGTAGAGCCCGGTCAGCGTGTTGAAGAAGGTGGTCTTGCCGGCGCCGTTGGGCCCGATGATCGAGACGATCGAGCGCTCCGGGATCGAGAAGTCCACCGAGTCGACCGCAACGAGGCCGCCGAAGATCTTCGACACCTGGACCGCGTCGAGGAGGGGCCCGTTCCCGGCGCCGGCCTCCACTACGCGCGCGCCTCGAAGAGGGACTCGTCCGTGCCGACGCCCTCCGTCAGCTCCATCTTGCGTCTTCGTTCCGGAAGCAGGCCCTCCGGCCGGGCGACCATCAGCAGCACGAGGATGAACCCGAAGATGCCGAAGTTGATCTCCGCCGTGGAGAAGTCCAGGTTGAAGACGTCGTGCGGAACGTCGCGGACCTTGTCGAGCAGGTAGCGGTCCACGAACGCGAGGATCACCGCGCCGAGCACCGTGCCCCAGATGCTGCCCAGGCCGCCGAGGATGATCATCGCCAGCACCAGGATCGAGAACGAGAACGGGAACTGGTTGGAGTTGATGGCCTGGTTGTAGGCGCCGAGGAAGGCGCCCGCGGCGCCGCCGATCGCCGCGCCGATCCCGTAGGCGAGCATCTTGGTGCGCACCAGCGGCACGCCCATCGACGAGGCCGCCACCTCGTCCTCGCGGACAGCGATCCAGGCGCGCCCGATGCGCGACTCGCGCAGCGCGAAGCTCACGAGCAGCGTGAGCACCACGAGAGCGAGCCCCAGGTAGTAGTAGGGCTGGAGGTTCAGAGCAGAGTTGAAGACCCCGTATATCGGGAGGTTGGGCTCGTCGATCGGCGAGATCGCCTGCTGCCCGGCCGAGA
This sequence comes from Thermoleophilaceae bacterium, assembly GCA_034663685.1. Lineage (GTDB taxonomy): Bacteria > Actinomycetota > Thermoleophilia > Solirubrobacterales > Thermoleophilaceae > AC-37. Next base: position 2,031 of record JAXDJC010000123.1, read on the forward strand.
GCTTGTAGCCGCTGATCGAGATGTGGTCGCCGTTCTGGGCCACGTTCTGGGCGATCTCCCCGAACGCAAGCGTGACGATCGCGATGTAGTCGCCGCGCAGTCGCAGCGTCGGCAGCCCGATGACCAGGCCGGCGAGCGCGGCCATCGACATCGCGATCACGAGGATCAGGATGAAGTTCAGATGTATGCCCTGATCGGCGGCGAACGAGGAGGCGCCGATGTGGATGCCCTTGCCCCCGTTGACCTTGTTGAAGTGGTCGGAGGCGAAGTAGCCGATCGCGTACGCGCCGACCGCGTAGAACGCGACGTAGCCGAGGTCGAGCAGGCCCGCGAACCCCACGACGATGTTCAGTCCGAGGGCGAACACCACGTACGCGGTCGCCCACACCATGGTGTCGAGCTCCGAGCCCAGGGCGTCGAAGAAGAACGGCAGGATCGCGGCGATCACCAGCAGCACCACCGCGATGAGGAAGTTGCCGCTGAAGAACCTCGACTTCTCGAGGTCGCGCACGGTCTCGCGCATGCCGTCCGCGGCGCTCATCCGGCCTCCCGCGTCTCCTCGCCGAGCAGGCCCTGGGGCCGCAGGGTCATGATCAGGATCAGGTAGCCGAACACGATCACCGAGGTCCACTCGCCGCCGCCGAGGCCGCCGATCCGCACGCGGTTGTCGGCGAGCTGCTGGATGATGCCGATGATGAACCCGCCGAGCACGGCTCCGCGGATGTTTCCGATGCCGCCCATGACCGCCGCCGTGAAGGCGAACAGGCCCGCGCGGAAGCCCTGGAAGAACCAGACGTTGGTCTGGTAGAGCGCGTAGATCAGGCCGCCGGCGCCGGCCAGCAGGCCGCCGAGCAGGAACGTGAGCGAGATCGTGGTGTCCACGTTGATGCCCATGAGCCGCGCGGCCTCGGGGTCCTGCGCGGTGGCGCGCATGGCCTTGCCCAGGCGGCTCTGGGTGATGAAGGTGCTGAGGAGCGCGACCAGCGGGATCGTGAGCCCGAGCGCGAGCGCGTCCGCGCGGTCGACATGGACGCCCCAGACGTTGAAGAGCTGCTGCTGCCCGCGCAGCAGGTCCGGGACGCCGACCTGCGAGCCGCCGAGCCACAGCTGGCCGACGCTCTGGAGGATGAAGGAGAACCCGACCGCGGTGATCAGAGGAGCCAGCTTGGGCGCATTTCGCAGCGGTCGGTACGCCACGCGTTCGATCATCACGTTGAGCGAGCCGCTCACGAGCATCGAGGCGAGGAGGCACACCAACAGCCCGCCGACGAGCCCGAGCGGGGCGCTGGTGAGTCCGAGCCCGAGCTGGTTCAACAGCCCGAAGGAGACGAACGAGCCGATCATGAATACCTCGCCGTGAGCGAAGTTGATCAGCTCGACGATGCCGTAGACGAGCGTGTAGCCGAGCGCCACGAGCGCCCAGATCGCGCCGTTCGAGAACCCGGCCACGAGATTGTTGCCGAGCCTCACCAGATTGCCGTCCACGGCGAGGTCGTGGATGGCGAAGAGGACCGGTCCCGCCGCCAGGAGCGCTATCAGCCCGTAGCGGCTGAGGTAGTCGCGCAGCACCGCCCCCGCCCTCGACGGAGGTGGGGCTGCCGGTACGTTGGCCGCTTCCATTTTCGAGCGACGATCGGGGGCCGGTGGCTCGCGAGCCACCGGCCCCGATTCGTCAGTGTTAGCCGGAGGCCGCCTGGCCCGCCTTCAGAACACGGTCGAAGACGAGCTTGCCGCCCACGATCTTGTACAGCCCGTAGTCAGTCAGGCTGGTGTCGCCGTTCTGATCGATGCTGTACGTGCCGAGCACGCTCTGGCGGTTCTTCGTCTGGTACAGGGCGTCTACCACGCCCTGCCTGGTGAGATCACCCTTGGTCGACGCGCGCTGGATCGCGTCGAGGATGAGGTTGGTCGCCTCGAATCCGTAGATCGCGTACGGGTCCGGGTTTCCGCTGATCTTGTACTGCTTGACGTAGTCAGCGAAGAACTTCTTGCCCTCCGGCCCGAACGACTTCGGATCGAGCGTGGCGATGGTGCACTTGACCCGCGACGCGATGTTCGCGGGGACGCCCTTCGCCGGGTTGGCCGTGTCGTTCAGGCACGTGCCGTCCCCGGTGAAGATCTTCGCCTGGGTGTTCGCGCTGGCGACGTCCTTGATCGCCTGGATGCCGTTCGACTCGATCTCGCCCGTGTAGATGAAGCAGTCCGCCTTCACGTTCGCGGCGAGCGAGCGGTAGTTGGCCGCCTTCGGGTCGATCCCGTCGTTGCCTTCGACCTTGAGGCCGAGCTTGGTGGCCGACATGGAGAGGTTCCGTGCCAGGCCCGTGGCGTAGGTGGTCTTGGAGTTCCAGATGTGGATCGCCTTGCAGCCCGCCTGCTGGGCGGCCTGGGCAAGAGCGGCACCCTGGATCGTGTCCGGCGGGACGACGCGCGCGTAGGTGCGCTTGCCCGACGGGTAGTACTTGTCCGGCTCGCCCGGCTCGGAGCCAGGCTTGTTGGTGGTGAGGCCCACGTACGTGTTCGCGGGGCTGACCTGGGCGATCCCGGCCCGGTTGAGGATCGGGATGGTGACCTTCGAGATGCCCGAGTTGTACTCGCCGAGGTAGGCGATCGTGGTCTTGTCGGAGACCGCGGTACGGGCGTTCTGACGGCCCTTGCCCTCATCCGCCGAGCCGCTGGAGGCCAGCGAGTCGTCGAGGGGCTTGTAGGTGATCGAGTACTTGCCGACCTTGCCGCCCTTGCCCTGCACGGCGAGCTTGGCGCCGTTCTCGATGGCCTTTGCCTGGCCCCCGGACGCTCCCTGCTCAGGCAGGCTCGAGTAGATCGTGAGCTGGGTGCCCGAGATCTTCCCGCCGCTGCCACCGCCGCCGCTGCTGCCACAGGCTGCGACGCCCATGGCGAAGATGGCGCTGAGCGCCGCGATCAAAAACCAACGTACTCGCAAGATTCCCCCTTGTTAGCCAGGACGCCGGGCATCGTACACGCAGGACCGCCGGGCCGTATAGCGCACGCAATGCGCCATTCACGCCGGGCCGTACGTCTGCCCTAGGCGCGTCCGGGGGCCGCCTCGGCCTCGAGGTCCGGCCGGTGGAGCTGCACCCACACCACGGCGGCGACCACGAGCACCATGCCGAAGACCTGCAGGCCGGCCAGCGCCTCCCCCACCAGCGCCCACGCGAAGGCCGCCGCGAGCACCGGCTCGAGGGTGGCCACCACGCCCGCGCGCGGGGCTGGGATCAGCCGCAGCGCGGCCACCATGGCGAGAAACGGGATGAGCGTGCCGATCACCACCACCCCGGCCGCCAGCAGCGCCTCGCGCCCGCCCGCGAGCTGGTGGAACGGGAAGTGCCACCACGGCTGGACCACCGCCCACGCGAGCGACGCGAACCCGAAGCCGTAGGTCAGCGTGGTGAACGGCGAGTGGTGGCGCCCGGCGCGCTCGGACCCGACCATGTAGGCGGCGAAGGTGAGCGCGCTGCCGAAGGCGGCCACCACGCCCAGGCCGTCGAGCGATCCCGCGTTGTACGCCTGCACCACGAAGAAGCAGCCCAGCACCGACAGCGCCACCGCGTACCAGAGGCCCGACGCGATCCGCCGCTTGAGCCAGAGCTTGAGCCAGAGGAGCACGACCAGCGGGGCGAGGTACTGGATCGTGAGCGCCACGCCGATCTCGAGCCGGTCGATCGCGAGGAAGTAGGTCGCCTGCACCGGGGCGAGGGCGAACACCCCGAGGGCGGCGAGCTCGGGCAGCTCGGAGCGGCTCACCTTCAGCAGGCGCGGCCTGACGAGCGCCACCCCGAGCGCCAGGAGCACGAAGGCGCCGCCCACGCGCAGCTGCGAGAGCTGCGCCCAGCCGAGCCCGTGGTCCATCAGGGTCGAGGCCATGCTGGCGTTGATCGCCCAGAGGGTGGCCGCGGTGGCGGCCAGCGCGTAGCCGAGCCTCATCGGTCGCCGAGGGGCCGCGGCGCGGCGGCGCCCGACGAGCGGTACGAGCCGAACACGGCGCCGGCCACGTCGCCGCCCGGCGCCAGCGAATAGGGGCCGAACGCGCCCCTGACCCGCCGCAGCCCGGTGGCCGCGGCCACCACCTTGGGGCGGTCCGCGGGGCCGTGCGGGCGGACGCGCGCGATGGAGTCGAGCACGAGGCGCATGGCCTCGTAGCCGTAGAGCGCCTCGACCCCGAACGGGCCGATCCGCCGCAGGAGCCTCTGCGCGGCCGGGCTGTAGTCGCTCGGCCGGCGGAATGCGCTCAGGTAGTCCACGCCGGCCGGCGGGTGGCCCGCCACCCCGCTCGTGGCGAGGACCGGCACCGAAGGCAGCGCCTGGCGGAGCGCCGCGACCACGCGGTCGGCGTCCTCCCCCGCCTCCATCGCGAGGATCACGGCGCCCGGGTGGCGGCCGATCATGTCGCGGGCGAGGCCCTGGTAGTCCGCCCCGGGCCGCGCGCGCCCGGCCTGCACGGGGATGCGCTCGCGCTTGGCGGCGTCGAGCAGCCACGACGACAGCTCGGCTCCGTACACGCCCTGGTCGCGGACCACGGCCACGGACCGGGCGCCCCGCCGGCGCGCCCAGTCCACGAGCCGCCGGCCCTCGAGCCCGCCCTGCGGGACCAGGCGGATGAAGGTCCGCTTGCCGCTCGGGTAGTAGCGCGCGGGCACCTGCGCGCCGCCGCCGGGCTCGGGCTGCGTGAGGCTCGGCAGCCCGTCCCCCGGGCTCACCTGGAGCAGGCCCTTCGCGTTCGTGACCGGCACCGACACGGCGGAGCCGCCGAGGCCCACCTCGCCGAGGTAGGCCATGGCCGTCGGGTCGTCGCTCGCCCTGCGCGCGTTCGACTCGATCAGGCCCGGGTCCCACGGCTGCTTCGCGTCGCCCGCGCTGTCGAGCTCGACCAGGCGCACGCGGCGCCCGCCGGCGCGCGCGCCCGCGTCGCGGAGGGCGGCGTGCTGACCGGCCGCGATGGCGCGTCCCTCGCCGGCCAGCACGCCCTTGCTCGGGATGCTCGAGTAGACCGCGATCGTGCCGGGGGCGCCCGGGGCGGTCTTGCGATCGGCGCCGCAGCCCGCGGCCGGCAGCGCCAGGGCCACGAGCGCCAGGGCCATCCGCGTGGGCGCTGAGTATGTTGCGGTCATCTTGCGCATCGGGGTGCTGACAGGTGGCGGTGACTGCCCCGGGCTGAACGCGGTGATCCGCGCTGTGGTCCGGAAGGGCGTCGACCACTACGGCCACGCGATCGTAGGGTTCCGCGACGGCTGGCGCGGTGTTCTCGACGGGGCCTCGGAGGAGCTTACGATCGAGTCGGTGCGGGGCATCCTCCCGCGCGGCGGCACGATCCTCGGGTCCTCGCGCACCAACCCGCTCAAGGACCCCGACGGGGCCGAGCGCGTGCGCGGCACGCTGGAGAGGCTGGGCATCGAGGGGCTGATCGCGATCGGGGGCGAGGACACGCTCGGCGCGGCCGCCAAGCTGCAGGCCGAGGGGGTGAACATCGTCGGCGTGCCCAAGACGATCGACAACGACCTCGGCGGCACCGACCGGACCTTCGGCTTCGACACGGCCGTGCAGATCGCGACCGAGGCGGTCGACCGGCTGCACACGACCGCCGAGAGCCACCACCGCAACCTCGTGGTGGAGGTGATGGGCCGGCACGCCGGCTGGATCGCACTGCACTCGGGGCTGGCCGGCGGGGCGGACGCGATCCTGATCCCCGAGCGGCCGTTCGACATCGACGAGGTCTGCGGGCTGATCAAGCGCCGCCACAGCCGCGGGCGCTACTTCGCGATCATCGTGGTGGCCGAGGGCGCCACGCCGGTGGAGGGCACGATGGAGACGGTCGGCGCGAGCGGCACCGACGAGTTCGGCCACGCGCGGCTCGGGGGGATCGGGCAGCGGCTCGAGCGCGAGATCGAGCAGCGGACCGGCTACGAGACGCGCACCACCGTGCTGGGGCACGTGCAGCGCGGCGGCACGCCCACCGCGTACGACCGCGTGCTGGCCACGCAGTTCGGGCTGATCGCGATCGACGCCGTGTCCGAGCGGCGCTGGGGCACGATGGCGGCGCTGCGGGGAGCGCGGGTGGAGCTTGTCACGCTCGACGAGGCCGTGGCCGAGCTCCGCACGGTGCCCGCCGACGAGTACGCGCAGGCCGGGGTCTTCTTCGGCTGAGCGGCCGCGCTGCGCCGGCTACGGCAGCAGGCGCTCGCGCACGAACGGCATCGCGATCCGCGCCGTGGCGGCGCCGAGCGTGAGGAACACCGGGATCAGGAAGGCGTCGAAGGCCTTCGCCCCGAGCGCCCAGAGGACGACCCACGCGATGAGCCCGACGGTGAGTGCGACGACGGTTCCCATGGTCTCCTCCCTCGTCAGGTCCGGTCGGCGATCGCGCGCCGCACCCGGGTCACGCCGTTGAAGGCGCCGATCATGAACTTCTCCGCGCCCGAGTCCTGGGCGGGGAGCATGCCGAGCCCGCGCGCCTGCGCGGCCCCGTCGTAGTAGACCGTGTTGCGCACGATCAGGCCGTCCTCGATCTCCATCACGTCCACGCCGCGCAGCTCGATCTGGCGCCCGGTGGGCTCGATGCCGCCGAACGCCGCGCCGTCGTGCGTGCCGCGCGAGCGCCACTGGATCACGCAGTGGCGGTCGTCCGCCACAACGCGCTCGATCGTGGTGGCCAGGTCGGGCGTGGCGGCGAAGACCCCCTTGAACAGCTCGCGGATCTCGTCGTGCCCGCGGAAGATTCCGAGCGCCACCCAGTCCTGGATCCCGTCGGGGTGCCAGGCGGCGAGGATGCCGTCCACGTCGTGCGCGATGAACGCGTCGAAGCCCGCGCGGCCGGCCTGCTCCGCGGTGCGCTCTCCTGTAGCCGCCTGCGCCATCTGGGGCGGACCCTATCAACGGCGGCATACCCTCCAGCGCGTGCGACTGACGCTCCTCGTCCCGATCGCGGCCCTGCTGCTCGTGGCCGGCTGCGGCGGCGGCGGGAGCGGCACGAAGCAGACGCCTCAGCAGCGCCTGGCCGCCGAGGTTCGCGACTACGAGGTGGCGGTGGCGGACCAGGACTGCGTGGCGTTCGCGCGCTTCGCCCACAGCGCCGTGCGCCCGCACGAGAAGGGCCCGAACGACAAGCCGGACGACGCGGAGTGCCAGAACCTGGGCGTGACCTACACCAAGCTCATGGGCTTCAAGACCACGCGGATGAAGGTGTTCGGCAGCGCCGCGATCGTGGAGGGCACGGTCGACGGCCGCTTCACGGTGCTGGTCTGGACGCTCGACCCCGACGGGCGCTGGGCCCAGGTGCAGGCGGTGCCGGGGATCGACCCGCAGATCAGATCGCCCAAGCGGCCGCAGGACGACTTCGCGCGGCACGTGGCGGCGTGGGTGGCGGCCCAGAAGGCCGGCGACTGCGCCAAGGTGTTCCGCCTGTTCAACACGGCGTCGCCGTTCGTGGAGCAGTCCGGCGACGACGTGGGCGCGTTCTGCCGCCGCTACCAGCTCTCGCGCGCCTCGCCGGAGCGGCTCTCGTCGCAGCTCGCCGCGGCGCCGAACGCCAAGCCCGTCGACCTGGGCGGCACGGCCAACCTCCACTTCTTCGGGCTCGACACCGGCCGGGGCCGGCACTGGACGCTGATCATGTCCACGCTCCCGGCGGCGCTGGCGGTCACCACGCACGTGGAGGACTCGGTGCTGGACTACTACCCGAACACGAGGTAGGCGCCGCCGGCCGCCGCGACCGGACGGGCGGCTCAGTCCGTGAGGGCGGCCGCCAGCTCGGCCACCAGCTCACCCACCGCCCGGGCCCCGCCCTCGCCGGAGGCCCGCACCACGCGGCTCCCCACGATCACGCCGTCGGCCACCTCGGCCACGGCGCGGGCGTGGTCCGGCGTGGAGATGCCGAAGCCCACGGCCACCGGCACGGTGGCGCTCGCCCGCACGCGCTCCACCGTGCGCGCCAGGCCGGGCGGCAGCTCGGCGCGCTCGCCGGTCGTGCCCGTGAGCGCGACCGTGTAGATGAAGCCGCGGGCGTCGCGGCCGATCTCCGCGATCCGCTCGCCGGTGGTGGTCGGGGCCACGAGGGGGACCAGGGCCAGGCCGCGCTCGTCGCACGCCTCGCGGAGCGGCGCTGCCTCGTCGTACGGGAGGTCGGGCACGATCAGGCCGCTGGCGCCCGCCGCCGCGGCCCGGTCCACGAACCCGTCGCGCAGGGCCAGGTTGGCGTAGACCATCAGCACCACGGGCAGCTCCGCCGCCACCTGCTCGCACACGCGCAGCACCGCAAGCGGGGTCACGCCGGCGGCCAGCGCCGCGGTGCCGGCGGCGTGGATCGTGGGGCCGTCGGCGAGCGGGTCCGAGAAGGGGATGCCCAGCTCGATCAGGTCCGCGCCCGAGTCGGCGCACGCCAGCCCGGCGTCGCGCGAGACCTCGATGCTCGGGAAGCCGCCCATGAGGTAGGGCATGAGCGCCGCCCGCTTGCCGTTCCCGGACGAGAAGGCCGCGGCGATCCGGTCCGCGGGCGAAGCCGTGCTCACCCCCGCCCCAGCACCTCGGCGAGGTCCTTGTCGCCGCGGCCCGACAGCGTGAGCAGGTCCACGCCCGGGCCGCCGGCCTCCTCGCGCCCCGGGCCCAGCAGCCACGCGATCGCGTGGGCCGGCTCGAGCGCCGGCACGATCCCCTCGAGCTCGGCCGTGCGCCGGAACGCCGCCACCGCGTCGTCGTCGTCCACGGCCACGTAGCGAACGCGACCCGTGTCGCGCAGGTGCGCGTGCTCGGGGCCCGAGCCCGGGTAGTCGAGCCCGGCCGAGACCGAGTGCGCCTCGAGCACCTGGCCGTCCTCGTCCTGGAGCACCGCCGAGAGCGCCCCGTGCAGGATCCCGCGCGCGCCGGTGGCCAGCGGCGCTCCGTGGCGACCCGAGTCGATCCCCTCGCCCCCGGCCTCCACGCCGATCAGCTCCACGCCCTCGTCGTCCACGAACGGGACGAACGTGCCGATCGCGTTGGAGCCCCCGCCAACGCACGCGACCGCGCGCGCGGGCAGGGCGCCCACGCGGTCGAGCAGCTGCGCGCGAGCCTCGTCGCCGATCACGCGCTGGAGGTCGCGCACGAGTGCGGGATACGGCGCGGGGCCGACGGCCGATCCGATCACGTAGTGCGTGTCGGCCACGTTGGCGACCCAGTCGCGGATCGCCGCGCTCACGGCCTCCTTGAGCGTGCGGGCGCCGGCGCCCACCGGGGCGACCGTGGCGCCCAGCAGGCCCATCCGCTCCACGTTCGGCTTCTGGCGGCGCATGTCCTCGGTGCCCATGTAGACCACGCACTCGAGCCCCATCAGGGCGCAGGCGGTGGCGATCGCCACGCCGTGCTGGCCGGCGCCGGTCTCGGCGATGATGCGCGTCTTGCCCATCCGCCGCGCGAGCAGGGTCTGGCCGATCGCGTTGTTGATCTTGTGGGAGCCGGTGTGCAGCAGGTCCTCGCGCTTGAGCCACACCTCGCGGCCCGTCTCCTTCGAGAGGGCGCGCGCGTGGTAGAGCGGCGTGGGGCGCCCGACGAAGTCGCGCAGGAGCGCGCCCAGCTCGGCGCGGTAGTCGTCGTCCTCGCGGGCGGCGACCCAGGTGCGCTCCAGCTCGTCGAGCGCGGGCACGAGCGTCTCGGGCACGTAGCGCCCGCCGTAGGGGCCGAAGCGGCGCTCGACCGACGGCGTGCTCATGCGGCCCGCCGGTCGTCGGCCCGCTCGACCGCCTCGAAGAGCGCTCGCAGCTTGTCCGGGTCCTTGCGGCCGGGCTCGGCCTCGGTGCCGCTGGCGCTGTCCACCGCGTACGGGCGCACGCGCTCGATCGCCTCGCCCACGTTGCCGGGGTCGAGCCCGCCGCTGAGCACGAGCGGGACCGGCGAGCGGTGGTAGGACGTGAGCTCCCACTGGAAGGTGACCCCGGTTCCGCCGCGCACGTGGTCGGAGTGGGTGTCGAGCATGTGGAGGTCCACCTCGCGGTAGGAGACGAGCTTGCGCACGGTGGTCGCGTCCTTGGCCTGGACGGCCTTCATCACCTTGGCCCCGGTGCGGCGCGCGGCCTCGCGGCAGTAGGCCGGGCCCTCGTCGCCGTGGAGCTGGAGCATCGTGAGCGACGCGCGGTCGGCCATGTGCTCGAGCTCGTCGAGCGGCCAGTTCACGAACACGCCCGCGATCTCGGCCCTGCGCCGCAGCTCCGCGCCGATCCGCTCGGCGGTGCCGGGATCGCACGCGCGCGGGCTCTCGGGGTGGAAGACCATGCCCACGGCCCAGGCGCCCAGCTCCACGGCCAGCCGCGCGTCGTCGAGGTCGGCGATGCCGCACACCTTGACGCGCGTCATGGGCTCGGGACCGGCCGGGTCATGGGCACGCCTGGCTCATGGGATGAGCGGGTTCTTGGGCTTGGGCTTGGTGCCCTTCGGCGGCGTGGGCGTCTGGCCGCCTCCGCCCTGCCCCGGCACCCGCTTGGGCCGCTTGCCGAGCGTGAGCTGCGCCGTGCGCAGCGTCCTGCCGCGGTAGTACTCGATCGTGATCCGGTCGCCGGGCTTGTTGTCCGCGATCGCCGCCGCCACGTCCTGCGGCTGGCGGATGTGCACGTTGTCGACCTTCACGACGATGTCGCCGCCGAGGAGCAGGCCGTCGGCCCGGCGCCTGGTGCCCGCCTTGAAGCCGGCGTCCGCGGCGGGGCTGCCCGGAGCCACGTCCTGCACGAGCGCGCCGTCCTTCGTGGGCAGCCCCTTCGCTCCGTCGGGCACCGGCGCGGTGGTGATGCCGATGTAGGCGTGCTGCACCTCGCCGCCGCTCTTGAGCGCCGGGATCACCTTCTTGGCGAGGTTGATCGGGATCGCGAACCCGATGCCGATCGACCCGTTGTTGCCTCCGCCGGTCTCGATCTGGGAGTTGATCCCGATCACCCGCCCGGCGCTGTCGAGGAGCGGGCCGCCCGAGTTGCCGGGGTTGATCGAGGCGTCGGTCTGGATCGCGTTCTCGATCGAGAAGCCGTTAGGCGCGTCGATCGAGCGCTGGAGCGCGGAGACGATGCCGGTTGTGACCGTGTGCTCGAGCCCGAAGGGGTTGCCGATCGCGATCGCCGGGTCCCCCACACGGACGCTGCTCGAATCCCCGAGCTGGAGTGCCCTGAGCTTGACCTTGCCCGGGTCCACCTTCAGCACGGCCAGGTCGGTGGACGGGTCGGTGCCCTTCACGTCGGCCTTCACCAGGCTCGAGCTGCCGAAGCGGACCTTGACGCTGGTGGCCCCCTCGACCACATGGGCGTTGGTGAGGATGTAGCCACGAGAGTCGAGCGCGAAGCCGGAGCCGGTGGCCTTGCCGCCGCCGCCCCCGGGCGGGGTCAGCCCGGGAATCGAGATGCCGGTGGAGCCGCCCTCCGCCTGCACGAACGCCACTCCCGAGCCGGTGCGGCGGTAGATCGCGTTCACGGTCTGCGGCGAGGACGCGCCCTTCGCGTCGTTTCCGCCCGGCAGCACCCCCTGCGCATCGCCGGATCGGACGACCGTCTCCCTGCCCGTGTCGATCACGCCGGTGGCGATCAGGATCGCTCCAACCACGACGGCTACCAGGCCGCCGAGCGCGCCGGAGATGAGATGGGAGGCTGAGGAACGGCGTTCCATGGCTACCCGGGCGAGGTTACCCGCGGGCGTGGCGCCGCCCGGCGGGCGGCAGCGCCACCAGCGCGCGGATGCGCGCCAGCGGGCCGCGGCCGTGAGCGAGGCCGCGGCGGAGCGCGCGGCGGTCGAGCCCGCCGGTCCAAGGGGCGCCCGGCGGGGCGAAGCGGCGCTCGCGCAGCGAGCGGACGTGCCGCGCGGCTGCCGGGCCCGCCAGGCCGGCGAGGCGGCGCTCGAGCTCCAGCAGCGTGGTCCCCTCGCGCACGGGGTGGCCGAGGCGGCCGAGCGCCCAAACCAGCTCGCGCAGGTCGGGGTCGCCGCCGGAGCGGCGCACCCGGCGATCGCGCACCAGCGCCGCGGCCCACAGCAGCCCGAGCAGCGCCGCCGGGATCGCCACGAGCGCGGCGAGCACGATCCAGAGCGCCGAGCGCGCGGCGCCCCCGCCGCCCGAGCCCCCGACGTTGGCGGCGCCCGGCCTCTTGGCGCCACCGGCCGAGTCGGCGCTGCCGGGCGTCTGGCCCGCCCGGCGCGCACGCGCGTCCGACTCCTGCGACGACGCGGGCGCCTGCGCCGGCGTGGGGTCGAACGCGACCCAGCCGATGCCGGTGAAGTAGACCTCGACCCACGAGTGCGCGTCGTAGTCGCGCACGCGGAACTCGCCCGTCTTGCGGTCCCGGAGTCCGGGCGTGAAGCCCGCCGCCACCCGCGCGGGGATGCCGTTCATGCGCAGCATCAGCGCCATCGCCCCCGAGAACTGCTGGCAGTAGCCGGCGTGGTCGCGGAAGAGGAAGCCGTCGAGCGGGATCGGGCGCGTGGGCGGCTGCTCCGTGTAGGCGAAGCCGCGCTCGAAGTGGCGCTCGATGCGTCTGACCACGTCGTACGCGGTGGGCGCTCCCGCCGCCAGCCTGCGCGCCAGGGCGTAGGTGCGGCGGTAGGGGGATGCGTCGATCAGGCTGCGCGACACCGGGTCCGCGCCGAGCGGCACGCCGGGCACGTAGGAGCCGATCGCGTGCGCCGGATCCGGCTCCGGGGAGCCGCGGCGCGCTGCCGTGGCCCCGCGCGCGGGCAGCTCGAGCGTGGTGTAGTAGCCCACCTGCGAGGGGTACTCCCGCGGCGCCGCGCGCATCCGGCGCGGGCTCGGCTTGGGCACGTAGGCGAACAGGTCGTAGGCGTCGCCGCGCTGAAGGTCGCCGTCGATCATCGTCACGGTGCCGTCGCCGCTCTCGGCGGTGAGCGCATCGCCCTTCACGTAGAGCACGGTGCCGGCACCGATCAGCAGGTGGCTGCTGAGGCCGTCGATCCGGAAGTGCACCTGAGCGTCCCAGCGCGGGTCGCGCACGCGCGGGATCTCGGACTGCGCGTCCTGGTTCTGCGTGGCACGGGAGTGGACCCAGCGCAGCCCGTCGAAGTAGTCGAGCGTCTCGGCCTTCCAGTAGTGCTCGCGCGCGGAGCGCACGCGCAGGAGCGTCTTGCCGTCGCGCGGCCAGTCGATCGGGCCGTAGTTGTGCGACCAGTCGAACGTGCTGCCCGCGCCGTGCACGTCGTCGCCGAAGAGGTTCCAGTTCTCGTAGGCGAGCCAGCCCGCGCGTTCGTGCAGCCCGGCCGCCACGGGTAGCGCGAGGGTGCCCGCGAGCGCCACGGCGGCGGCCGCGGCGGCGGCGTTGCGCATACGAAGCCGCGGCAGCCACAGCCACGCGGCGGCGAGCAGCAGGAGCACCAGGCCGCGACCGATCGGCGCGCCGAGGCCGCGCTCGGTCACGGCAAGTGCGTACATCGAGATCAGCAGGACGAGGGCGGCCGGGCGCAGCAGCGCGGCGCCGCGGCGGACCGGCCAGAAGGCGAGCGCGGCGGCGGCTATGGCGGTGACCGGGAGGGCGAGCAGCACGGTCAATCGCAGCCATTGGTCGTCGCCGTCGTAGGGCCATATGGCGGTGTAGGTGCCGCGCAGGCCGTCGTCCACGTGGTTGGCGAGGGCGCTCCAGTGGGTTGGGAGGAGAAGGCGGGCCTGGAGGCCTGTGGCAATGACGGCGAGGGCCAATGCGGCGAGGATCAACAGCGCCCGGCTTGCCGCTCTCACCGGCCAGGGACCCGGTATCGCGGTCGTAGCGATCAGGGAGAGACCCGTTGCGGTCGCGATGGCCGTCACGAGGAGCAGGCGGCCCACGGGCGGGTTCGCCACGAAGCCGATCCAGTGCGCGCCGGCGAATGTCAGGAGGGCGGCGAACGCGGCGAGCCGGAGCGCGAGCGACCCCTCGGCGGCGGTTTTCGAAGCCACCGTCCTGCCTAATCGGGCTGTGGGCCTGATTACCCAGGACAGCGGAGCCGGATTCGCGTTCACGCCACCCTCATTGCTGCCGTTCTCGAGCCGAGCACCCGCCCCGTGCACCCGGCCACCGTGAAGCCCCCGGCCGGCGGCGCGGCATCCGAGGGAGCCACCAGCCAGCGCTGCGCCGCCACCGAACGCGCCAGCCCCGGCGGAACTCCGCCGGCGGCGGACACCCAGAAGATCGCCCCGGCCCGCTCCACCCGCCCGGTGGCCGGCGGCCTCGAGTCGGCCTCCAGCAGGGCCAGCCGCACGTGCAGCGCCGCCCACGAGCGCAGCTGCGGATCGACGTGCGTCGCGCGGCGGTCGCCGGGCAGCAGCAGGGCGCAGCCGCCGCCGCGCGCGAGGTGCACCGTGAGCGACGCAGCCGCGCGAACCGCGCGGTCGAGCGCGTCGCCGTCGGGCGGGCGGCGCGCGTCGAGCACGATCAGCGGGCGCGAGTCGGAGTCGGCCACGAGCCGGCGTTCGAGGATCTCGCCGCGGCGCGCCACCGCCGGCCAGTGGATGCGGCTGGCGGGAACCCCGGGCCGGTACGGGCGCAGCCCGTCGATCTCCACCTCGGCCGACTCGGCGAGCGGCCGGGCGGCGCGCGCGCCCATGCGCCCCGTGGCCCCGGGGCCCGGCGCCACCACCGGCTCGATCCGGGGCAGGACCACCACCTCGCCGCCGTCGCTCTCGATCACGCGCTCGGCCAGGCCGAGCGGATCGCGGATCGCCAGGCGCGCGGGCTCGAGCAGGCGGCGGCCGCGGCGCTCGAAGCGCACGTTCACCCGCACCCGCCTGGGCGCTCCCATCCCGATCGCCAGCGGCCGGCCCAGCAGCGGCTCGGTCAACTCGCCGCCGGGCGGCGGCGCCAGGCCGCGTGTGGCGTCGAGCACCAGCGGCCACGGCGCGTCCTCCACCACGGTGTGCGGGCCGAGGGTTCGCTCGATTCCGGCACCGGCCGCGGCGAGCGCGACCCAGGCGGCCGACCCCAGGCCGGCCAGGGCGATCGCGACCGCCGGCAGGTACAAGCTCGGCGTGCCGAGCCCGAGCCCGCCGAGGAGGAGCGCGAGGCCGAGAAGCGCGGAGCCGAGGGCCCGGCTCACAGCGCCGGTACGCGCTCGAGCGCGTCACGGACGACCGCGGCGCGATCGGTGCCGGCCGCGTCGGGCGCGAGCAGCAGGCGGTGCGGGAGGATCGACGGGGCGAGCGCCTGAACGTCGTCGGGCAGCGCGTGATCGCGCCCGTCGAGCGCCGCCAGCGCCTTGGCCGCCTTGAGCAGCATCAGCCCCGCCCGCGGGCTGGCGCCGAGCTCGAGCCGGGCGTCCGTGCGCGTGGCCTCCAGCACCGCCACCACGTAGCGGCGCAGCGCGTCGCTCGCGTGCACCCGGGTGGCGGCCTCCTGGGCGGCCACGATCTCGCTCACGCCGGTGACCGGCTCGAGGTCGAGCACCCGGTCGCCCGCCTCGTGGTCGCCCAGCATCGCCGCCTCGTCGTCCGCCGCCGGGTAGCCCAGCTCCACCCGCACCATGAAGCGGTCGAGCTGCGCTTCGGGCAGCGGGTAGGTGCCCTCGTACTCGACCGGGTTCTGGGTGGCGATCACCACGAACGGCCGCGCCAGCTCGTGCGTGTGCACGTCCACCGTCACGTGCCGCTCCTGCATGCACTCGAGCAGGCCCGACTGGGTCTTGGGCGACGCCCGGTTGATCTCGTCGACCAGGACGACGTTGGCGAACACCGGCCCGGGGCGGAACTCGAAACGGGCCTCGCGCTGGTTGAAGACGTTGGTGCCCACCACGTCGGCCGGCAGCAGGTCCACGGTGCACTGGACCCGCGCGTACTCGGCGTCGATCGTGCGGGCGATCGAGCGCGCGAGCGCGGTCTTGCCCACGCCCGGGTTGTCCTCGATCAGCACGTGCCCCTCGGCGACCACCGCCACGATCAGGTCACGCAGCGCGGCATCCGGCACCTTCACCGCGCGGCGCACGTTGGCCGCCAGCCGCGCCCCCAGAGCCTGGACGCCGGCGGGGTCGAGCTGGGGCACCGTGCTCACCCCAGCGATGTTACGGAGCGGCGAGCCGGCGCCCGCCGGGTCCGATCAGGCCTGCGTGGGCTCCTCGGTGCGGGTCAGCTCGCGCACCGCGGACTCCGGGTCCGGCGCCCGCATCAGCGCCTCGCCCACGAGCACGGCGTCCACTCCCACGCCCTCGAGCTCCTCGATCTGGGCGCGGTCCACGATCCCCGACTCCGACACCACGATCTTGCCGGCGGGCACGTCGTGGAGGAGGTCGAACGTGCGCGAGACGTCCACGCTGAAGTCCTCGAGGTTGCGGTTGTTGATCCCGATCACGTCGGCGTCGATCTCGAGCGCGGCGGCCAGCTCCGGCTCGTCGTGCACCTCCACGATCGCGTCGAGGTCGAGGTCGCGCGCCAGGCCGTGGAGGGAGCCGAGCTCGTGCGGGCGCAGCGCGCCGACCACGAGCAGCACGGCGTCGGCGCCCGCGGCCTTGGCCTCCCAGAGCTGGTACGGGTCGATCGTGAAGTCCTTTCGGAGGATCGGGATCTCGCTCGACTCGCGCGCCTCGCGCAGGTCGTCCAGGGAGCCGCCGAAGTGCCGCTCCTCGGTGAGGATCGACAGCGCCGCCGCGCCGCCGCGCTCGTAGGCGCGGGCCATGCCGGCCACGGTCGCGCCCTCGCGGATGGTGCCCGCCGAGGGCGAGCGGCGCTTGTACTCGGCGATCAGCGAGGTGCCCGGGCGCGAGAGGGCCTCGGCGAACGGGCGGGGCTCGCCGCGCGAGGACGCGAGCTGCTCGAGCTCGCCGAGCGGCAGCTCGCGCTTGACGCGCTCGAGCCGCTCGCGCGTGGCGTCGATCAGCTCCTCGAGGCGGATGGTCACGGGGCTGAAACCCCCGCGGCGGGAGCGCTCCGCCAAGCGGTCGCCCGGCCGCTCATCCGAGCTCCTGCGTGCGCGCCACGAACCGCTCCATGGCGTCGCGCGCCGCGCCCGAGTCGATGGCCGACTCGGCGGCCCGCGCGCCCTCCGCGAGCGTGGCGGCGCCGCCGCCCACGTAGATCGCGGCGCCCGCGTTCATCACCACGATCGAGCGGTCCGCGCCCGGCTCGCCGTCGAGCACCTTGCGCGCCAGCGCGGCGCTCTCGTGCGGCTCGCCGGCGCCGATCGCGTCGGCGGGCGCGGACTCCACCCCGAGCTCCTCCGGCGTGATGGTGCGGGTGCTGATCTCGCCGTCGCGCAGCTCCACCGCGCGGGTCGGCCCGCACACGCCGATCTCGTCCAGCCCATCCTCGCTCGACACTACCAGCGCCGACTCGGCCCCGAGCGCCCCGAGCGCGGCGGCGATCGTGTCCATGTAGGCGGGGTCGGACACGCCGATCAGCTGCCGGGTGGCGCCGGCGGGATTGGTGAGCGGGCCGAGGAAGTTGAAGATCGTGCGCACGGCCAGCGCCTTGCGCACCGGCCCCACGTGCTTCATCGCGGCATGGTGCGCGGGCGCGAACATGAAGCCGAAGCCCACGCTCTCGATGCACTCGGCCACCGCCGCCGGATCGAGGTCGATGCGCGCGCCGAGCGCCTCGAGCACGTCGGCCGAGCCCGAGCGACCGGTTGCCGAGCGGTTGCCGTGCTTGGCCACGGTGCAGCCCGCGCCCGCGGCCACGAACGCTGCGGTGGTGGACACGTTGAAGGTGGGGTGACCGCCGCCGGTGCCCGCTGTGTCGAGCAGGTGCGGGCGGTCGACGTTCACCCGCGTGGCCAGCTCGCGCATCGTGCGCGCCAGGCCCACCAGCTCGTCCACGGTCTCGCCCTTGGTGCGCAGGGCGATCAGGAAGCCGGCCGTCTCGGCCTCCGAGGAGCGGCCCTCCATCACCTCGCGCAGCACGGCGGCCGCCTCGTCGGCGGGCAGGTCCTCGCGCGAGGCCAGGCGCTCGATCGCCGCCGTGAGCAGGGGGTTCGGCATCGGCGGCAGTCTAGGTGCGGGTGGCGCGGCGCAGGGCGCCGGCGAGCAGCAGCGGGATTCCGGCCGCCACGGCCGCGAGCAGCGCCCAGAACGTCCACGCACCCACCGGGGCGGGCCGGAACAGCGACGCCCGCTCGAACATGTCCGGCACGAGCGAGAGGGCGGAGCGCGGGCGGCTGCGGCGAAACACGATCCGGATGTCGCCGCCGCCCGGGCGGCTGCCCACGAACGAATGCCCCGGGCTCTCGTAGGTGGGGCTGCCGTAGAACGCGACATCGCGCGCGCCGGCATCCCGGAAGCAGACGTCGATCGCGCTGCCCTCCGCGACGGGCGGGGCCAGCCGCGCCGACACCTCCCGGTTGTCCCGCGCGCCCGCGGCCACGGTTCCGCGCGCCAGCACCCTGCCGGAGCCGGTCGCGCGGACGCTGGCCGCCAGCGGCGGCCCGGGCGTGGTGCCGGTGCCGAGCCGGAGGGCGACCACGTCGAAGCGCGCCGCGGCCTCCAGGCCGCGCTGGCAGACCTCCTCGCCCGGCGCCACGGCCACCATCGGCGCCACCACTCGCGCACCGGGATTGAACGCGAGCGTGCGCTCGTCCGTGGCTGCCACGATCGCCAGGGCCGCCGCCCCCGCCAGCGCGATGACCAGCACGATCGCCGCCGGGCGCCTACGCAAAGTAACGCCCCGCGACCACGGCCAGGGAGAAGAGCTGGAGCACCGCCATGCCACCGAGCACCACGGCGGCGCCCGCCTCCCGCCGGCGGGTGAGGTTGCTGAGCGCGGCCGCCACGGCCACGCCCACGATCGGCATCAGCGGGAGCAGGTAGCGGCCCTGGATGACCCTGCCGCCGCCGCCGTTGACCGCCTGGAAGTCCACCCAGTGGATTCCGGCCACGAGGCACGCGGCGGTGAGCCCGAACACGGCGAGCGTGGCCCGCCCCGGCCGGAACCGGCCCTTGGCGAGCGCGGTGCCAGCGGCCACGAGGAACCCGAGCGCCACGGCCGCGAGCACGACGTAGACGCCGCCGGGGAACTGCACCTCGAGGAGCCCGAACGACCCCCAGGCGTGCTTGACCCACACGGTCCAGCCCGGGTTGTCGATCGACAGCGCCGGATAGCGGTGCTGGAACGGCAGCCGCGGGAGATAGAAGTCCCACAGGTAGGTGCCGAAGCCGCGCAGCGTCGCCGGCTGGAGATCCACCGGAGCGCGCCCGCTCACGCCCCGGTTGACGGCCACGCCCGCCACGAGCAGACCGGCCCCCGCCGCGGCGCCGGCCAGCGCGGCGCGGCGCGAGCCACGCAGCCGGTCCCGGGCGACCAGCGCGAGCACGAACGCCGTGGCGGGCACGAGCGCCAGCCCGGCCGGCTTGGCGAGAATGGCCACCACGGTGGCGCCGATCAGGCCGGCCACCGCACCAGCGCTCGGCGGCCGGCGGACCAGCCGCACCCCGATCCAGAGCGCGATCGCGTAGGCGGCGTAGAGGAGGGCGTCGGGGTTCACGCCCGCCGAGATGAACGTGGCCATCGGCTGGAGCCCGACGCAGGCGGCGCCCGCGAGCTGAAGCACGCGGTCCTTCCCGGTCAGCTCCCCGATGAGGAGCCAGGCCCCGGCGGTGGTCACCAGCATCAGCAGCCCCGACCACAACCGCATCAGGAACAGCCGCCCGAACAGGTCGCCGCCCGAGGCCGCGGCGTACGGGACGGCCTCCGAGGCGTAGTACAGCGGCGTGTGCTCGGTCTGCGAGCCGGACGCCGCGATGTCGCCGGGGGCCAGGCCGCGCGCGCCGGCCGCGCGCCACGCCCGCTCCGCCGACGGCTCCCACGCGGGCTTGTAGGCCGTGTCCGCCAGCACCCCCCCGGTCCTCGCGAGGGCGCCTGCCGTGCGCTCCTCCGTCGAGAACAGCGGCGCGTCCGGCGGCCCCCTCGGCGGCCGCTTGCCGTTCTCCGCCAGCGACTGCACGTAGGCGAAGTGCTCGGCCTCGTCGGGGACCATGAAGGGCGGCACGAGCAGCGCCCAAGCGATCAGCGCGATGCCGACGGCGGCGAGTAACAGCGCGAGCGGGCTCGCCCGGCTCAGCGCCGGCGCCCGTTCAGCACGTCGAGCGCGCTTGCGAGCGTGAGCCCGCGCGAGGCCAGCAGCACGGTGAGGTGATAGACCACGTCCGCGGCCTCCTCGGCCACGCGCTCGTCGCTCTCACCCGCCGCCGCGCGGCCGACCTCGTCGGCCTCCTCGCGAACCTTCTCGGCGATCTGCGGCGGGTCGGCCAGCAGGGCCGCCGTGTAGCTCCCGTCCGGCCGCTCGGCGCCGCGGCTCGCGATCGTGCGCTCCAGCGCGGGCAGCGCCTCGTGCGGCGCGGGCGTGAGGTCGCCGTTGTGGAAGCAGGTGCGCTCGCCCGTGTGACATGCCGGGCCGGCGGGATCGACCAGCGCGAGCACGGCGTCGAGGTCGCAGTCGTAGCGCAGCGAGCGAACGCGCTGCACGTTGCCCGAGGTCTCCCCCTTGTGCCAGAGCTCCTGCCGCGAGCGGCTCCAGAAGTGCGTCTCGCCCGTCTCGCGCGTGCGCGCCAGGGCGTCCTCGTTCATGTACGCGAGCGTGAGCACCTCGCCGCTCGCGGCGTCCTGCACCACGCACGGCACCAGCCCGCGGTCGTCGAAAGCGATCTCCTCCATCTGCGCGGGCGATTCTAGGTGTGGCAACCTGCTGCCCCATGGACGCGACCGAACTCGCCTACGCGGGGATCGCGCGCCAGGCGGAGCTGATCCGCTCGCGCGAGGTCTCACCGCTCGAGCTGGTGGACGTCTGCCTGGAGCGAATCGAGCGGCTCGATCCGCAGCTGAACGCCTTCCGCACGGTCTACGGCGAGCGCGCGCGGGCCGAGGCGCAGCAGGCCGAGGGAAGGCTGGGCGCCGGCGAGGAGCGACCGCTGCTGGGCGTGCCCGTGGCGATCAAGGACAACATCGAAGTGGCGGGCGACGTGACCACCGACGGCTCCGCCGCCTACGGCGAGCCCGCTCAGTCGGACGCCGAGATGGTGCGCCGCCTGCGTGAGGCGGGCGCCATCGTGATCGGCAAGACCCACCTGCCCGAGCTGGCCATCTGGCCGGCCACCGAGTCCGACGCCTGGGGCATCACGCGCAACCCGTGGGACACCTCGCGCACGCCGGGCGGCTCGAGCGGCGGCTCGGCCGCGGCGGTGGCGGCGGGCCTGGCGGGGGCCGGGCTGGCCACCGACGGCGGCGGCTCGATCCGCCTGCCCGCCGCGTGCTGCGGGCTCGTGGGGCTCAAGACGCAGCGCGGGCGCGTGTCGCTCAGCCCGCACACCGAGCACTGGAACGGGTTGAGCGTGGCCGGCTCGGTCACGCGCCATACGATCGACACGGCGCTCTGGCTCGACGTGGTGGCCGGCGGCAACCCCGCCGTGCCGGAGCCGGAGCGGCCGTTCGTGGACTCGGCGCGCAGCGCTCCGGGCCGGCTGCGGATCGCGGTCTCGACCAAGTCGCCCGACCCGCGCGCCAGGACGACCGACCCCGTGCGGAGCGCGATCGACGAGATGGCGGACGTGCTGCGCTCGCTCGGCCACGACGTGCAGGAGCGCGACCCGGACTACGGCTGGCTGCTCCCGCTGTTCCTGCCGCGCTGGGCGTACGGGATCACCGAGGACGTGGAGGCCTCCCCGCACCCCGAGGCGCTCGAGCCGCGCACGCGCAGGCTCGCGGGGCTCGGACGCGCGATCGGCACCCGCGGCGTGCGCTGGGCGCGCGATCGCGAGGAGGGGCGCGCCCGGCGGATCAACGCCGTCTTCGACCACGCCGACGTGCTGCTCACGCCCACCATGCCGGCCCCGCCGATCGAGGCCGGCTTCTTCGCGCGCGCCGGGCTCGCCCGCAGCATCGACCGCGCCTCCGGCGTCACTCCCTTCACGATCCCGTGGAACGTCACCGGCCAGCCGGCCGCGGCCGTGCCCACGCCGAGCTCCGACAAGCGCGGGGTGCCGCTCTCGGCTCAGCTCATCGGCCGGCCGAACGACGAGCCGACGCTGATCTCCCTCGCCGCGCAGCTCGAGGCCGAGATCGGCTGGCCCGCGCGCCGGCCGCCGGTCGGTTAGTGGCGGCCGAGGCCTCGCTTCGCGTCCGCGCCGCGCGCGGGTCGATCGTCAACGCCGGCTTCATGGTCGGCATCCACACGCTGTCGCTGCTCAAGGGGTTCGTGATCGCCGCGTTCCTCACGCGGACCGAGTACGGCATCTGGGGGATCGCCCTCATCACGGTGGGCACGCTCACCTGGCTCAAGCAGGTCGGGATCGGCGACAAGTACGTGCAGGACCAGACCGACGACCCCGAGCTCGCCTACCAGCGGGCGTTCACCATCGACATGCTCTCCAACGTCGCGCTGCTCGTGATCGCGCTCGTGGCGCTGCCCGGGCTCGCGGTCGCCTACGGGCACTGGGAGATCGTGGCGCCGGGGGCGGTGCTGGCCGTGGCGGTGGCCGCGCAGTCGTTCAAGACGCCCGTGTGGATCTTCTACCGCGACCTCCGCTACGGGCGCCAGCGCGCGATCGAGGCGGTGGACCCCGCGGTCTCGTTCGCGGTCACGGTGGCGCTCGCGATCGCCGGCGCCGGCTACTGGTCGCTCGTGATCGGCTTCGCCGCGGGCGTGGCGGCGTCGGGCGCGGTGGCGGTGGCCGCCTCGCCCTACCCGCTCGCCCTGCGCTACGACCGCGCCAAGGTGCGCGAGTACTTCGACTTCTCCTGGCCGATCTTCGTGGCCGGCG
This sequence comes from Thermoleophilaceae bacterium, assembly GCA_034663685.1. Lineage (GTDB taxonomy): Bacteria > Actinomycetota > Thermoleophilia > Solirubrobacterales > Thermoleophilaceae > AC-37. Next base: position 24,699 of record JAXDJC010000123.1, read on the forward strand.
CCAGCGCGCTGCTGATCCCCCAGCTGGCCATGCTCGTGGGCACGTGGAAGCTCGGCCTCGCCGGCGCGGGCGTGATCGCGCTGGCCGGCTCCGTGGGCAGCTACACCGACCGGATCGACGAGCTGGTCACCTGGACCCTGTATCCCGCGATCTGCCGCGTGCGCGACCGGACCGACGTGCTCTTCGAGGCGTTCGCCAAGTCCAACCGGATGGCGCTGATGTGCGGGGTGCCGTTCGGGGTCGGGATCTCGCTGTTCGCGGCCGACCTCGTGCACCGTGTGCTGGGCAACGAGTGGCGCGGGGCGATCGGCCTGCTCGAGGTGTTCGGGCTGCTCGCCGCCGCCCACCACGTGGGGTTCAACTGGGTCGCGTTCTTCAGCGCGCGCGGGGAGACGCGGCCGATGGCGATCACCTCGCTGGTGATCCTGGCGTCGTTCCTCGTGACCACCGTGCCGCTCACCGTGGCCTACGGGCTGCGCGGCTACGCCGCCGGGATGGCGATCGTGACCGCGGTCTCGCTCGCCATGCGCGGCTGGTACCTGGCGCGGCTCTTCCGCGGCTTCCGGATCTTGAACCACGGGCTACGCGCGATAGCCCCCACGGTGCCGGGCGCGGTGGCGGTGCTGCTGGTGCGGCAGGCGGAGTCCGGCGAGCGGACGCCGGCGATGGCCGCGGGCGAGCTGATTCTGTTCGCGGCGCTCACGCTCGCCTCGACGATCGCGCTCGAGCGGGAGCTGCTGCGCGAGCTGCTCGGCTACCTGCGCGGGCGCTCGGCGCCGCTGGCACCCGCCGGCACCTCCATCACAGGTCCAGTCGCCTGAAGATCGGCCGCGGCACGTGCCGCAGCGCCGACATCACGAAGCGCAGCGGCGCCGGTGTCCAGACGGTGTGCGCGTTGCCCCGCAGGCCGGCGGCGATCGCCTCGGCCACCGAGTCCGCGTCGGTGGACAGCGGGACCGGGTCGAGCCCCGCCGTCATCTTCGTCTTCACGAAGCCCGGCCGGACCACCATCACGCGCACGCCGCTGTCGCCCAGCGAGTCGCCGAGCCCCTGCGCGAAGGCGTCCATGCCCGCCTTGGTCGAGCCGTAGACGAAGTTCGACGCCCGCGCCCGCTCGCCGGCCACCGAGGACAGGTACACGATCGTGCCGTGCCCCTGGCGGCGCATGCGCTCGACCAGCGGGATGCTCACCGACACCACGCCGGTGTAGTTGACCTGCACGGCCTCGACGGCGGCGTCGTGGTCGCGGGCCAGCTGCTCCTGGTCGCCGAGCACGCCCCACGCCAGGAGCGCGAGGTCGATGTCGCCGACGCGGTCGAAGACGTCGTCCACGAGCGCGGGATGCGAGCCGAGGTCGAGCGCGTCGAACGCCACGACCTCCACCTCGGCCCCGAGCGCGCGCAGCTCCGCGGCCGCGGCCTCCGCCGCGGCGCCCGCGGGATCGCGCACCGCCAGCACCACCCGCCGCGTCCGCTCGCTCACCAGCCGCCTCGCGGTGGCGAGGCCGATCTCGGACGTGCCGCCGAGCACGAGCACGGACTGCACCGCCCCGGTCGCGTCCCTCACCGAAGCTCCAGCCGCCGGGCGAGGTCCGAGCGCATCACGCCGTGCGGATCCACGCGCTCGCGCGCCGCGCGCCACTCGGCGAGCCGCGGGTACATCGCCGCCAGCACGTCCGGCCGCAGCCGCGAGTCCTTGGCCAGGTACACGCGCCCGCCCGCGCCGGCCACCAGCTCGTCGAGCCCGTCCAGGAGCGGCGCGAGCCCGGGGGTGGCGGCGGGGATGTCAAGTGCGAGCGTCCAGCCCTTCATCGGGAACGAGATCATGCCCGTCCTCTGCTCGCCGAAGCGCTTGAGCACCGCGAGGAACGACGGCGCGCCCGCCCCGCTGAGCCGCTCGAGCGCCTCGCGAAGAGCGGCCTCGGCCCCGTGCGGGACCACGAGCTGGTACTGGAGGAAGCCGCTCGGCCCGTAGATCCGGTTCCAGCCGCGAACGGCGTCGAGCGGGTAGAAGAACTCGCGCAGGCCCTCGATCCGGCCGGTCTCCCGGCGCGGCGCCGCGCGGTAGTAGGCCTCGTTGAAGGCACGGATCGTGGAGCGCCGCAGCAGCCCGCCCGGGGTCCACGCGGGAGCGGCCAGCCGCGCGCCGCCAAGCGCGCCGTTGCCGTCCGGCGGCCCGTGCTCGGGGCCGGCGTGATCGCCGCGGATCAGCACGGAGCGCCCCAGGCTCGCGCCGCGCGCGAGGCAGTCGATCCAGGCCACCGAGTAGCGGTAGTCGTCGTCGTGCTCGGCCATGCGGGCCATCACGTCGTCGAGGTCGCCCGCGCGCTCGCGGTCCACCACCATCCGGCCCGACCCCACGCGTAGCAGGCGCAGGCGCGCGCCGAGGATCACGCCGGTCAGGCCCATGCCGCCGGCCGTCGCGTGGAAGAGCTCGTCGCCGGGCTCGACCGTCACCCGCTCGCCCGCGGGCGTGAGCAGCTCGAACGACAGGACGTGATCGCAGAACGAGCCGTCGGCGTGGTGGTTCTTGCCGTGCACGTCGGCGGCGATCGCGCCGCCCACCGTCACATGCCAGGTGCCGGGTGTGACCTGCACGAACAGGCCGAGCGGCAGCAGCAGGCGCGTGAGGGCCTCGATCGAGATGCCGGCGTCGACGGTGGCCACGCCGGCCTCGAGGTCGAGATCGCGCACGGCGTCGAGGCCCGCCATCAGCAGCACCCGGCCGCCGGCGTTCTGGGCCGCGTCCCCGTAGCTGCGGCCGAGCCCGCGCGCCAGCACCCCGCGCGGCCCCGGGCTCGAGAGCACGCCGGCGATCGAGTCCGCCGTCGCCTCGATCACCTCCGCGCGCGAGGGCGCGGTGCGCCCCCACCCCATGAGGACCGCCTCAGAGGAAGTAGACACCGGCTCCGAACAGCACGATCCAGACCGCCGCGAGCGCGGCGAGGATGCGGTCGCCGAGCACCACGTCCTCGGGCGCCTCCCCGTGGCCGGCCTCGAGCAGCATCGCGTAGCGCAGCATGAACGTGACGAACGGGACGATCGACAGCTCGTACAGCGGCACGTCGCTGCCCTTCGGCGCCATCTCGAACGCCCAGAGGCAGTAAGCCGCGATCGTGACCCCCGAGGCCATCGTCCAGACGTACTTCAGGTAATCGCGCGAGTAGGCGGCGAGCGTGGGCCGCACCGAGCCGCCCTCGTCGCCGAGGTCGATGTGCTCGCCGTGGCGCTTGCCGGCCACGATGAAGAGCGACCCGAACGACGCGACGATGATGAACCAGCGCGACAGCGGCACGTTGGCCGCGGCGCCGCCCGCCACCGCGCGCATGATGAACCCGGACGCGATCGCCACGATGTCCACCACCTCGACGTGCTTGAGCCAGAGCGTGTAGCTCGTGGTGAGCACGATGTAGCCGGCCACCACGATCAGCAGCTCCAGGCGCACGAGCGCGGCGACGGCGAGCCCCAGCGCGATCAGCAGCACGCCGAGCCCGATCGCGAGGCCGACCGGCACGATCCCCGCCGCGATCGGCCGGAAGCGCTTGCGCGGGTGGAGGCGGTCGGACGCCAGGTCGCGCGAGTCGTTCAGCAGGTACGTGCCGCTCGAGACGAGGCAGAAGGCGACGAAGGCGAGCGCCACGTTGCCGAGCACGTCGCCGTGGCCGAGCACGCCGGCGGCGGCGGGGGCGGCCACCACCAGCACGTTCTTGAGCCACTGCTTGGGGCGCAGCGCGCGGAGAATCCCCCAGGCGAGCCCGCGCCCGGACGCCGCGCCGCGCGCGCGCTCGGGAGCCCCGGTTGCGGTGTCCCCCGCCACGGGGGGCGCCGCGGTCTCGAGTCCTTCCGCCACGGGAACGAGTCTACGGCCGCTCGGCGCGCCAGAGCTCCGCCTGCACGGCGTCCGGCGGGCTGCCGTGGACCACCGTCCGCAGCCAGATCTCGGCCGTCAGCGGGCCGAGGCTCGTGCACATGGCCGGCACCAGCTCGTGCCAATCCGCGCGGGCCGCCTCGAGCTCGCCGCGCAGAAGCCCGTCGCGGAGGAACTCCTCGCGCACGGCGCCGGCCAGGTAGCGGGGCACGTCGAAGCCGAAGCCCACCTTCTCGCGCTCGACCACGCCGTCGGGCAGCAGGCCGCGCGCCATCGTGCGCAGCGGCGCCTTGCGCTCGGACTCGATGCGCTGCTCCAGCGGCATGCTCAGCGCGGCGGCCACCACGTCCGGGTCGAGAAACGGCACGCGGGTCTCCACCGAGTGCATCATCGTGGTCTTGTCCTGGCGGTTGAGCAGGTGGGGCAGGTACGTGGAGAGGTCGGCGGCCAGCCCGGCCTCCAGCAGCCGGCGCGGCCCGCGGTCGTGCGCGTACGCCCGGAGAGCGCGCTCGAAGCGCTCGCGCTCGTACGCGTTCACCTCCGCGGACGGGCCCGGCAGCGGGTCGGGGATCGCGCGGCCCGCGAGCACGCCGCGGCGCTGAAGCGCCCGCAGCCCGGCGCGCACGGCGGCGGACGCCGGTCGCCCGCGCGCGGCGAAATCCGCGAACGCGTGGTGGTGGAGCCACGAGTACCCGCCGAACAGCTCGTCGGCGCCCTCGCCGCTCAGCAGCACCTTCACGCCCCGCTCGCGGGCCAGCCGCGCGATCGCCGCCATCGGCACCGAGCTCTCGTGCGTGAGCGGGTACTCCACGTGGCGCACCACGTCCACCAGGTCGGCCCGCCAGTCCGCGGCCGTCATCTCCACGGTGTGCAGCTCCACCCCCACCCGCTCGGCCACCTCGGCGGCGAAGCGCCCCTCGTCCCACTCGGGCTGGTCCACGATCCGCGCGTTGAACGCGTGCACCGTGCCCGCCTCGGCGGCGAGCGCGGTGATCAGGCTCGAGTCGAGGCCGCCCGAGCACATCGTGCCCAGCGGCACGTCGGACATGAGCCGGCGCCGGACCGACGCGCGCAGCGCCTGCTCGACATCGGCGGCGGAGCTCGCGCCCGGGTCGACCGCGTCGAGCGGGTCGTACCAGGTGCTCTCGCTCGTGGCCAGGGTCTCGAGGTCCACCTCCACCGCGGTGCCGGGCATCACGCGCTCGATCGCCTCGAGCGGCGTGCGCCGGCCGTTGGCCCACCCGCGCTCGACCGCGTGGGCGAGCACGTCGCGGCGCACGTCGCGCGGGACGCCCGCCTCAAGCAGCGCGCGCATCTCGCTGGCGAAGAAGAGCGCGCCGCCGTGGCGGGCGAGGTACAGCGGCTTGATCCCGAAGCGGTCGCGCACCAGCAGCAGCCGGCGCCGCTCGCGGTCGAGCGCGGCGTAGGCGAACAGGCCGTTGCAGCGCGGCACCGCGCCGTGGCCCCAGCGGGCGAGCGCCTCGACCAGCGTCTCGGTGTCGCTGCCCCCGCGCCAGTCGACCCCCGGCAGCTCCCGGCGCAGCTCCAGGTGGTTGAAGACCTCGCCGTTGTAGGTCAGGAGCCAGCGGCCCCCGGCGTCGGCCATCGGCGCCCGGCCCGCGGGCGACGGGTCCACGATCGCGAGCCGCCGGTGCACGAGGCCCACGTTGCCGGCTATCTCGATCCCCTCGTTGTCGGGACCGCGATGCGCCAGCGCGCGCGCCATCCGCTCGAGCCGCCCGCGGTCGGGCTCGCGCCCGGGCGGCACGACGCATCCGGCGATTCCGCACACGGCGCGGCAGGCTAGATCACGGCGGCTGAACCGTTTTGGTCGCTATGACGACCAAAACGGTTCACGCATGCCGCCGGCCTCCGGCCCGCGGCCCCCTAAGTGCCGCCGTTCTCGTCCTTCGCGAGCTCGAGCGCGGCCGAGTTGATGCAGTAGCGCTGGCCCGTGGGGTTCGGCCCGTCGTCGAACACGTGGCCCAGGTGGCCGCCGCAGGTGGCGCACACCACCTCGGTGCGGGTCATGAGGAGGCTGCGGTCCTTGCGCAGCTCCACCCCGCCCTCGTCCATCGGCTCGTAGAAGCTCGGCCAGCCGGTGCCGGAGTCGAATTTCGTGTCCGAGTTGAACAGCTCGGCTCCGCACGCCGCGCAGCGGTAGGTGCCGCCGTCCTTCGTGTAGACGTAGTCCCCGGTGAACGGCGGCTCCGTGCCGTGTTCGCGGAGGATCCTGTACTGCTCCGGCGTGAGCTGCTCACGCCACTCCTGCTCGCTCTTCTCGACTTTGGGGCTCATACCCCTCAGTCTCACATACCGCGTCTTCGTAACACGTGGGGAACGGTCCGCAGGAGGATCTTCACGTCGAGCCACAGCGACCAGTTGGTCCGGTACAGGTAGTCGATCGTGACCATGTCGCGCATCGGTATCCGCGACGAGCCGAGGATCTGCCACGCGCCCGTCATCCCGGGCGTCACGTCGAGACGGCGGCGGTGGAGCCCCTCGATCCGCGCGTCCTCCTCGTCCACGAGCGGACGCGGGCCCACGAGGCTCATCTCGCCGCGCAGCACGTTGATCAGCTGGGGCAGCTCGTCGAGCGAGGTCTTGCGCAGGAGGCGCCCGACCGGCGTTATGCGCGGGTCGGCCGCGATCTTGAAGAAGCCCTCCGCGCCCTCGTTCATGTGGTGCAGCTCGGCCTTCAGCCGGTCCGCTCCGTCGTACATCGTGCGGAACTTGAGCATGTGGAACGCGCGGCCGCGACGGCCCACGCGCGGCTGGTGGAAGAACACCGGGCCGTGCGAGGTCAGCTTGACGGCGGTGGCGATCACGAGGAACAGCGGCGCGAGGAACAGCAGCCCGCCCGCGGCGCCCGAGATGTCGAGCGCGCGCTTGAGCGCGGCGGAGGACTTGGTCAGCTCGTAGCGGCGGATGCCGAGCAGCGTGAGCCCGCCGAGGTCGTCGAACTCGACCGAGGTTCCCACCACCTCGAAGAGCCGCGGCACCACGCTCACCTTCACGCCCAGCCCCTTGACCACGCGGATGGTCTCCAGCATGTCGCTGGAGCTCTCCCCGTGCGGGCAGATCACCACGCGGTCGATCCGGTTCTCGGCGAGCACGTAGTCGAGGTCCGCGAGCATGCCGAGCACGTCGGCTCCGCGGCCGGCACGGCGCTCGTCGGTGACCGGCACGCGGCCCACGACCTCCGCCTTCACCGGCGCCTGGGTGGCGAGCTTCTCGGAGATGCGGGCCGACTCCTCGCCGGTGCCGAGCACGAGCAGACGCTCCGCCGCTGCCGCCGACAGCGCGATCCGCCGGGCGATCGGCCGGGTGAGCGCCATCGCGAGGTAGAGCGCGGCGAAGAGGATTCCCACCTGGAACTTGCGGAACGGGTTGCTCGCCAGCATCTCGTCGAACATCCACATGAGGAGGGTGCCCGCGATCGCGACGTTGAGGAGCCTCGGGGCCTCGTCGAGCGTGGTCTTGTGGAGCACGTGCTCGTCGCGGTCGTAGAGGCCCACGATCTTGCCCACGAAGACCATCAGCGGGAGCATCGCGAGGACCGTGATCCGGGGGGTGGCACCCGCCACCAGGATCGCGAAGCAGAGGGCGAAGCCGGTCGAGAGCATGTCCGCAACGGCGAGCAGGCGCCGGTGGAGCGCGTCGCGCCCCATCGCCTCGAGGCGGTAGTCGCCCTCGCGGATCGGGCTCGTGGTGGAGCGCGTCTCGGTTTCGAAGTCGAGCCGGCTGCGGTTGGGGCGCGCGCGATCCGGCTGGAGCTCACGCACCTGCGCGGCGGCGCCATTCCCGTTGCGCGCGAACCGGCGGCGCGGCGGCGCCAGGCGCGAGCCGTTGTCGCCATGCAGGTCGAGGTCGGCCGGCGCGTCATGCTGCACTTCCTCCGCCGCGCGCTCGGACGAGACCACTGGGTCGGTCATGCCGTGTTCCGGACTTCGTGCCCCTCGATCATCGTCAACCCCCCGGTCGCGTACGCGGGCCCGGCGGATGCTCGCCCGGGGTACGCACCTGGTTCCCTCGCCGCGTCGTGCGGCTCGGTCTCTCATTCCCCCTGCCTGGGGTCCGAGAAACCATTAAATCAGAGGGCGGCTATACGCAAGCCGGGTGGCACATTAGCCAGGAACCCGGCGGTTGTGCGCCGGTTC
>JAXDJC010000130.1:0-2579 GCA_034663685.1 Thermoleophilaceae bacterium
ATCCCCGGCTGCCGCTACGTGTGCGAGGAGGAGGGCCACCTCCCGCTGGCGTGGAAGGGCCGCGAGATGGCCGCGTTGGTGCACGAGCTGGCCGAGGTGGCGTGGCCGTGAGCGGCGCGGCCGACCGCCGCACCGTGCTCGTGACCGGCGCCTCCGGCGTGATCGGCGGCGCGCTGCTGGACGAGCTGGGCGGCTACGACGTGATCGGCATGGCGCACAGCGGCAAGCTCCCGCGCGAGGACGCCGAGACGCTGCGCGGCGACGTGACCCAGCCCCGCTTCGGCCTCTCGCAGGCGAGCTTCCGCGAGCTGGCCGCGCGCGTGGACGTGATCGTGCACTCCGCCGGCCTCGTGACCTTCGGCCTGCCGGAGGAGCGCTACCGGGACATCAACGTGCACGGCACCGAGCACCTGCTGGAGCTGGCGCACGCGGCCGGGGCGCCGGTGCACCACGTGGGCACCGCGTTCGTGCAGTCGTTCTCCCCGGACGCCCCGATCAAGCTCGACCGCTCGAACGCGGTGTGGGGCTACGTGGCCTCCAAGATCGAGTCCGACCGGCTGTTCGCGGAGAGCGGCCTGCCGCACTCGGTCTTCCGCCCGCCCAACCTGATCGGCGACTCGCGCACCGGGATCATGTCGCGCAAGCAGTTCGTGACCCAGATCGCCTCCGACTCGCTGCGCGGCCGCTTCCCGTTCCTGCCCGCCCGCCCGGGCTCGCGCTTCGACATGGTGCCTCAGGACCTCTGCGCCACCTGCATCGCCGCGGTGCTGAACGCCGACGACTTCGGCTCGGAGTGGTGGCTCGCCTACGGGGAGAGCTGCCTGACGGTGGAGGAGCTGATGGAGGAGATCGGCCGCTTCGGCGAGCGCATCGGGCTGAAGGCCACGCTCCCGCGGCTGATCGACCCCGACGACGAGGAGGCGATCGAGGCGGAGCTCGACAAGCTGCCGCCGGTCGGGCGCGTGATGTACGCGCGGCTCCTGGAGCTGACCGACGCGATGACGGCCGGCGGCGTGTTCCCGTCCTCGCTCGAGCTGCTGACCGAGCGCTACGGCGTGGCGGTCCCGGACCTGCGCGACGCGATCGCCGCCCAGCTCGAGCACCTGGGCAAGTCGAAGCGCCTGGCGGCTATGGCCTGACGGCCTCGCGCTCCTGGAAGACCTCGCGCGCCTGCTCCGACACCGCCGTCTGCGGCAGCTCCGGCGTGGCGAACGCCGCGATGTCCTCCATCCGGAACGTGGTGCCGATCCCGCCCCAGTAGCCGTCGGCGATCTCGCGGATCAGCACGAACACGCGGCCGGCCTCCTCGGGGCTGAACTCGGTCCCCTCGGCCTCGAGCAGGATCTCCGACACCTCGCGCACGAGGTTGCGACGGGACACGACCGCGAACGGCCCCGGGCCCTGGAGCATCGTGCCCTCGGGCACGGTCACGAACACGCGGTAGTACGGGCGCTCGGCGGGGCGGCCGGCCACGTTGAACATGGCGGCCGGCACCTCGTGAACGATCGTCCACGACATCGCCCGCGTGGCCCCGTTGTCGGGCGCCCCCTCGTGGCGCAGCAGCGCGGCGGTGAGCTTCTCGATCGCCTCGGCGCGCGCGTCCGGCTCGAGCGCTCCCTCCGTGTACGTCAGGTCGAACATCGGCATGGCTAGCCCCTTTCGAGCACTCGCTTGAGGTCCTGCTGCTGCTCCCCGATGTGCCGTCCCACGATCCGCTTGCCGAACGGCCCCGCCAGCGGGAGCTTCCACTTGATCTCGTCGCGCTGCGTGAGCCGGGTCCCACCCTCGGTGGGCTCCAGCTCGTAGGTGATGTCGAACACGCCGATCTGGTCCTCCTGCACCCAGCGCACGCGGCGCGGCGCGTCGTACTCGAGCACCTCGATCCGGCGGATGTGCCTGCGCGGGTAGCCCGACGGCTTGTGCATCGCCTCGTAGCGCGCGCCCGGGCCGGGCCCGTCGCCCTCGCTCTGCCTGCACCAGAGCACGCGCGGGCACCAGTCCGGGTCGTTGCAGGGATCGGCCACGAACGCGAACACGTCGCCCACCGGCCGCCTGATCTCGATGTCGCCCTCGAGCTGAGTTGCCAAAACCTTGCCTCCCGCAACGCGGAGTTTTAGCATCGCCGCGGTGAGCTCCGTAGGGGTGCCGAAAGCCGGCCCGCCGACAGAAGGGTGGTCGCGGCGCGAGCTGCTCCAGCGCGCGGCGTTCCTGGCGGCCGCCACGACGGCGATGACGCTGGCCCCCGGCTCGCGCGCGCTGGCCCTGCTCGACGCCGGCCCGGACGTGAAGCCCCTGGTCCGCGAGACCTACCTCGGGCTGGCCGCGTACGTGTTCCCGGGCAACGACCCGTACTCGATCCAGCAGGGCGTGACCGCGCCCGCGCCCGGCGGCCCGGACACGCGCGCGCTGCCGCGGTTCGTGGACGGGCTCAACAAGTACATCCCGGCCGAGGCGCTCACCCACTCGGGCCTGCCGCTGGCCGACGGCGCCGCCGCGGTGATGAACGGCTTCTCGCTCCAGGTGGACGGCAGCTCGTCCGGCGGCCCGTTCCCGGCCCCGTTCGCCAACCTCACGCTGGC
>JAXDJC010000140.1:0-13659 GCA_034663685.1 Thermoleophilaceae bacterium
CGACGGCCAGCAGACCTTCGGGCTGCCCGACCTGCGCAGCCGGGTGCCCATCCACACGAACCCCAGCTACCCCCTCGGGGCCACCGACGGCTCGGAGAACGTGACCCTCACGACGCAGTCGATGCCGGGCCACACGCACCCGATGCTGGCCTCCTCGAACACGGGAACCCTGCCCGATCCGGCCGCCAACGTTGTGGCGCGCTCCCACACCGCCAATGTCTACCTGTACCTCGAGGATGTCCCGAACACCGCGATGTCGATGAACGCGGTCACGTTCACCGGCGGGGGCCAGTACCACGACAACGTCCAGCCGTACATCGCGATCAACTACATCATCTCCCTCTACGGCATCTTCCCCACCCCGAACTGAGCCATGGATCCCTTCCTCGCAGAGATCCGGATCGTCGGCTTCAACTTCGCCCCGAAGGGGTGGGCGCAGTGCGACGGCCAGCTCATGAAGATCGTGCAGAACACGGCGCTGTTCGCCCTGCTCGGCACCATCTACGGGGGCGACGGCAAGACCACCTTCGGGCTGCCGAACATCGACGGCTCGGTGGTCATGGGAGCCGGCCAGGGCACGGGGCTGTCCGATCGCTACGTCGGCGAGACCGGAGGCGAGTACTCGGTCACGCTCTCGCAGGCCCAGATGCCGTTCCACTCGCACACGATGCAGGGTGCCAACACCACCGGCGACAACCCGGTGCCCGCCGGCAACACGCTCGCGCGCTACCCGGGGCAGTATCAGGACAACGTGTCCGCCAACCTCGAGGTGATGGCGGGGGCCTCGCTCCCGTTCCAGGGCAACGGGCTGCCGCACAACAACATGCAGCCCTACCTCACGCTGTTGCACGTGATCGCGCTCCAGGGCGTCTTCCCGCCGCGGCCCTGACCGGCCCCGTCCGCACCGGTGGTCTAGGCTCGGCACCGTGATCGGCGATCCCGTCACCGGCGGAGCACGGCATGTCTGAGCCCTTCATGGCCGAGATCCGCCTCATGTCGTTCAACTTCGCCCCGAAGGGGTGGGCGCAGTGCGACGGCCAGTTCATGGCGATCAATCAGGACCAGGCGCTCTTCGCGTTGCTCGGGACCACGTACGGCGGCAACGGGCAGACCACCTTCCAGCTGCCCGACCTGCGCGGGCGCGTGCCGATCGACGTCGGGACGAGCCACGCCTACCTGGGCGAGCGCGGGGGCGAGGAGTCGCACACCCTCGTCCAGAGCGAGATGCCGACACACACGCACGCGATGAGCGCCGCGTCGGGCGCCGGCGACGTCGAGGTGCCGACCAATGCCACGCTCGCACGTACCGACAGCTTCACCTACGCCAACCCGGTCAACCTGACGCCGCTCGACGCCGGCACGGTCAGCTCCGTGGGCGGCAGCCAGCCGCACAACAACGTGCAGCCCTACAGCGTGCTCAACTTCTGCATCGCCCTCACCGGCATCTTCCCGAGCCGGGACTGACGTTGTCCTACACCGGAGAGATCAGGATGTTCGCAGGGAACTTCGCCCCGGCCGGATGGGCGTTCTGCAGCGGACAGCTCCTGCCGATCTCCGAGAACGAAGGGCTCTTCAACGTGATCGGCACGACGTACGGCGGCGACGGCCAGCAGACCTTCGCACTGCCCAACCTGGGCGGCCGGCTGCCGATGCACAGGGGCCAGGGGCCCGGGCTGCCGTCCAGCCGCACGATCGGCGAGCTCGCCGGCGCGGAGAGCGAGACCCTGACCGTCCAGCGGATCCCGAGCCACTCCCACCCGCTGCTCGCAAGCTCGGACACCGGCACCCTCCCCGACCCGGGCGACCACGTCCCGGCCCGCTCCCACACGGCCAACGTCTTCATGTACCTGGAGGACGTGACGAACACGAACATGAGCGCCAGCTCGATCGGGTCCGTCGGTGGCAACCAGCCACACGAGAACCTCCAGCCGTTCCTGTGCGTCAACTTCATCATCCAGCTCTACGGCTTCTTTCCGAGTCAAACGTGAGCCGGATGCGCCACTGATGGACCCATTCGTCGCCGAGATCCGCATCGTCGCGTTCAACTTCGCGCCCAAGGGGTGGGCCACCTGCGAGGGCCAGCTCATGCCGATCTCGCAGAACACGGCGCTCTTCTCGCTGCTCGGCACGACCTACGGCGGCGACGGGCAGAGCACCTTCGCCCTGCCCAACATGCAGGACAGGGCCCCGATGCACCCGAACTCCGGCGGCGGCGGCCTCGAGGTGCGCACCCTCGGCGAGGAGGGCGGCTCCGAGACCGTCACGCTCCTCCAGAGCGAGATACCGGCCCACTCGCACCAGCTCAAGGGCGCGAACACCACCGGCGACAACCCGGTGCCGGCCGGCCACGTGCTCGCGCGCTACCCCGGGCAGTACTCGTCGATGGCCGCGCACGACGTCACGATGGCCTTCCAGTCGCTCGCCCCCGCCGGTGGGGACCAGCCGCACAACAACATGATGCCCTACCTCACGCTCAACTTCGTGATCTCGCTGTCCGGCATCTACCCCGCGCACCCATAGACGTCTCGCTGCGCCCCGAGACGGATGCGGACCGCCCCTTCGTGGAGCGCGTCTATGCGAGCACGCGCCAGGAGGAGGTCGCGCGCACCGGCTGGCCACAGGACCAGATCGATGCCTTCCTGCGGATGCAGTTCGAGGCCCAGCACCGCCACTACCGCGAGCACTACACCGACACCGACTGGAGCCTGATCCTGGTGGACGGCGAGCCCGTTGGGCGGCTCTACGTCGGCCGCTGGGAGCGCGAGCTGCGGATCGTGGACATCGCGCTGCTGCCCGAGCACCGCGGCAGGGGCATCGGCGGCCGGCTCCTGGCTCAGGTGCTCGCGGAGGCCGACGCCGGCGGCAAGGTCACGTCGATCCACGTGGAGCGCGAGAACCGGGCCATGGGCCTCTACGTGCGGCTCGGCTTCGAGCCGATCGAGGAAGTGGGGCCCTACCTGCTGCTCGAGCGGCCCGCCGCTAGCTGAACACGGCCTGGTAGCGCATCGCCTCGCCCTCGGGCCCGAGCGGCACGAGGAACAGGTCGAGCCGGCCCAGCTCCGCGTGGTCCACCGGCCAGATGCGCTGAGGGAGCACGTGCTCGAGCGGCCCGTCGAACAGGATCGAGAACGGCGCGCGCTGCTCGCTCCGCCCCCACTTCTCCGGCGCAGCCGTCACATCGGCGAGCGTCAGCTCGAGCGTCGCGTCCGCGAACTGGATCGAGAACGACTCGCCCTCGCGGCCCTGGAACGTCTCGACTGTGACGTCGCCTATGTCCACCGGACTAGACGAGGAACGGGATGATCAGCAGGGCCACGATGTTCGCGACCTTGATCATCGGGTTGATCGCCGGGCCCGCGGTGTCCTTGTACGGGTCGCCGACGGTGTCGCCGGTGACCGACGCCGCGTGGGCATCCGAGCCCTTGCCGCCGTACTCGCCGTCCTCGATCAGCTTCTTGGCGTTGTCCCACGCGCCGCCGCCGGCGGTCATCGAGACAGCGGCGAAGAAGCCGACCACGATCACGCCGATCAGCAGGCCGCCGAGCGCCTGGTAGGAGAGCAGGCCGACGATCACGGTGAAGACGATCGGGATCATCGACGGGATGATCATCTCGCGCTGGGCGGCGCGGGTCACGATCGCCACGCACTGCGCGTAGTCCGGCATCTCGGTGCCCTCCATGATCCCCGGCTTCTCCTTGAACTGCCGGCGCACCTCCTCGACCACGCCGCCCGCCGCGCGGCCCACGGACTCGATCGCGAGCGCCGCGAACAGGTAGACCATCATGCCGCCGATCAGCAGGCCGATCAGCACCTCGGGATCGGCGATCGAGAACACGTTGATCGCCTTGCCGTTCTTGGCCGCCTCCTGGGACAGCTCCTGGACGAACGCCGCGAACAGCACCAGGGCCGCGAGCACGGCCGAGCCGATCGCGTAGCCCTTCGTCACCGCCTTCGTGGTGTTGCCCACCGCGTCGAGCGGGTCGGTGATGTTGCGCACCTCCTCCGGCAGGTCCGCCATCTCGGCGATGCCGCCGGCGTTGTCGGTGATCGGGCCGAAGGCGTCGAGCGCCACGATCAGCCCCGTCAGCGAGAGCTGCGCCATCACGGCCACGCCGATGCCGTAGATCCCGGCCAGCTCGTTGGCGCCCAGGATGCCGAGCGCGATCAGCAGCGCCGGTGCCGCCGTGGACTGGAAGCCCTGGGCGAGGCCCTGGATGATGTTGGTCGCGTGACCGGTCTGCGATGCCCGCGCGGTGGTGCGCACCGGGCGGAAGCGCGTGGACGTGTAGTAGTCCGTGATCACGAACAGACCCGCGGTGATCGCGATCCCGATCAGCGTGCAGAGCCAGAAATCGAAGCCGCTCGGGACGCCGCCGCCGCCGGTGATCAGGCGCGAGGCGCCCGGCTTGAACGACAGGTCGTTCATCAGCCAGTGCGTGATCGGGAGGAAGGCGGCCGCGGCGAGCCCGCCGGACACGATCAGGCCCTTGTAGAGCGCACGCTCGACGTTGTCGCCGCGCACCGCGAAGGTGCCGATGATCGAGGCGATCAGCGACACGCCGCCGATCACTAGCGGGTAGACGGCCACCTCGCCGATCTGGTCGAAGGTGAGCACGCCGAGGAGCATCACGGCGACCGCGGTGACCGCGTATGTCTCGAAGAGGTCGGCCGCCATGCCGGCGCAGTCGCCCACGTTGTCGCCCACGTTGTCGGCGATCACGGCCGGGTTGCGCGGGTCGTCCTCGGGGATGCCGGCCTCGACCTTGCCCACGAGGTCGGCGCCCACGTCGGCCGCCTTGGTGAAGATGCCGCCGCCGAGTCGCGCGAAGACCGAGATGAGCGAGCCGCCGAAGCCGAGCCCCACGAGGGCGTCGATGGCGTCCTTCTCGTTCACGTCGGCGAGCAGCAGCACGCCGTAGTACCCGGCCACGCCGAGCAGGGCGAGGCCCGCCACGAGCATGCCGGTGACCGCGCCGCCCTTGAACGCGATGTCCAGCGCCGGGCCGATGCCGCCGCGGGCGCTCTCGGCCACGCGGGCGTTGGCGCGCACCGACACGTTCATCCCGATGAAGCCGGCCGCGGCAGAGAACGAGCCGCCGATCACGAAGCCGATCGCGGTCTGGATGTCGAGCGCGATCGCGAGCACCACGGCCAGCACGATCGCCACGTAGCCGATGATCGTGTACTGGCGGCGGAGGTAGGCCTGGGCCCCCTCCTGGACGGCGGCGGAGATGCGCTGCATCTCCTCGTTGCCGGGCGACTTGGACAGCAGCCAGCGCGAGGTCATGATGCCGTAGACCACCGCGGCGCCGGAACAGCCGAGCGCGATGATGATGCCGTACTTGGTCAGGAAGTCGGTCAAGGAAGGTCCCTCCGGAAGCTGATCTCAGGAGCCGGTCGCGCGCGGAGCGCGCCAGGCAACCCGGGCGCGAAGAGGCCCGGCTAAGCGGCGGGCAGTCTAGCGTGGCTCCTGAGGGACTTTGGGAATCAGCTGCCGCGCGGGGTCCAGATCTTCGACCTGGCGTTGGCGCGCTCGGCCTCGTCACCGGCCTGCTGCGGAGCCTGCTGCGGCGCGGGCTCGGCCGCTGCGGGCGGCGGCTCGCCGGCCGGCTCGCCACCCGGGTCCTGCGACTCCCTGACGAACGCCATCTGGAGCTGGCTGAGGGCGTCGCGCAGCGGTGTCTGGATGTCCTCGGGGAGCAGCGGCAGCAGCGCGCGGGCGCCCTCGATCGCCGAGCGGGTCTGCTCCAGGTCGTGGTCCTCGGCGAGCTTCTGGCCCCCGAGGTTCACCAGCGTCACGGCGGTCTGCACGAGCACGTCCGGCACGGTGATCCGCCTCATCTGGTCCTCGAATGCGGCGCGCAGCTCCTCCTCGGTCGGCTGGCCCTGCGGCTGGCCCTGTGGCGTGCCCTCGGTGCTCACGTGGTTACCCCCTGCGCTGCGTAGGTCGCTTGCGTGGTCGCCACCTCGGCGGCGAACGCCTCCTGTATAGAAGCCCCGGACTCGAGCGCGTCGCGCTGGCGCTGCGCGCCGTTGCGCTCCGGCAGCGCCGGATCGATGCCCAGCACGCCGCGCGCCGGCGCGGTCCAGGCCAGCAGCCGGTCCGGCAGCGCGGCGGCGAGGAACTCCTCGCCGCGCTCGAGGTCGATCATCCGCCCGTCGAGCCCGTAGCGGATCGCGCGCCAGAGGTTCTCGTCGATCAGCCGCTGGGGCGCGGGCTCGGGCGCGGCGCCGTCGTCGTGATCGAGGGCCGCCTGGGCGATGCACGCCACGGCCAGCCCCGCGAGCGCCGTGGACTCCTCGGCGCTGGTCTGGGCGTCGCAGATCCGCAGCTCGACCGTCCCGTAGGCGTGGTGCGGGCGCACGCTCCACCAGAGCTGCGTGTGCTCCACGATCGATTTGGTCCGCACCAGCAGCTCCACGTGGTCGGCGTAGGTGGAGAAGTCGCCGAACGGCTCGGGGATCCCGCAACGGGGAAAGCTCTTGGTGAAGATCTGGCTGCGGGAGGAGGCGAGGCCGGAGTCGAACCCGTCGAGGAACGGGGAGTTGGCCGAGATGGCCAGCAGCTCGGGGAGCACGTGGCGCAGCCGGTCGCAGACGGCGATCGCCCGGTCCGCGCCGCGTATGCCCACGTGCACGTGGATGCTGAAGGTGTTGTTGCGGCGGGCCACGTAGCCGAGGTCGTCCTCGAGCCGGCGGTAGTGCTCGGTGTCGATGATCTGCTGCTCCCACCACGGGCTGAACGGGTGGGTGCCGGTGGCGGAGAGCAGCACGCCGTGGTCGCCCGTGAGCCGCATCAGCCGGGCGCGAGCCTCGTTCTGGCTGGCCAGCGCCGCGGCGAAGCTCTCGCCCCTGGCGGAGCGGATCTCGATCTCGGAGGCGATCAGCTCGCCGGCCACGCGGTCGCGGAGCACGTCGTCGAGGTCGGCGGCCTCCTTCAGCTCGTTGTAGCGCTGCGTGAGCGCCTGGGTCTCCCCGTCGAGGATCCCGAACTCCTCCTCGATGCCGACGGTGAAGTCGTCGGAGGCTTCGAACACCTCCCGTGCGCGCGGCATGTCGAGCATCGGGCTAGATGGTCGGCTCGGGGCCCGAGTGCCGGCGGGGGCGCGAAAACCGAGCTGGTCGAGGACGCAGGGCGAGGTTGGGTTCCGGGCCGGCCATCTAGGTGAGGTAGAAGTAGAGCGCGTAGAGCAGGTCGACGGCCGGGCTCGAGGTGTGCACGGTCACGTCGGGCGGCACCTGGAGCAGCGCCTCCGAGTAATTGAAGATGATCTTGACGCCGGCGTCGACCAGGTCGTCGGCAACCCGCTGGGCAGCCTCGGTGGGCACCGCCAGCACGCCCACCACGATCTGCTCGTCCGCCACCGCGCGCTCCAGGTCCGAGTACGGGCGCACGTTGAGCGCGCCGACCGGCTCCCCCACCTTCGCCGGGTCGGCGTCGAACATCGCCACGATCCGGAAGCCATGGTCGGCGAACACGTCGGACCCGGCGATCGCCTTGCCCAGGTGGCCGGCACCGAACAGCGCGATGTTGTGCTGGCCCGCGGTTCGCAGGATCTTGCGGATCTGCGAGACCAGCGCGTCCACGTTGTAGCCCACGCCGCGCTTGCCAAACTTGCCGAACCCGGAGAGGTCACGCCGGATCTGCGTGGAGTTGACGTGGGTGTAGTCCGCGAGCTCCTGAGAGGAGATCGTGTCCTTGCCCATCTTCTTGGCCTGGGTGAGGACCTGGAGGTAGCGCGAGAGGCGCGCAGCCACCCCCAGCGACAGGCGTTCGGCCCCGCCCTCGGCGAGTCCGGGGCCGCCGTCGAGCGCAGAGAAGCTCACGGGCGCACTGTATCGAGGCGGCGCGCCAATTCAGCCCGGTCGACGTGCAGCTCGAAGGCCTCCTCGCCATCGATCTCGAGCACCGGGATTCGCTCTCCGAAGGCGTTCCAGAGCCGCGGGTCGAGGGAGACGTCCACCTCGGTCAGCTCGAATGCACACTCGGCGCGCACGGCCTCGACCTCCGCCCGCGCCTCGTCGCAGAGGCAGCAGCCCGGCTTTCCGTAGAGGGTCACCTTCGTCATCGGATCGTGAATGGGCCGGACTGGGCCACCGCGGTGCCACCCGAGGGGCCGCGAGCGGTGGCCCGGAAACGGTACTCGCCGGGACTGAGGCGCCCGCCGCCTCCGCTCGGGAGCGTGTACGAGTACTGGCCCGGGAGGAGGTCGGGGGCCCCGCCGGGCGGGGTCAGCTCACGGGCGACCTTGCCGCGCGGGTCCACGATCGTGAGCCGGAGCGAGCCGACCGGCTCCACGGCGATGGCGCCCGCGCCGCGGCGCACGACTCCGAGCGAGAAGCTCACCCCCGCCACCTGCGCGCCCCGCTGGATCGTGGTCAGTCCGCCCAGCTTGGGCGGCGGCGGCATGGCCAGCGGCACCAGCAGCGGCACGTTGATGGCCGTTCGGCCCGCCGCGCGCGCGGTGAGCCGGCCGCTCGCGAAGCCGGCCTTGCTCCTGGTCGTGCCGTCGAGGCGGAGCTCCACCTGCGTGCTGCCGCCTGGCGGGATCTGCACGCGGCCGCTGCCGGGGGCCACGCGCAGGCCGGGCGCTCCGGCAAGCGTGGCCGCCAGCCGGAGGTCCACGCGCCCGGTGCCCGGGTTCGAGAGCCGCACGGTGGCCGCGCCGCCCGGCGGCGGGGGGAACGCCACCATGCGCGGCTCCGCCACGGCCGGGGCCGCGGCGGCGGCCGCCACGCTCGGGCGCCCGGCGCCGGTTGCGAGCGCAGGGCCGGCGGGGCGGGCGGTGCCCACGAGGGCCGCCCCCAGCGCGCGGGCGTCCAGACGCGGCGCCCTCCCGTGGAGAGCGGCGGCCATGGCGGCCACGCGCGCGGCGGCGATCGAGCTGCCGCTGGCGAACACGGCGGCGCCGCCGGGCGCGAGCGTCTCGGCTGTTCCGGGCGCCGCGAGGTCCGGCTTGAGCTCGAGCCCGTAGGTGGGGCCGCGCGACGAGGCCGCGGCCGGGCGCGTCGATCCGCCGGCGCGGCGGGCGCGCGGCGCGGATAGGAACGCGAGCCCGCCGGGGGACCTGGTCAGCTCCAGAGCGCGCCGTGCGTCGTCGCCGCCCAGGCCGATCACCGGGATCCCGTCGGCCGCGCCCGCAGGCAGCGGGGCGGGCGGGCGGGACGAGTCCGGGTCGCACACGATCAGCGCGGCGGCCCCGGCGCCGGCCGCCGCCACGGCCCGCTGCGCGATCGACGGTCGCTGCCCCTGGGCGCGGAGAGGCACCACCACCACGCGGCCGCGAGCCTTGGGCCGGGCGTCCACGGCGAGGTACTGGAGCGGGTCGTCCCCGGGCACGCGACCGACCGCACGCGGGCCCGCCTGCGACGGACCGGTGAGCGTGGTCGCGGGCGCGCGCAGCGCCCGGCGCCCGCCACCCAGCAGGGTCCCGTCGAACTTCGCGCGGCCCCGCTGGGTCGCCAGGCCCACGTCGACCCGGGGCGCGCCGGGAGCCGCTCCGCCGTCGAGCGCGCTCACGGCCAGCGCCTCGGGCGCCGCTGCCGGTGCCCCGATCGTCCCGTAGGCGCCGGCCGCGGGGCCCTCGTTGCCCGCCGGCGCGATCACGAGCGTGCCGATCGCCTGGGCGGCCCGGACCGACTCGGCCTCCGGCGAGTCCGGGAACGCCGAGTAGGGCGAGCTGACCCCCACGAGCGCGATCGGGATGCGGTCGTCCACGGCGCCGTCTCCGTTGGGATCCACCGCCCGCTCGAGGCCCGCCAGGAGCTGGTCCGTGGTGCCCACCTCCAGCTCGGGGGCGCCGTCGGCGTCGCGCTGGCGCCCGGCCACCCTGATCGAGGCGATCCGGTCGCCCTTCGGCAGCTCCGCCGCGAGCACGCCGGCCATGGCGGTCCCGTGAACCTCGCGCCTGCCACGCGGCGAGGGGTCGCGATCGCGGTCGACCGCGTCGTAGATCGGCGTCACGCGCCCCTTCAGGCGGCCGGCGCGGCGGTCGACGCCGGAGTCGAGCAGCGCGACTGCCGGTCCCCGCCCGCGCGCCCGGCCGCCGCCGGCGGGCGCAGGCGCCGCCGCTGCTCGCGCGCCTCCCGCCGGGCTCAGCTCCGCCGCCGCCCCGAAGAACCTCCGCACCGGCTCCGAGCGCAGGCCCAGGGCCTGCACAGCCGGCAGGTCGTTGGTGGCGAGGGTGACCGCGAAGCCGCTCCAGGCCCGGGCGTAGATCACGGGGCGGATCGTCTTCACGCCCTTGGCGCGGAGCGCGCTGAGCAGAGCCCGCGCCTCGCCCTCGAGGCTCGCCACGTGCGCGCGCTGCGCCGCGGGGTCGAGCTTCTCGCTCGCCAGCCGCTCGCCCAGCGACGGGCGGCGCAGGTCAACCAGCACGCGCACGCGGTGGGCCGCCGGCACGCGCGGGCTGCGACCGTCGGCGGCCACCGAGGCGCCGGCCGGCGCGTGGTCCCCGGCGCCGAGGATCAGCGCCGCCGCGGCGGCGGCGAGCAACACGACCGCCACGAGCACCGGCGCCCGCCGCGGGACCCTCGCCAGGGCGTTACGCAACCCTGGCGGTGGCGTCGAGGGCGAGGTAGCCGGGGTACTCGATCGGCTCCAGGTAGCGGGCCACCGCCCCGATCATCGCCGCGTTGTCGGTGCACAGCTCCATCGGCGGCACCCACAGCTCCACGCCGACCTCCCCGGCCAGCTCCCCCACGAGGCGGCGCAGCTCCGAGTTGGCCGCCACGCCGCCGCCGATGGCCACCCGCTCGGCGCCGGTGCGCTCGATCGCCTGCCGCAGCCGCGCGATCAGGGCGCCCACCACAGCGCGCTGGTAGGACGCCGCGAGGTCCGCCCGCCGGTCGGCGGCAGCCTCCTCGCCTAGGTCGCGCACCCGGTAGAGGAGCGCCGTCTTCAGCCCGCTGAACGAGAAGTCGAGCCCGTCGCCCGGCAGCGACTGCGGGAAGTCGAACGCCTGAGGGTCCCCCTCGCGCGCCAGCCTGTCGAGCGCCGGCCCGCCCGGATAGCCGAGCCCCAGCAGGCGCGCGCCCTTGTCGAACGCCTCGCCGGCGGCGTCGTCCAGCGTCTGGCCGAGGACCTCGTAGGCGGGCGGCTCGTGCACGCGCGCGAGGAACGTGTGGCCGCCGCTGGCCACGAGGCACAGGAACGGAGCCGCGATCGGCCCTTCGCCGAGCGTGCTGGCCAGCACGTGCCCCGCAAGGTGGTCGACCGGCGCCAGCGGAAGCCCGAGCGCCGCGGCCAGCGCCTTGGCCGAGGAGACCCCCACGAGCAGCGCGCCGATCAGCCCCGGCCCGCGCGTGACCGCCACGAGCTCGGCATCCCCGAGCGACGCGCCCGCGCGCTCGAGTGCGTCGTCGATCACCGCGTCGATCAGCTCCAGGTGCCGGCGCGAGGCGATCTCCGGCACCACTCCCCCGTAGCGCTCGTGCAGCAGGCCCTGGGAGGCCACCACGTTCGAGCGGACCTCACCCGCGCGGCTGACGACGGCTGCGCAGGTGTCGTCGCAGCTCGTCTCGATCGCGAGGATCACGCGTGGGCGGCCGCCACGTCGCCCGACTCGCTGCGGCCGGGCACGGTGCGCCACATGATCAGGGCGTCTTCCTTGTTGTCGTGGTAGTAGCCGCGGCGCAGCCCGGCCGAGTGGAAGCCGAAGCGCTCGTACAGCGCGATCCCGCCGTCGTTCGACATCCGCACCTCGAGCGTGTACTGAGCGCCGGGCCGGTCGGCACGCTCGAACAGCCGGTCGAGCAGGGCCGTGGCGATCCCCTCGCGGCGCAGGCTGGGGTCGACCGCCACGTTCATCACGTGCCAGACCGTGTCGTAGCGCGAGCAGATCAGGTAGCCCACGATGCGGTCGCCGCGGAGCGCGGCGAGGCAGATGCCCGACGGCTTGGAGAGCTCGAGCACGAACATCGCGAGCGACCAGGGCGTGGGGAACGAGCGGCGCTCGATGGCGATGGCCTGCGGGAGGTCCGCGTAGGCCAGGCGGCGTATCTCGAGTGCTTTTCTCATCGGGGCTGGGGTTGGGCGTCCGGCGCTCTGAGGTAGTCGGGGAGGACGGCCTCCGGAGAAACCGGCGCGACGGCGGCGGCGAGCCGGCAGACGTGCAGCGCGCGGACCGCGTGCGCCTGCGCCTCGTCCGGCTCCACACCCACGCCGGCGGCCTCCAGGACCTCCCGAAATCGTACCGCCCCATCCCCGGCCGCGACCGGGTTGAGAGCTGCCTCCCTCACGCGCGCGGCCAGCGCGTCCGGCGCGGTGGCGAACGGCGGCCAGCGCTCGCCGCTCGCGTCGTGGAGGGCCGCGAACAGCTCGCCCCGGCGCGCGTCGATCAGCGCCAGCCGCTGCGGCGCCTGGATCCCGGCGGCAAGAGCGGCCAGCGAGGAGACGGGATGCACGCGCAGGGCGTGGGCGTGCGCGAGCCCCCGGGCGGTTGCGATGCCCACCCGCAGCCCGGTGAAGGTGCCCGGGCCGACCCCCACGGCGATGGCCGTCAGCTCGGAGAACGCGACACCGGCGCGGCCCATCACCTCGGCGACCCTCGGCAGCAGCTCGCTGCCGTGCGCCGGCCGCGCGCCCAGCTCCTCCGGGGAGGGCACGATCTCGAAGGCGGCTCCATCCCCGCGGAGCAGGCAGACCGAGGTGGCGGCGGTCGAGGTGTCGAAGCCGAGGACGCTCATAGGACCTCTATGACACGCCGGTCGCCGCCGAGGTGCTCGATCGACACGCGCGCGGCGATCCGCGCGACGGCGTCGAGGGAGCTGCCCGGCCACTCCACGAACGCGATCCGGTCCGGGGTCAGGTAGTCGTCGAGCAGCGCCGGGTCCTCGCCGGCCAGCGTGGGCAGGCGGTAGAGGTCGAGGTGCGCGATCTCCAGTGGAGGGCCGCCGGGCCGGTCGGCGGCGTAGACCTGGCCGATCGTGTACGTCGGGCTCGTGACCGGGCCTGTGACGCCGAGCGCCCGGCAGGCGCCCCTTACGAAGGTCGTCTTGCCCGCTCCGAGCTCGCCGCTGACCACGACTGTGTCTCCGGGAGCCAGACGGGTGGCCACGGACGCGCCAGCTTGGGCGGTTTCCTCAGATCGTGTTGTTATTTGCCGCATTTGCGGGGAGGGACAACAGCAGGATCTTCCGACACGAGGGGGAGGATGTAGGGTGGCGGACAGATGACCACGCTCTCGCTGGAGACGCGTGAGGAGGGGGAGCAGGTTCGCATCGCGGTCGGAGGCGAGCTCGACCTCTCCAGCGCGCTCACGTTCGACGAGGAGATCCGGCGCGCCGAATCGCGCAAGCCGCGGACGCTCGTGATCGACCTCAGCCGCCTCAAGTTCCTCGACTCCACCGGCCTCCGCCTCATCATGAGCGCGCACCTGCGCGCCCGCAAGCGCGGCCACCGCCTCGCGATCGTCGAGGGCACGCACGCGGTGCAGCGCATCTTCCGCCTCGCCGGGGTCCACAGGCGGCTGGACATCGTGCCCGAAGTGCCCGCGGCGTAGGGCGCGCTCCGGCGCTTCGCTCCGGCCCCACGCCCAACCGACGCCCTTCGAACGGCGGCAAGTAGGGCGGCCTCCGGGGCCATCTCGGCGTAGACCTGTCAATTCCGGCGGCTATATCGCCGCAATTGACACCGGTTCGGCGGCACCGGCTAAGTGC
>JAXDJC010000150.1:0-7110 GCA_034663685.1 Thermoleophilaceae bacterium
GCCTGCGAGGGCGGGCGCAGGGTCACGCTCTACCGGACGCTGTCGGACGGGAGCTCCGAGCCGGTCGGATCGACCACCAGCGCGTCCTCGGGCAAGTGGCACATCACCGTCTCGGGCTCGGCCGGGATCAGCATGTCGAAGTTCTTCGCGAAGGCGAAGCGCCGCAGCGAAGGGACCGCGGGCACGATCTACGTGTGCGACAGGGCGCGCTCCCAGACGGTCGCAAGCCAGCGCTGACGCCCGGCGCGCGATCCCGACGTCCTGGGGCGGCGGTCTTGTAGGATGCCGCCGGCTTCGATTCATTCTCTGGCAGGGGGGTCTGCATGAAGGTGCTGTTCGCCGCGGTCTTGGCCGCCATCGTCGTTTTGGTCTCGCCCACGATCGCTGCTGCAGACGTGGGACAGGCGCGCACGTCGGGCAACGGCCCCGGCCAGAAGTACGACCGCAACTCCTCCGTCGTCACCGACGGCGCGGCGACCTACCTGTTCTTCGCCCGGTCGGAGCTCCAGTGCAACCGGCTCGGGACGCCCGTCACGCCGGGCTGCCCCGACAACATCGGCTACGACCTGTATTACAAGAAGTCGCTGGACGGCGGCAAGGACTACGGGCCCGCGGTGCTCGTGGCCACCAACCCGACCGGCCCCGGCGGGCCGTTCTACGGGCGCACCATCTCCGCGACGGCGACCGCCGACGGAGTCCACATCTTCTGGGCCAACGGCGGGAGCGTCGGGCCGGTCTACCACATCTTCAAGCCCACGGGCGGGGATGCGTTCACATCGCCGCAGGTGACGCCCGGAGCATCGCCCGTGACGTTCAACGTCTGGTCCGTCTCGCGCGGGCAGGAGGTCTTCCTCTACAGCGAGGAGTACACGACGGGTCAGGAGATCACCGCGCGCCGCTACACGGCCTCGGGCGCGACTCTCACGCCGGCCGGAGGGCCGACGACGGTGCCGAACTCGCAGGACGCCAACATCCCGAAGGCGATCATCGACGATTCCGGCACCTTCCGGCTCACGATGGTCAAGCCGAACCAGGGCGGCGACTACGTGGCGAGCTCTTCCGACGGCCTCGTATTCAGCCCGCCCACGCTCGCGGCGCCGCCCGAGCAGGGGTTCATCAACTGGGATCCGAACCTCGTCCAGAACGCCGGTGGCGTCTACTTCCTGTACTTCGCGCCAGACCACGGCGACGGAACGCAGAAGATCGCCGTGACCTCGAGCAACGACTTCGTTCACTGGACGGCGACGCGCGAGGTCAGCCCGGGGCAGACGGGCGGCGTCAAGTACTGGGACTACTGGCCCGAGCCCGTCCGGCGCGGCAACCAGGTCGTCCTTTACTACACCTCCGAGCGCGGCTTCAACGACGCGTCCACGTCATACCCGACCGGACAGGGACACATCTGGACGACCCCCGGGTTCGGCGGACTCGACCACCTGGGCCCGGCCGGCTAGGACCGGGTCCTTCGGACGACGCCATTGGCGATGTAGGCGAAGACTCCGTTCCTCTCCCTGCTAACGCGCAACCGCCCTCGATCCGCAAGACTGCGGGCCGATGAGCGACCGCCGATTCACACGCAGGGCGGCCATCGGCGGTGCGACCGCCGGCGCCGCCGCAGCCGCCGTACCCACCGCCGCGCTCGCCGCCAAGAAGAAGAAGGCCTCCAAGCCGACTCGCTACGTGGACGTGGTGGTGGTGGGCGCGGGCCTGGCCGGCCTCTCGGCCGCGCGCAAGCTCGCCGCCGCCGGCAAGAAGGTCGTGGTGCTCGAGGCCGACAACCGCGTGGGCGGGCGCGTGCTCAACATCGACATCGGCGGCGGCCACATCACCGAGGGCGGCGCTGAGTTCATCGGCGAGACGCAGGACCACATTGCCCAACTGGCCAAGGACGTCGGTCTCAAGACCTTCAAGACCTACAACGAGGGCAACAACCTCTACTACCGCAACGGCACCGCCCTGCCCTACCAGAGCACCGGCCCGCTCGGTCCCGTCCCGCCCGACCCCACGGGCGGTGCCGACGCGGAGCAGGCTCTCGTGCAGCTCGATCAGATGGCGTCGACCATCAACCTGGACGCGCCCTGGGACTCCCCGAACGCCGCGCAGTACGACAGCCAGACGTTCGAGACGTGGAAGCAGGACAACGTGAAGACGCCCAACGGGCAGTTCCTGATCGACGTGGCGATCACCTCCGTCTTCTCGTGCGAGCCGCGCGACGTGTCGCTGCTGTTCGTCCTCTTCTACATAGCGGCCGCCGGCAACGAGTCGACGCCCGGCACGCTCGAGCGGCTCGTGACCACGGCACCGGGCGCACAGTCGGACCGGATCGTGGGCGGCACGCAGCTCATCCCGATTCGCATGGCGCAGCAGCTCGGCAAGAGCGTGGTCACGCGCTCGCCGGTCACCAAGATCACGCAGCTGAAGGGCCGCGTGCGGGTGGACAGCGCCAAGCTCACGGCGATCGGGCAGCGGGTGATCGTCGCGATCCCGCCGCCGCTCGCCGGCCGGCTCCAGTACGACCCGCCGCTCCCGGCCCTGCGCGACCAGCTGACCACGCGCTTCCCGATGGGCTCGGTGATGAAGGTGATCGCGATCTACGACAAGCCGTTCTGGCGCGACGCGGGCTGGACCGGCCAGGTGGTGAGCGACACGGGCCCGGCCCAGGTGACCTTCGACAACACGCCGCCCGAGGGCGCGCCCGGGGCGCTGATGGCGTTCGTCGAGGCGTCCACCTCGCGGCAGCTGAACACCGCCTCGACCGCGGAGCTGAAGGCAAAGGTGCTCGACAACTTCGCCACCTACTACGGCGACAAGGCCCGCAACCCGACCGCCTTCTACGAGAAGCGCTGGGACAACGACATCTGGCACCGCGGCTGCCCAGTCTGCTTCACGCCGCCCGGCGTGCTGCTCGACTACGGCAAGGCGATCCGCGCGCCGATCGGCCGCATCCACTGGGCCGGCACCGAGACCGCCACCTACTGGAACGGCTACATGGACGGCGCCGTGCGCTCGGGCGAGCGCGCGAGCGAAGAGGTGAGGAAGTTGCTCGGCTCCACCCCCAAGCCGCCGAAGAAGGGCAAGAAATAACGCTCCGCGCCGAACCGCGGGCTTGACGCGCTCGCCGTGGGGCCTACTACCCACGGCATCGGTACCACGGAGACAACCGGCCGGGAGGTCGAGCTGGTCCGGCAGTTCATCGACGCGTTCAACGCCCGCGACGTGGACGGGGTGCGCGCCGTGGTCACCGACGACGTGCAGTTCCGCAACCGCCGCGGCAAGTCGTTCGTGGGCCCCGACGGCGTGCGCGACGTGGTGCGCGCCGCAGCCGACGCCCGCCTGACGCTCCTCCGCGACGGCGAGCCGCGCACCGACGACCACGGGGCGCGGGTGTACCTGCCTGTGCGGGTGCAGCTCGGCCGGGACGAGATGCACGAGACCGCTGTCTTCGATGTCCGCGACGGCAGGATCGCGGGCTTCGAGGCGATCCCCGGGGACTGAGCGGCCCGGCCTCGGCATGCCAGAGTCGGGAGAGGGACTGACGGTGGTGGCCGGCTACGACGGCTCGGAGAACGCGCGCGCCGCCGCGGCCTACGCGGTGTGGCTGGCCAAGCCGGACGGGAAGGTCTACGTGGTGCACGCCTACGAGCCGCCGCCCGACTGGCTGGGGTATCCGTTCTACAAGGAGCTGACGGCCGAGCACCACATGCGCGGCAAGCAGATGCTCGACAAGCTCTCCGCGGACGGGCTGCTGGACGGGGTCCGGTGCGAGCGGGAGCTGCTCTCGGCGCAGCCGGTGGACGGGCTCATGTCGGTGGCCACCACCCGGGACGCGCACATGATCGTGGTCGGCTCGCGCGGCCTCGGGCCGCTGCGCGGCACGCTCGGGAGCGTCTCCCACGGGCTGCTGTACCGGTCCGACCGCCCCGTGCTGGTGCTTCCGAGCCCCACCGAGCCGCCGGCCTGAGCGCCGGGCAAGCCCGCTCCCTCCACTAGTGGTGGTGCACGGTTTGCAGGGTCGGCTTGCCCTTCTTGCAACCGTCCCAGCTGCGCGTGCTGATGACCTTCGAGCCCGTGTTGTGCGTGGCCACGATCCGGACGTTCAGCTTGCCGGTGCGCGTCAGGCCGGCGAGCTCGATGCGGCGGATGTCCGTGCCCGAGCGCTTGAGGGCGCGCTTGCCGTTGACGAACGCCTCCACCCGAACGATGCGCGTGCCCGCGATGCGGTGGAGCTTGAAGCCGATCTTCGCCGGGCGCAGGCAGGGGCCGCCGCTGCCGCCGGTCGCGTTGGCGGGCCACGCCCCGTTCGTCACGCGCACCGCGTAGAACCCACCGGTCGCGTCCGAGAACCAGATCTCCTTGCGCTCGGGGATGAACGCCGGCTGGCTCATCTCGTAGTTGCTGGCCTGCCCCTGATTCTCGGGCTTGGCCTGGGGCGGGGCCACGTAGTAGGCGATCTCCTTCGGCTTGGTGAGGTCGCTGATGTCGAACAGCCGCAGGCCGGAGACGATGAAGGAGCAGGCGACGATCTTCGGGTCCACCCGCGTCGGGATGTTGCAGTAGTGGAGCGCGTAGCCCTGGCCGCCGCCGTTGGCCGGGCCGTCGGCGCCGGGGTCGCCGCTGAACTGCTTGTGCGCCGCGGGCTCGTTGATCTGAAGCCGCAGGTTCGAGACGATCTTCGGCTTGCGCTCGTCGGAGATGTCGATGATCCGGCCGGCTCCGACCATGTCCGGGTCGCCCGACGGATCGAGCGTGGAGGCGTTGTACTCGTCGAACTCGAGCACGTAGGGCTTGCCGTTCGCGGTGAACGGGATGGTGTTCTGAGGGATCGAGACCCGGTCCCAGGTGATGGCGCTCACCTCGCGCGCGTGCGGGTTCGGCTTGCGCGCCTGTATCTCGCTCGTGTCGAGGACGATCATGTCCCCGTACTGGACGTCGGGGTTGGCGAGATAGGCGCGGTTGCCGTCGTTGCTGAGCGACATGCCGTGCGACTGCTCGACTCCCTGCCAGACCACCGACGGGTTCTTGGGATCGGTCACGTCGATCGCGGTGATCGACTTGTAGGCGGTGCCGGTGGCGTAGAAGGTCTTGCCGTCCTCGGAGAACCCGCTCTCGTGCCCGAGGCGCGCGAGCGGCGCGCTCGACTGGAGCACGGGATGGCGGCAGTCCGCGTGGGCGTCGTAGATGGAGACCCAGCCCGGGTAGGTGGCCGGGTTGCCGCTCACCGCAGCGATCAGGCCGCGCTTCTCGTTGAGGGCGACCGACTCGTGCGGCGTGAGCATCGCCGGCTCCGTCAGCGTGTCGGTCTGCACCGGCTTGGCGGGATTGGCCATGTCGAGCACGGCCACGCCGAGGCTGCTGGCGTTGAGGTTGAAGGCATTGGCCGGGAAGACAAGCGCGGTGTCGTAGAACGCACACTCGTGGCCCGCGTTGTCGATGTAGCGGAAGACCTTGAAGCCGCCGGAGACGCCCTGATGCGAGACGAGGGCCATGTTGCACTGGAGCCCATCGGCCCCGGAGCCGGCGGGCACGCGGCCCTGGATGTCGGGCTCGGGCTTGGCGCCCGGCCCGCACTTCGCGCGCGGGGCGGCGGCGAAGGGAGGCGCCGGCGGCTTCTGGATCGTGGCCGGGTCGGGTGTGTCGCCCACGCCCTGGCCGAGGGCGAACAGATCGTTCGGCATCTGGGCTGAGGCCGCGGGCGCGAGCACCGCGAGGGTCGCGAGCGTCAGGAACGCTGCCACCAGGTGGCGCTTGCTCATGCCCTCCCCCGCGGCGGCATCGGCCGAGGGTACGGCATTGCTCCTGCTCGCGGAGCGGTGACGGGCCCCTCCGGGGCCGGCGCCCCGCTCAGTCCCCGAACTCCGCCGGCCGCTTCTCCAGGAAGGCAGTTACCGCCTCGGCCGGGGCCGTGCCGTGCAGCGCCATGATCTGCTGGCGGTCCTCGTACTCGATCGCCGCGCGCTCGGAGGGGATCTCGAGCGCCGCCCACATACCCTGCTTGGTCAGCCGGATCCCCCACGGCGACCACTGCGCGATCGCCTCGGCGGCCTCGACCGCGCGGCCGACCAGCGCGTCGCCATCGACGACACCCGCCACGAGCCCGATCCGCTCCGCCTCCTCGGCGCCGACCCTGCGCCCGGTCAGCATCAACTCGTGCGCGCGCGAGGCGCCGATCAGCCGCGGCAGCAGCCAGCTCGTGCCCATGTCGCAGTTGGACACGCCCACGTTGAGGAAGATCGCGCGGAAGACCGCCTCGGGCGCGGCGTAGCGGATGTCGCAGCCGAGCGCGAGGGCGAGGCCGAACCCGGCGGCCGCGCCGTTGACCGCGGCGATCACCGGCTGCGGCGTCTCGCGCAGCTTGAGCACGAGCCTCGACATGTACTCCTGGTTGCCGAGCCGGTCGCGCGCGTTGTCGGTGGCGTCGTTGCCCGGTGCCTCGCCGAAGCCGCGCAGGTCGAGGCCCACGCAGAAGCCGCGGCCGGCGCCGGTGATCACCACCGCGCGGCACGAGCGGTCCGCCGCGATCCGGTCGAGCTCCTCGTGGAGCGCGCCGCAAAGCTCGGCTGTCATCGCGTTGAGGGCGTCCGGGCGGTCGAGCGTGAGCACGCGCACGGCTGCTGATGGGGAATCGGTTCTGAGCATCACCCGATTATCGGGTGAACGCGATCCGGGCGGGGTCGTCCGGGTCGTAGCGCAGGTCCAGCTCGTCGCCGACGGCGAGCTGCAGAGTGCGCGTGTTGATCCACGTGGTGAACGAGCGCTCGAAGACCGCCCCCGCGGCGGGCGTGACGGTGACCGTCACGTCGTAGGACGCGAGCGGCGGGCAGGCGGTGTCGCGCTCCTCGAGGCGCTCGATCCGCCCGCGCCCCGCGGCGCCCGCCACCTCCAGCTCGCGCCGCATCACCGCGTTCTCCATCGACGCCTGCTGCGCGGCGTGGCTGCGCTCGCGATCGCTGACCGGCGGAGCGTCGCCCGCCTCTCCCGAGCGCACCGCGTCGCGCTGCGTCCGGCGGGCCTGCTCCTGGAGCTTGGGGTCCCAGCGCGGGTCGCCCTCCACGATCAGGTCGAGCTTGCTGCGCTTGCGGTCGAAGCGCACGCGCACCGTGTCGCCGACCTTGG
>JAXDJC010000155.1:0-3077 GCA_034663685.1 Thermoleophilaceae bacterium
AGCACCTCGAAGAACAGGCCGAGGCGCACGCGCGTGTCGCCTCCGGTGCCGGCCATGAACTTCGCGGGGTGCAGCACGGGGTTGTAGAGGACCAGCCCTCCGATGGAGAAGACGAATGTGGCGAGGAACAGAACGCCGAAGATCAGCGCGGTCCTCCTGGTTGAGCTCATGCGGATCCCTTTCTTCAGCGGCCAGGCACACGGAGGGTATGCGGGAGGTGGCCCGCGCGACGCGCACTCGAATCCCCGTGGTGGTGCTCGCCGCTCTCCTCCTGGCAGGTTGTGGGTCCTCCGGCGGAGGCAGCTCAGCCGGCCTCTCGCCCGATGACAAGCAGGTCATCGCCGTCATCGACGCCCGCATCCGGGACTGGAACAGGAACGTCGCGATCTGGTCCAAGGCCTACGCGGCCGGCGACCGCGCAGCGTTCAGGCGCACGGAGGCGCCGCTGACGAGCAAGCTGCGTGCGGACTCCGAGACGATCCAGCTCCAGGCGGATCGGATCGGGGAAGCGGACCTGAAGAGGCCTTTCGTGCAGATCCGCGACCTCTACCGCAAGCAGCTCCTCGCCGTGGTCATCGTCAACCGCAGCGTGCTGCACGACGACGCGCGCGGCGCTCAGATCGCGTTTGCGCGTCTCCAGAGAATGGCGCAGGCGAAGATTCGCGTCGCGAAGCGCCTCGCCGAGACGCACCCCGAAGTCTCGCTCTAGCCCGCCGCGACGGCGCTCTGCGGCACCGGCTCCGCCCTTGGCACCAGCCGCGGCCTGGCCGCCGTCACCCGATGCGCGGCCGGAACCGGCCGCTCGAACACCGCGAGCAGCGACAGACCCGCGGGCAACCGCACGCCGCGCCGCAGCAGCGCGGCCTCGAGCCTGAGCGGCAGCTCCAGCACGCCGTCGAGCGCGCGCGGGGTGAGCGCCAGCTCGGAGCGGCGCTGGCGCTCGCCCTCGCCTCGCATCACGAGCCGGACCAGCGCCGCGGGCGCCAGGAAGGACGCGTTGAAGTGGGTGGTGCGCACCGGCGCCCAGCCCGCCGCGCTCGCCGCCTCGATCAACGTCCGGCCCACATAGCGGCGGTAGTGGCAGTTGACCACGTCGTGGTGCGACCACAGCGCCGGATAGGCCGGCACGGTGACGAGCAGGTGCCCGCCGGGAGCGGTCACGCGGTGCAGCTCGGCGAGCGAGGCGCGATCGTCGGGCGTGTGCTCGATCACGTCCAAGCAGGTGACGAGGTCGAAGCTTGCGTCGGCGAACGGCAGCTCCTCCACCCGCGCGCGCACGATCCGGTCGCATCCGCGGCGGCGCGCGGCTGCCACGCCCGCCGGGTTGAGCTCCGCCCCCCACGTCTCGCCGAATCGCTCGAGCTCCTCGAGCATCGCGCCAGACGAACAGCCGGCGTCGAGGATCCGGAGGCCCGGAGCCAGCGCCAGGCGGTCGAGCTCGGCTCGGACGATCCGGCTCCGGCCGCGGTACCACCAATGACGCTCGTTCTGGTCGAGCATTGCCTGGAACTCACCCTGCTGCATGGTCGTCCGAGTCTGCGCCGCGGCCCATTAGTGCAGGCGGTGCGCGTGTTGGGATCTGGTTAGCCCGGCGTGGGTGAGCCCGGAGTGCAGCCGGAACAACCGGCCGAGCGGGGCCCACGCCGCGCCGTGTGCCACCGGGGTCCCGTGAGTGCGGATCCACCGGACCGTGGCGATGCACTTCTTGCGCTGGAGGTTGCGCGCACGGGCGCACGAGCCCCTCACGAACGCGTAGCGCAGCTCGCCGCTCCGAACGGCCGTCCGGAGCGTGCGCACCGTGGTGAGCGGGCGGCCGTTCACCTGCGTCAGGAGCAGCACGGGCCGTCCGTCGTGCGCCACGATCGACGCCGCCTGCGGGTAGGTGGCGG
The DNA here is from genome assembly GCA_034663685.1 of Thermoleophilaceae bacterium. GTDB lineage: Bacteria > Actinomycetota > Thermoleophilia > Solirubrobacterales > Thermoleophilaceae > AC-37. Next base: position 1,890 of record JAXDJC010000155.1, read on the forward strand.
CCACCACCTCGATGCGCGCGCCGCGGGTGCGCGGCCCGAGGTAGGCCGAGAGCGCGGCGATCACCTGCCTCTTCACGGTCGAGCCTCCGGAGACGGACGCGTTCGCGGCAACCTGGTCGACGGACGCAGCCGCGGGCACGGCGAGGACCGCGACCGCGGCCAGCAGCGCCGCCGCCGGCGCGGCGTGCCGCATCGGAACGAAGAGCGCCACGGCCGCGGCCACCCCGGCCGCCCACACCACGACCGCCACACCCGGCTCGACCGAAGCGGCGAACGCGCACACGCCGAGCACCCCGGCGGCAGCGGCCACGCGCAGGACCACGTTGCGCCCCGCCAACCCCGCGAGCGAGGCGATGCCCACCCCCAGGATCGCCGCCACCGGCGGCCCCATCGCCTCGAGGTAGCGCGGGTGCAGCGTCTGCACCTGGCTGAACAGGAAGGCGGCCGGAACCAGCCAGCACACGAACGCGGCGCCCAGCGCCAGCCCGAGCCGCTGCGGGCCGGGCGGCGGCGCACGGCCCCGCAGCCGAGTGATGAGCGCGAGCCCGCCCAGGATCACGGCGGCAGCCAGCTCGGCCCCGATGAGCTTCGCCAGGTTCTTGCCCCCGGTGGCGAACAGCCGGCCGGCGCCGGGCTGGTCCGCCGCCACCAGCAGCTGGGGGTGCTTGATGGCGTGCCTGCCGGTGTGCGAGTGCCGCGGCCCCGCGATCCGCTGCGCGCCGTTGAAGTCGAAGATCGAGCTCCACACCGTGCCGTCGGTGGAGCCGATCGGGTACGGGCGCTTGGAGAGAGGCGCGAGCGAAACCACCGCCGGCCACGCGAGGGCGACGGCGACCAGCGCGACGGTGAACCCCTGGATGTCGAGCGCGCGCCGCGCCTTCGAGCGCGGCGCGGCGATCCAGTAGAGGACCACCAGCGCGGGCACGGCCAGCAGCGCCTCGAACAGCTTGACCTCGAAGCCGAGGCCGCAAACCGCCCCCGCGGCGACCAGGAAAAGCGTCCGCCCGCTCTGCGCCGCGCGCACGGTGAGCAATGCCGCCGCGAGCACCAGCGTCGTCGCGAGCGCATCCATCGTGTCGCTGCGAGCGGTCACCACCGCGATCGGGAGCACGGCGAGCGCGGCCGCCGCGGCCAGCCCGGCCCCGCGCCCGAACCCGCGCCTGACGATCGAATAGAGCAGCGGTACCG
>JAXDJC010000176.1:0-10621 GCA_034663685.1 Thermoleophilaceae bacterium
CTCGTCCTCGACGCCGATCACGGCAACCTCGTCGACGCCCTTCATGTTCGAGATCGTGTCCTCGACCTCGCGCGGGAAGACGTTCTCACCGCCGGAAACGATCATCTCGTCGTCGCGGCCGGAGACGAACAGCCGGTTGTGCTCGTCCAGGTAGCCGACGTCGCCGGTCGCCATCAGCCCGTCGATGACGTCCTTCGACCCGCCGCCGGTGTAGCCCTCGAACAGCATCTCGTTGCCGACGAAGATGCGGCCGTTCTCACCGGGCGGCTGCTCGCGCCCCTTCTCGTCGTAGATCTTCACGACGGTGCCGCGCGGCGGGGCGCCGGCGGTGCCGGGCGCGGCGCGCAGGTCCTCGGGCGTCGCGATCGTGGCCCACGCCACCTCGGTCGAGCCGTAGAGGTTGTAGAGGATGTCGCCGAACTCGTTCATGAAGTTGATGGCGAGGTCGCCCGGCAGCGCCGAGCCCGACAGCGGTACCGCGCGCAGCGATGACGTGTCGTACTTGCGCCGCGTCTCCTCGGGCAGGTCCATGATCCGCTGGACCATCACCGGCACCATCGGGCACGACCTGACCTGGTGCTGCGAGACGCCGGCCAGCGTGTCCTCGGGCTTGAAGCGCCGCTGCAGCACGAGCGTGTGGGAGAGGGCCATGCCCAGCGTGAAGTGGGCGAAGCCCCAGGAGTGGAACAGCGGCGCGGCGACCAGCGCCTTCTCGTTCGCCTTGAGCGGGATCCGCGAGAGGAGCGCGATGGCGGGCCCGATCGACTCGGCCTGCTTGCGCGACGCGCCCTTCGGCGTGCCGGTGGTGCCCGAGGTGAGGATCACCACGCGGCCCGTCTCCTCCGGCGGGACCGGGTCCTCGGGGTCGCCGTCCGCGATCAGGTCCTCGATCGTGGGATCGGCCGGATCCTCCGAGTCGTACCAGGCGATGAAGCGCTTGCGCCGCCTGCCGGCGTCCTCCAGGAGCTCGCTGAACTCCTCGTCGTAGATGATCGCCACGGGCTTCTCGCGCTTGACCACCTCGGTCAGCTGCGGCCCGGCGAACGCCGTGTTGAGGAACAGCGCGTGCGCGCCGAGCTTGGAGCACGCCACCACGGCCTCGACGAAGTAGCGGTGGTTGCGGCACATGATCGCCACTCCGTCGCCCTCGAGCACGCCCGCGTCGGCCAGCCCGCTGGCGAGCCGGTTGGTGCGCTCCTGCACCTCGGCGAAGGTCAGCCGGCCGAGGTCGTCGATGATCGCGTCCTGGTCGGGATAGCGGACGGCGTTCGCGATGTAGCCGGTCGCCGGGGTGTAGCCCCAGCGCTGCACGGCCACGAGGCTGCGGGCGATCCGGTCGGGCCGGATCGGCCTGACGAGCCCCGCGCTCCACACGGTGCGCGCGGTCTCGATCGCCTGCTCCACGCTCGCGGCCACGCTCTTCACGAGCCCGCCCTCGTCCTTCGACCCGTCACCCATGTATCGCTCCCCCTCCACCTCTCGCTTCAGCCGTTCGAGTGTTTCGCGCAGGTTGGCCGACACCATCGGGCCGCCCACGCGGTCGGCCACGATGGCGAGCACGCCGCCGGGCGCCTGATAGCTCAGCCGCAGCGACGCCTTGGTGCGCCCGTCGTCGGTCTCGCGCAGCCGCCAGCGGCCGCGCTGGTCGAGGCCGGTGATGTTGGTCCAGGCGAGGTCGCCCGGCTCGTCGCACTCCACGACCTCGATCAGGCTTCCCACGTGCGCCGAGCCCACGTGCAGCCGCAGCTGGTAGCGCGCGCCGAGGCCGCGCTCGGGACCCCCGGCGTGTTCGAAGCGCGTGGCGCTGGCGAACAGCCGCTCCCAGCGCGGCAGGTCCGCCACCACCTCCCAGACCTCGTCGATGGTGGCGTCGATCACCACCTGTTCGTCGACCCTCATCCGATGAGCGGGAGCGTCCGTTGCTCGTTCAGCGAGTCCAGCGTGGCCTGCATCTTGGCGAGCACGTACTCGTTGACCTCGTCCACGTCCGGGTCGGGCCCGAACTTCTCCTTCAGGTCGATCGCCGGGAGCGCGCGGATCTGGATCTTGGCCGGCAGCGGGACGTGGCCCATCATGTCGCCCACGTTCAGGCCCCATGGCAGCGCCAGCGAGATCGGCAGCACCTTCAGGCGCAGCGTCTTGTCGAGCCGCAGGAGCCGCGCCAGGCGCTCGCCGCGCGAGAGGAACAGCGCCGTCTCCTGGCCGCCGAGCGCGACGATCGGGACGATCGGCACGCCGTGCTCGAGCGCGAGGCGCACGTAGCCCTTGCGGCCGTTGAAGTCCACCCGCGCGGACTCCCAGCTCGGCCGGTGCACCTCGTAGTCGCCGCCCGGGTAGACGAGCAGCGCGGCGCCCGTGTCGAGCGCCTTCTGGGCGTTCTCCGGGGATGCCGCCACCGTGCCGTACTTGCGCAGCGACGCGAGCATGGGCATCGACACAACGAGGTTGTGGGCCAGCTGGTAGAAGCGCCGCTCGACGCCGAAGTAGGTGTTGAACGCCAGCGAGAGGACCAGCGTGTCCGGCGTCATGTTGCCGCCCGAGTGGTTGCCAACGAGCAGCACGGGGCCCTCGGCCGGGATGTTCTCGAGCCCCTTCACGTCGGCGCGGAAGTAGAAGCTGGCGAGCAGCCAGAGCCCCGGGAGCGTCTCGCGGATGTAGTCGGGATCGCGTTCGTCGAGGTCGGCCTTGGGGATGCGGCTCTGCAGCTGCTGGGCGAGCACGCGGCCCACGTTCTCGACGAACCCAGGACCGCCCTGCCCGTTGACCGACCCGTTGCTCGAGGCGTGGCGGCGGGCGGACTGCTCGTACTCGCTGGCGGAGCTCATAGAGGGTGTATACCCACTCCGCGCCCTACGCCGCGCTGCGCCGGACCCCCGGGAGGGTGTCCGGCCACTCCGAGGGCGGGCCGTCGGGCTCGCGGACCTTGTGGTCCGGGCCCTGCGGAAGGTCCTGGAGCAGCTGCTTGATCCCATCCGACTGGAGCTGCTCGCGCACGGTGCGGATCGCCGTCTCGATCACCGGGTTGCGGTTCTTGGTGGACATGAGGTTCGGCCCCATCGCCGCGTGGTCCTCGGTGGTCGGCTGGATCAGCACCACCTCGGTGCCGGCCGAGCGGAGCACCTTGCGCTCGCTGCCGAGGCGGCGGCCGGACAGAGTGCGCATCGCGCCGGCCGCGCGCTCGAACGGGTTCCACGCGAACGGCGGGTGCAGCGACGAGGTGGGGTTCAGGCAGATCACCAGGTCGAGGTCGGCGCCGCGCAGGATGTCGAGGTTCGACGTGGACCAGAGACCGCCGTCCACGTAGCGGCGGCCGCCGATCTCCACCGGGCGGTAGAAGCCGGGGATCGCGCAGGAGGCGGCCACGGCGTCGGCCAGCTCCGCGGGCGGCGCGTCCTCGCGGCCGAAGGCCACCCGGTGCCCGTCGGAGTAGTCGCAGGCCACGGCCCAGAAGTTCGGGTGGTCGTTCCACCCGCTCGGGGTCACGCGGCGGATGGTGTCCTTGAGCGGCTCGTTCGAGATCACGCCCTGCGGCAGCCAGCCGGCGAGCAGCGCGGGCGGGCGGTGCAGACGCGGGGAGGCGAGGCTGCGCGCGATCAGGCTCCATGAGCCGGGGCCGATCCTCGGCACGCCGCGCTCCACCCGGAAGGTGGCGCCCGCCGCGCGGTCGGCGGTGCCCTGCGGGCGGCCGTCGGTGCCCACGAGGCCCTCCCACGTGCGCCCCAGCGAGTGGCCGACCATGAACCAGGGCGGGATCCCGGAGGTGAGCAGCGCACCCATCATCGAGCCGGCCGAGGTGCCGACCACGTGATCGGCGCTGGCCGGGTCCCAGCCGGTCTCGGTGGCGAGCGCCTCGAGACCGCCGGTGAGCCACGCGCCGCCCATCACGCCCCCTGCGCCCAGGACCAACCCGATTCGCGGCTCCGACCGTGACATCGTTTCGTGTCGAAGTCTATGCGGTGACGGCGACGTGCGTGCCCTACGGCAGCCGCGCGACCCGCCGCCGCTCGTACAGGTGCAGCCGCGGCAGGTCCATCCGCGAGCTGCCGGAGACGTTCCAGCGGGCGATCGCCAGCGTGTTCTCCCCGTGCTCGCGCAGGACGCCGAGCGGCAGGTAGAAGCGCTGCTCGCCGTCGCGGCCGGCCCGCGCCACCTGCACGCCGTTCAGGTAGACGTTCGCGGGAAACGAGCTCTTCGGCAGGTCGAGGCCGAACGAGGCGTACGTTCGCTTTGGCACGCTCAGGCGGAAGCGCGCGCGGTACCAGGCGATCTCCCCGGGCCCGGAGCTGGTCGCGAGCGGCAGCGAGACCTTCTCCCAACCGCTGTCGCCATCCGACGGCCGCTGCCAACCGGCCTGCTCGCCGAACAGGCCGCTCGTGTTCGGGTAGTCGGCCGGCGCGCCGCCGTGGATGCGCCAGTCGATGCCTCCCGATGGACGCGGCAGCGTGGGCGTGTCGCTGTACGTGCCCGCCGCCAGGGGGGTGCTGAACTCGCCGCCCGAGCCGAACGTGAACCCGCACGGCGGCGCGCCCGGCCGGTCGAGCGACGCCGAGATCAGCCCACGGGGGCTCTTCGCCTGGATCGCGCCGCCCGCGTCCATGTTGTGGCCCCAGCTCTCCACGAGAACGGCGATCACGTTCTCACCGCCGGTCTGCGCGTCGGCGGGCAGCGGGAGGCGAACGGGCTGAGGGACCGGCGGCGAGGCGCCCAGGCCGCCGAGGCCCATCGGCCCGGGCACCTCGGCGTCGCTCGTGACGGTGCCGAGGCTGCGGCCGTTCAGCCACACGTGGTAGCGATGGCGGCCCTCGATGCAGAGCTCGCCTGCCGCGCCGGAGTAGCGGCCGCGGTACCAGATGAACCCGGCGCCGGGCACGCCGTTGTCGTCGGCGTAGAGCACCGGGCTCGTGTTGGGCTGCATCTGGTTGTGCGTGGTCGTCCTGTCCAGGCGCGGCCAGGAGCTGTCGTCGAAGCCGGGCTCACGCTCGGGGGTCTCCAGCCTTCGGCGCCAGCCGGTCAGCTTCGGGAACTTCACGGGGGCCGGCCCGGGGAGGATCCGAAGGCTCACGCCCCGGCCGGCGATCGTGGTCATCCGAGTCCGCCTCGACGTCTCCACGGAACGGCCGGCGATGAGAAGGGGACCGACCCGGAGCCCGTCCTTCGCCGGCCACAGGCGACCCGCCTGCTCACGGGAGAGCACGACCAGCGTACGCCCGCCCCCAGCACCTCTCACCTGCGGCCGCTTGCCCGGCTTGAAGTCGTACCGGCGGCCGGAGATCCACGCCGAGTACGGCCGCCCGCGGTCGCCGAACAGGACGAGGAGCCGCTTGCCCGCGTACGCGACCTCCGCGGAGCTCAGGTCGATCCTCCAGCCGGCCAGGTTCGCCCGGGCGAGCAGCCAGCGCGCCGAGTGCCCCGGGAGCGGGACCGGCGGCGTGGTCCTGCCGTCCACCGTGATCGCGGTGTCGCGCTCGACCCCCGGGTCGGCGCTGCGAAGGAACACGTGGAGCGTCCCGTCGTCGACCGAGCGCCGCACCCGGTAGAGCCCGTCCCCCGCCACCGTCACCGGCGAGCCGCCGTCGGGCACGCGCTCGGTCCTGGCGATCGACCGCCCGGCCGCACGGATCTGGAGCCCCTCGCGCCGCAGCTCGTCGTAGCGCGTACCAAGTGCTCCCCACTCGCGGATCGGCGCGCCGTAGTCGTAGTGCGTGCCCTCGTTGGGATACGGCGTGTTGCCCCAGTTGGTCCCGCCGTAGGTCATGTAGCGGCCGATCATCGTCAGGCCCTGGCCGAGCAGGGAGATGGTCTGCACCGGGTCGTAGCCGATCATCCGCCGGTAGCGGTCCTCGAGCGAAGCGCCGTCGTCGGCGAACGCGATCAGGCCGCCCTGGATCTCGGCGGTATAGAGCGGCGAGCGCACGACCCCGATCTGGTTGCGGTAGTAGTCCTCGAAGGTGTCGACCTGCTTGCTGAACGTGCCCTCGTTCCAGTCGGCGCAGCAGGTGAACCCGTACGGGTAGTTGTCGAACCCGAACACGTCGACCAGGTCCACGAAGTGCCCGCGCGAGCGCTCCTGGCCGAGGAACTGCACGTCGTTGTGCGTGATCGGGACCTCGATGCCGTCGGCCTTGGCGGTCTGGACGAGATCGCGGATGTACGCGCGCGCCTGCTCGGTCTGCTGCGCGCCGCCGCCGGGGTGCTCGTTCTCCACCTGGAGCGCGATCATCGTGCCGCGATCGGCGCCGCCGACCTGCCATCGCGCGAGGCGCGGCAGCACGCCCGCGAACCAGCGCTTCCACTCCGCAGTGAACTCGGGCTCGGTCGTTCGGTGGATCCCGGGGCGACCGAGCGTCCACCACGGATAGCCGCCGGCATCCACCTCGCCCTGCACGTACGGCCCGATCCGGGCGATCACGTAGAGCCCCTCGTCGCGAGCCACGCGCATGAACCGCTCGATGTCCCAGATCCCGTCGAACCGGAAACGCCCCGACTCGATCTCGTGCTCGTTCCAGAAGACGTAGATGCTGATCGTGTTGAGCCCCGACGCCTTCATCGTGCGCAGCACCCGCCGCCACTGCGGAACGCCGCCGGGCATGCGGATCGGGTGCACCTCGCCCGCGTTCACGAAGATGGGCTTGCCCTTGATCTGGAGGGAGTAGCGGTCCCAGGTGACGGGGGACGCGGCCTGGGCTTGCGGGGTGGCCGCGCTCGCCGCGACCGTCACGAGGACGGCGGCAATCAGAAGGAGGAAGCGGCGGCGCATTCCGCGCCGCAAGCTACACCGGCGATTGCCTCAGGCGCGCGCAGGTTCCGCGGCGGCCGCGGCCTCGGCCGTGTCCTCCTCCGCGGCCCCGGGCGGCGGGGTGAGCGAGGCGGCCACGATCACCAGCGCGAACGCCGCGATCCTCAGCCCGAAGCCGAGCGGGTCGTCCGGCATCGGCTCGCCGAAGACGATCGGGCCCGCGGCGATCGTGACCAGGTTGGCGGCCGCGCTGGTGGCGGCGATGACCGGCACCGCGCCGCCCTGCTGGAGGCTGCGCGCGGACACGGTGAGCCCCACGAGCGACAGCGTGAGGATCACGAGCGCGAGCGGGTGGACGATCACGAGGAAGCCGTCGGCGTCGAGCGAGTGGCTGAGCGCCTTGATCGACACGTCGGACGCGCCCCAGAGCAGCCCCGCCCCAACGCCCACCATCGGCGCGCCGGCGCGCCCGCGCCGCCAGCCCGCGGCGGCGGCGCCGAACCCGGCGACCGTCAGCAGGCCCGCGTAGAGCGCGAGCGTGCCCGTGGCGTGGGCCGAGTGCGCCTCGCCGCCGGTGCCGCTCATCGTGGCCGCGAGGAACGCGAGGCCGAGCGCGGTGAGCGCCACCCCGATCCACTCCCTGCGCGTGACCCGCTGCGCGAAGACCCGGTCGGCGAGCACGGTGAGGAGCACGAGCCCGCCGGCGATCACGGACTGCACCAGCGAGATCGGCGCCAGCGCGAGCGCGGACACGTGGAGGCCCCACGATGCGGTGGCCACGATGATCCCGATCGTGTAGTCGCGCGCCGTGAACAGCGCGAGCGACGAGCGCACCGGCCGCCGTGCGTCGATCGGCGGAGCCTGCCCGGCACCGCGGTGCTTGAGCAGGAACCCGAGGATCGACGTGAACGCGGTGGCGAGCGCGAAGACGAGCCCGATCTGAACCGTCAGGGACACGCCGTGGACGGTAGCCGGAGCCGAGGCTGATCCGTTTTACCCGCTATAGGGGGTAAAAGGGATCAGGCTCGAAGGGAGCGGCGGCCCGGGCCGCCGTTGTCACTGCTGGCCGCTGCCGTCGCCTTCGTCGTCCTCGGCGCCGCCCTCGTCCAACCCCGGCGCCCCGGTCGGCTCCGTGCTCTCGTTCGGGCCCTCCACGTCAAGCTGCTCGTCGGTGGGCACCTCGTCGGGCCCGCCCTGGTGCTCCTGCTCGATGTCGCTCATGGCTTGCGGCTACCCGAGGTCCTGGGCGACAAACCCTCCACGGCCGGGCCCTGGAGCACGGTCCCGTCGAAATGGAAGCGCGACCCGTGGCACGGGCAATCCCAGCTCTTCTCGGCCGTGTTCCACTTGACCGTGCAGCCGAGGTGCGTGCAGGTGGGCGAGAGCACGTGCAGCTCGCCGGCCTCGTCGCGGTAGGCGGCCACCTTGCCGGCGCCCTCGCGCACAAGGCCGCCCCGGCCCGGCTCGAGCTCGTCGAGCGAGGAGAAGTCCGCGGCGGCGACCTTGTCGCGCACGAAGCGCCAGCCCACGTTGGCGTTCTCCTTCACGAACTCCTTCGCCGCCGCGCCGGGCTTGAAGCGGTTGGGGTCCACGAGCCACGCCCAGCCGTTGGTCCGCTCGCCGATCAGGTCGGTGAGGATCTCCGCCGACGCCGCGCCCCAGGCGAGGCCCCACTTCTTGAACCCTGTCGCCACCCAGAGCCGCTTGGCCGCCGGGTGCAGCTTGCCGATGTACGGCACGCCGTCGACCGGCATGTTGTCCTGGGTCGACCAGCGGTAGGCGATCTCCTCGACGTCGAAGCGCTCGCGCGCCCAGCTCTCGAGCCGCGCCACCCGGTCGGCCGTGTCCTCCCCGCTCTGGCCGACCTTGTGGCTCTCGCCGCCTGCGATGACCAGCTCGCCGCGCTCGGTCGGGTGCGAGCGCACGGTGTGCGACGGGCTCTCGGTGCTGAGGTACATCCCCTGCGGCGCCGTGCCGCGCACGTAGAGGCCGAGCGCGTAGGAGCGCTCCGGGTGCATGCGGGCGAAGTAGCCGCCGCGGTCGAGGAACGGGAAGTGCGTCGCCACCACCACGTGCTCCGCGCGCAGCGTGATGCCGCGCTCGGTCTCCACGCGCATCGGCTCGCCCTCCTTGACGCCCGTGGCCCGCGTGCTCTCGAACACGTGGCTGCCGTCACCGGGGATCTGCTCGGCGATCGCCAGCAGGAACCTGCGCGGGTGGAACTCGGCCTGGTCCTCCACGCGGATCGCGCCCTCGACGGCCCACGGCAGGTCGGTCTCGGTGGTGTAGCCGGCGCGGAGCCCGGCGCGCAGCGCGGCCTGAACCTCGTCCTGCACCTTGCGGTTGCCCTGCTCGTCCTCGGCATAGGTGTAGGCGGGCTTGCGGCGCCAGTCGCAGTCGATGCCGAGCTCGTCCACAAGGGCGCCGATCCGCTCGATCCCGGCCTCGTTCGCCTGCGCGTAGGTGCGGGCGCCCTCGGCGCCGAAGCTCGACTCGACCGACTGGTAGACGATCCCGTGCAGCGAGCTGACCTTGGCCGTGGTGTAAGCGGTCACGCCCGCCGCCACCCGCCCGGCCTCGACCACCGCCACGCGCCGGCCGTCGCGCTTGAGCAGCAGCGCGGTGATCAGGCCGGCCATCCCGCCGCCGAGCACGGCCACGTCCACGTGGATCTCGCGGTCGAGCTCGGGATAGGCCGTCTGGCCGGTGCTGGCGATCCAGAGTGAGGTGTTGCTGCCTTCGAGGGTGGCCATGGAGATAGTGTCCTACCCGAATGGCCGAGTTGAACGCGCGAGTGGTGGCGGTCACGGGCGGGGCGCGGGGAATCGGGCGCGCGATCGCCGGCGAGCTCGCGCGCGCGGGCGCGCGAGTTGGGATCGGGGACGTGGACCTGGCCGCGGCCGAGGAGGCGGCGGCCGCGATCGACGGCGAGGTGCACGCCTTCGAGGTGGACGTGACCGACCGCGCCTCGATGGAGGCGTTCGTGGACGGGGTGGAGGAGCACCTCGGCCCGCTCGACGTGATGGTCAACAACGCGGGCATCCTGCTGGTCGGCCCGTTCCTCGAGGAGGACGACGCCGCCACCGAGCGGCAGTTCGCCGTGAACGTGATGGGCGTGGTCCACGGGATGCGCGCCGCGCTGCCGCGGATGCGCGAGCGCGGCCGCGGGCACCTGGTGAACATCGCCTCGAGCGCGAGCTGGGTCGCGCCCCCCGGCGAGGTGAGCTACTCGGCCACCAAGCACGCCGTGCTGGCGCTCACCGACGGCGTGCGCGAGGAGCTCCAGGGCTCCGGCATCGAGCTCACCGGCGTCTTCCCCGGCCTCGTGGACACCGAGCTGGCGAAGGGGACCAAGCCGCCGCGCTCGGCCAAGTGGATCTCGCCGGACCAGGTGGCGAGCGCTGTGGTGGCGGCGATCCGCCACCCGCGGCCGGACGTGTTCGTGCCGCGCGAGTTCGCGTTCACCTCGCGGCTCGCCCGGGCGCTGCCCACCCGCGCCCGGCACCGGCTGATGCGCGCCCTCGACGTGGACCGGGTCACCAACTCCACCGACCCGAGCGACCGTGCCGGCTACATGCAGCGGATCGGCCTCGACCCCAGCGCGGCGGGCCGCGGCACCTCGCGCCACGATGGCTGACGGCCGCGGGCGAGCCGGCGGCCGCGGGCACGTCTTCCTGACCGGCGCGCTCGGCTTCATCGGGCGCGCGCTGGCCGACCGCTACGCAGCCGAGGGCTGGGAGGTCCGCGGCGTGGACCTCACGGCCGACCCCGAGCGCGGCGTGGTGGCCGGCGACGTGACCGCCCCCGGGCCGTGGCAGGACCAGGCGGCGGGCTGCGAGGTGGTGATCCACCTGGCGGCGCGGATCGGGTTCGGCGGCACTCACG
>JAXDJC010000186.1:0-2566 GCA_034663685.1 Thermoleophilaceae bacterium
TCGGCGATCGCGGAGTCGGGCGTGTACCGGCAGCTCTCGGAGGGCGGCGTGCGGATGCTCGAGCCGGTCTGCGGGCCGTGCGTGGGGATGGGCCAGGCGCCGCCCTCGGACTCCAACTCGCTGCGCACGATGAACCGCAACTTCCCCGGCCGGAGCGGCACGCCCGAGGACTCCGTCTACCTCTGCTCGCCGGCGGTCGCGGCGGTGTCGATGGTCGAGGGCAGGATCGCGGACCCGCGCGAGTTCGGCGATCCGCCCGAGATGTGCCCGGAGCCCGAGCTGAAGCCGTACGTCGACGACGTGCACATCTTCCAGCCGGCGCCGGAGGACGAGGCCGAGCGGATCGAGATCCCGCGCGGGCCCAACATCAAGGAGCCGCCCGAGCACGAGCCGATGGAGGAGTCGATCGAGGCCCGGATCGCCACCGTGCAGCCGGACGACATCTCGACCGGCGACCTCGCGCCCGACGGCGCCGAGGTGATGGCGTACCGCTCGAACATCCCCGCGATCGCCGAGTTCACCTTCCGCCACCGCGATCCCGAGTTTCGCAAGCGGCTCGCCGAGTGGGGGAGCGGGTTCATCGTCGGGGGCGAGAACTACGGCCAGGGGAGCTCGCGCGAGCACGCGGCGCTGGCGCCGCTCCAGCTCGGGGTGAAGGCCGTGTTCGCGAAGTCGTTCGCGCGGATCCACCGCCGCAACCTCGTGGCGCAGGGGATCCTCGCGCTGACGTTCAAGGAGGACTCCGACTACGACCGCGCCGAGGTGGGGGACACCTGGACGCTGCCCAAGGTGCGCGAGGAGCTCTCCTCCGGAGCTGACGACGTGACCGTGCAGATCGACGGCGGCGACGACTTCAAGGTCACCCACGATCTCGCGCCCAAGGAGCGCGAGATCCTCGTGGAGGGCGGCCTGCTGCACTGGCTCCAGGAGCACGGCGAGCGGGCTCGCTAGCCGGCGCTCGGCCGCCATGCCAACGGCGAGCACTTAGGGCGGCGCACCGGGGGGCGTGCCGGCCTGGGCGGTTCGCCGCCGGCCGGCCCGACACGGTCCTTCACGCGACTAGAACGGTATTCTAGAATCTGATTCTAGTGGCGGAGAACCATGTGACACAGGGCGGGGCATGAGCGAAACGGGGCGGGACGCCGCCGGCACGCGGGATCCGGGCGACGAGGGCGGTCCCGGTCCGCCGGCCTCGTGGCCGCCGCTAGACGGCGACACGCGGCCCCCGGGCGCCGGCCCGCGCGGCTTCGCCAAGCGCGGCGCGTCGCGCGCGGCTCGCGGCCGGCGCGGCGACATCCTCGACGCCGCCCTCGTCCTGTTCGACGAGGCCGGCTACCTCCGCGCCGGGATTCAGGACATCGCTGAGCAGGCGCACGCGAGCGTGGGGAGCGTGTACCACCACTTCGAGGGCAAGGAGGAGATCGCGGCCGCGATCTACGTGGAGGGCCTCGCCGACTATCACCGCGGCCTGCTCCGCGACCTGAATCGCGAGCACGGCAGCGCCGAGGAGGCCGTCAAGAGCCTCGTCCGCAGCCACCTCCGCTGGGTCAAGCGCAACCGGGAGCTGGCGCGGTTCCTGTTCACGAGCCGGGACCCCGAGGTCGTGGGGGCGGGCGCGCAAGAGCTCGACGGGGTGAACCGGCGGGTGTTCGCGGCGGTGCAGAGGTGGTTGGATCGGTGGATCGAGGCCGGCGAGGTGCAGCGGCTGCCGATCGGGCTGCTGCACGCCGTCCTGCTCGGCCCCAGCCAGGAGTTCTGCCGCCACTGGTCGGCCGGACGCACGAGTGAATCGATCGACGCGGCCGAGCCCACCCTCGCGGAGGCGGCCTGGAGGGCGGTCAGGGTCCGATGACCGAGCTTCCTACAGGGACGTCCAGACAGTCTTGATCTCGAGGTAGGCGTCGAGGTTGGCGTGCCCCATCTCGCGGCCGATGCCCGAGGCCTTATAGCCGCCGAAGGGAGCGGCCGGGTCGGCCGGTCCCCACACGTTCACGTACACCGAGCCGGCCTTCAGCATCGCCGCGAGCCGGTGCGCGTTGCCCACGTCGCGCGTCCACACCCCGGCGGCCAGCCCGTACTCGCTGTCGTTCGCCCGCGCCGCGACCTCCTCCAGGTCGTCGTACGGCATCGCCACCAGGACCGGACCGAAGATCTCCTCGCGCGCCACGCGCATGTCGTCGGTCACGCCGCTGAAGAGCGTGGGGCGGATGAAGAGCCCGTCGCCGTCGCCGCCGGCGACCTGCTCGGCCCCGTCCTCGATCGCTGAGTTGATGTAGCTCATCACCCGGTCGTGCTGCTCCTGCGACACGACCGGCCCGAACTGGGTCTCCGGATCGAGCCCGGGCCCCACCTTCGCGCGCTGCGCCCGCTCGGCGAGCTTGGAGACCACCTCGTCGTACTGGTCGCGGTGCACGAACAGCCGCGAGCCGGCGTTGCAGGCCTGGCCGGTGTTGTAGTAGATGCCCTGGAACGAGCCCTTGATCGCGGCGTCGAGGTCGGCGTCCGGGAGGATGATGTTGGGGCTCTTGCCGCCGAGCTCGAGCGTGACGCGCTTGAGCGCGCGGCC
>JAXDJC010000189.1:0-8740 GCA_034663685.1 Thermoleophilaceae bacterium
ACCAGCCGCCCGCGCCCGCGCTACCTCGTGGGCCCGGACGCGATCGCCCAGGTCACGCTCAACAGGCTCCTCCCCGCCCGCGTGTTCGACGCGGTCGAGGCCAGGTACCTGGAGCGCAGCTGAGCTACTAGCGCGGCGAGGTGCCGCGCACCTCTACGACCTGCTGGTAGGTCGGCCGGTTCTGGAAGTCGATCACCGGCTGCGTGACGGCCCCGAGCGGGCGGAACCAGATGCTGTCGAAGCACTTCTGGTCGCCGCCGCGACCCGCCCGGTCGCACACCGCGTCGCTGTAGAGCTGGGCCGGGTCCGCCCCGAGCGCCTGGCGCAGCGAAGAGAGGAGCACGGCCCGGCAGCGCCCCCGCGTGGCGCGCACCTCCGCGCCGTCCGGCCCGGTGCCCTTCGAAGCGCCGCAGTACACGCGCGAGTAGCGCCCGCGCACCGGCCTGCCGAGCAGCGTGCGCAGGTCCTTCTGCACGTTGCCCATCCAGCCGTCCTGCCAGCCGGAGCCGAGGTGCTGGCCGTGGTTGTTGGGGTGGTTGTCGACCGGATGCAGCAGCTCGAACGAGCTGGTCACCTTCGGGCCGAGCACGGGCCCGAACTGCGCGTGCACCCAGAGCGGCCACCACGCGTCCATCACGGTGATCGCGTCGGAGCTCTCGTAGTGGCCGTCGCCGTCGCGGTCGATTCGGTGCGCCCCCGCCCGCTGCCAGGCCCGCAGCTTGGCCACCGCGCTCGCCAGCGGCTCGCCCTTCACGTGACCGATCACATCGAGCGCCCACGGCAGCACCTTGTCCCCGCGCAAATCGACCGTGGACGCGTCGCTCATGGCCTGCGCCAGCTCCGGCAGCGTGGCCTTCCGCTTGCCGCGGATCAGCGGCCTGACCCGGTCGTCGAGCGGCTGCGAGCGGTGCACGGACGTGAAGCTCCAGTTGCGGTCGGACGCGCGCACGCCGCGCGCCTGCTTGTTGTTCCAGCTCGTCATGTAGCTCTGGTCGAGCGCCTGCGGGCGGCTCCGGATCGGCGGGATCGGCACGAAGTTCGTGTCCGGGTTCCAGCCGCGCCACTCGTACTTGCGCGTGCCGAAGACCGGCAGGTCCGGGTCGGCGCTCGGGTTGCGCGCCGGGTTGAGGCCCGCGTTCATGTACGCGATGTGCTTCGAGTCCACGTAGAACCAGTTGAACGAGTAGTTGACGAGCGCCGCGGCCTTCTGGAAGTCGCGTGGGCCCTTGATCTGGTCGGGCGAGTTGAAGTACGACAGCCCGAGGCTCGAGTCCGGCTCGTGCAGGTAGGTGGAGCGCAGCTTGGTGTAGACCACCGGCCGCCCGTGCACGGTCGCGCGCGCGATCACGATCCCGAGCGCGGTGACCTGCGCGTGCAGGGTCTCGCTCCCGGCCGGTGTCTGGTCGGCGGCGTTGGGCGTCCACGAGTTCACGCGCTCGCGCACGTCGATCGCGCGGCATTCGCCGCGGAACACGTAGTGCATCGAGTCGATCGTGGGCGTGCCGCCGCCGGGCTCGCAGAGCGGCACCGCGTAGGTGTCGGTCAGGTCCTGCACCGCCGACGTGGCGCTCCACGCGTAGTCGCGCCCGCGGCCGATGGACACGAACAGGTTGGCCCCGGGGAAGCCGGCCCCGCGCGTGTCGATCCCCGGTGCGTGAACCTCCTGCTCCATCAGGATCTCCGGCGCGAAGTAGGCCGTCTGCGGGCCGAAGACCGCGAGCGCATGGCCCGTGCGCGACTCGCGCGCCGACACGAGCAGCGCGTTCGACATCGTCCGCGGCAGCGCCAGGCCGCCGCGTGCGCTGGTTGCGCCGGTGGCGGCCGGGTCGTCGGTCACCAGGTCCTTGATCGAGCCGGGATCGGGCAGCGCCGTGCCGCGCACCTTCTTCGGGTCCGGCTCGTAGGGGAACGACCGGCCGTGCACCGTGGTGGGCGCCTCCGGGTCGTTCGCGGAGCGGAAGTCGCGCCACACGCGCGTGCCCTCCCGGTCCCCGAAGCGCGCGCGGGCCTCCTCCAGCGCAAGCGCCGACTGCAGCTCGCCGCCGCCGCCCGCCCCGAACACGGCCCCCACGAGCGTGGCCACCGACACCGAGTCGGCCTGGGTCCAGTCGGTGGGGCCCTGCGGCCGCCCGATCGCGGCGTACTCGCCGGGCATCTTGGTCGGGTCGAGCCGCGCCTCGGCGATGTAGGCGTTGATCCCGTCCACGTAGTTGCGCGCGTCCTCGCGGATCGTGGCCGCCTCGTTCTCGAAGCCCGGGCGGGTCTGCGTGGTCTGGCGCTCGAGGTCCGCCTCCGTGTACGGCGCCACCTGCCACACGCCGCGGTCCATCGCACGGTTGGACTCGGTGCCGCCGGCGAACGACGAGAGCTGCGCCCGCCCCACGTGCCGGAGGATGTCCACGAAGAACAGCCGGTCCTCGGCGGTGGCGTAGCCGATCCCGAACATCGCGCCCTGACGCGTCGCGCCGTAGATGTGCGGCACGCCGTAGCCGCGGTCGCGCACGATCGTCACGTCGTCGCGCGGGCTGTAGCGACGCTCCACCTGGTCGGGCTGCACGCCGAAGGTCGAGTCCTTGAAGAAGCGCTCGAGCGTGCCGCCGTCGAACGGCGTGGCCGCGCGCGGCAGCCCGGAGTACATGCCGAGCTGGTCGTCGTTGTGCGCGGGGCGCTGACCGCCGGCGTAGAAGCTGAGCAGGTCCGCGCCGTTCACGCGGCCGTTCGTGCCCGGCGGCAGGATGTCCCTGAAGCCGCCCGCGTCGTTCGTGCCGGGCGGCTGCGGCTCGGGCGCCGCGAGCGCCGGCGCCGCCAGCGCTAGCGCAAGGGCGGCGGCCAGTGACGCGGCAACGGTCCCCCCGGCCATCGTGGGAGGACGGTACATGAGCGCCGCCGGAATCGGCGCCGAGCTTTAGCCTCCCCCGGGTGGGGGGACGGGGGAAAGCGATGCTGGCCGTGGCGATCGTGGCGCTGGCGCTCCCCGGCTCGGCGGGCGCCCAGGCAACGGGCTTCCGCGTGGGCGCCGCGAAGGTGGACACCACGCCCCCGGCCTTCAGCGCCGCCACGGACGCCCAGGACTTCGCGCTCTGCCCGCGCGACGTGATGACCGGCCCGCGCGCCTACCGCTACCAGGAGCCCTACGTGGACCAGAACGGCAACGGGCGCTACGACTACCCCGAGCCGTTCTGCGACCAGGACGCCAACCAGCGCTACGACGGGATGTACCTCTCCGGCGCGCTCAACGCGATCGCGGCCTATCCACCGCACGACCCGATCGACGCGCGGGCCGTGGCCATCGCCGACGGCAGCCGCACCTACGTCCTGATCTCAGTGGTCGCACAGGGCATCTTCGAGAACTACCTCGAGGAGGTGCGCAACCGGGTGAAGCAGCTCGAGCCCGCGATCACCAGCGTGATCGTGAGCGCCAACCACAACGAGAGCTCGCCGGACACGGTGGGCATCTACGGCGCGCCGGAGATCCCCGCGGTGGGCGTGGGCGCCCGCTCGAGCGTGAACGAGTACTACATGGACTTCCTCGTGGAGCGCATGGCCGAGGCGGCCGTGGCGGCGTACAGGGACCTGCGGCCGGCGAGCATCTGGGCGCGTCAGGTGGAGCTGCCGAAGAACCTGGCGATCAACCTGTCGAACAACTACCCGACGACCTTCGACAAGAAGGAGCTGCCCGCCGCGATCGACCCGAAGATGCGCATCGTCCAGGCGCGCGACGCGGGCGGCAGGCCGATCGCCACGCTGCTCGGGCTCGCGGCGCACAACCAGCAGACGGGTCACTCCGGGCGCTGCAGCCCGCTGCCGGGCGGGACCGAGTGCGTGCCGCTCGCCCAGCAGATCAGCTCCGACTGGCCGGGCTGGTTCAACCGCAAGCTCGAGAGCGGCGGCCAGGCGGGGCTGCCGATCTTCTTCGCGGGCGAGAACGGATCGCAGGAGGACCCGGAGACGGTGCCGGATGTGCACAAGAACTTCCCCGAGTGCCTGAAGCCGGACGGGGGCAACGACGGCTGCCATCCCCAGAACAAGGCAACCGGCGAGGCGCTGGCCGACGCCGTCGCCTCCGAGGCGCCCAAGGCCGACCAGGTCCCGTTCGGCGCGCTGCGCTTCGACCGCCGCGAGCTGCAGGTGCCGATCGAGAACAACGCGTTCAAGGCCGCGTTCTTCGCCGGGCTGTTCGGCGAGCGTCCCACGTACACGGCCGGCCAGAAGACGGACAAGGCCGGCACGGACGCCCGCACCTTCGTGAGCGTGCTCGACATTGGCCCGGCGCTCCAGGTGGTGGCAAACCCGGGCGAGGCCTTCCCCGCGCTCACCATCGGCGGCCCGCACGGGATCGACGAGGTCACCTGCCCGAACCGGCCCAACCCGGCGATCCCGATCTGGCACGCGAAGGGGGCGTTCCGGTTCCAGGCCGGCCTGGCCGACGACCTGATCGGCTACGAGATCCCGCCGTGGGCGTTCGTCGAGCCCGGCGTATTCACCACCGACGAGTGCGACGCACAGTCGAGCGACCCGAAGGGCCACAGCCACAAGCTCGAGGCGGAGGGGCTCGGGCCGACCGCCTCGGCGATGGTGGCCAACGAGCTGGCCTCGATCCTCGACGCCCACGGCATGGACCCCACCGCCGAGATCCGGCCCGGACGCTTCATCCTGCCCGACGGCAAGCTCACCCGCCGGCCCACCCAGGGCGCCGTGGGAGCGTGGATCGCGGACAGGGGCGCCACCGCGCTCACGCCGGGCAAGGGCACGGTGGTGGCGCTCGACGGCTACACCGGCTTCGGCTCGCGCGCCGTGGACGCGAGCGGGCGGATGATGGACTTCGACGGCATCGACCAGCCGGGCTCGAGCAACGTGCTCACCCGCGGGGTGGTGCTGTTCGGCTGCGACGGCAAGCCGGCCAAGCGCTACTACCTCGACGTGTACCCGGCGCTGTCCGGCTCGGACAAGCCGCTCGGCGCCGCCACCCGTGGCAGCGTGGGCGCGGGCTGCGGCGCCGGGCAGCCCGACCTGGGCGTGCCCGGCAACCCGGCCACCGGCCCGTCGCTCGTGCCCGGCCCGGCGGCGTGCAGGGACCGCACGCCGCCGCGCACCGTGCTCGATCGCACGCGCGTGGGCATCGGGCGCACCGGTGTGAGCATGCAGGGGCGGGCGGCGGACACCGGCTGCAAGGGCAGCGTGGCCGCCGTGCTCGTCTCGGTGGCGCGGATCGCGGGCAACACGTGCCGCTTCCTCCAGCCGAACGGCCGCTTCACCGGGCCGCGCAACTGCCGCCGGCCGGTGCTGCTCCGGGCGCGCGGGACCAAATCGTGGAAGCTGGTGACGCGGGTGACGCTCCCCCCCGGCGCCTACCGCCTGCACGTCCGCTCGGTCGACAACTCCGGCAACAAGGAGAAGCCGAGCACGAGCAACCGGGCGCTCGTCCGCGTTCGCTGAGTACGCTGGCGCGATGGCCCATCCCAACGACGAGCTGATCCAGCGCTTCTACGCCGCGTTCGCCCGCAACGACGGCGACGCCATGGCCGCCTGCTACGCGCCGGACGTGCAGTTCTCGGACCCGGTCTTCACCGACCTGCGCGGCGAGGAGGCCGGCGGGATGTGGCGGATGCTCACAGGCCGCGCCGAGGACCTCGAGGTGAAGCTCGCCGAGCACGAGGCCGGCGACGAGCGCGGCAGCGCCCACTGGCTCGCCGACTACACGTTCCGGACCGGCCGCAAGGTGCACAACGACATCCGCGCCGAGTTCCGGTTCCGCGACGGCCTGATCGCCGAGCACCGCGACTCGTTCTCCTTCTACGCGTGGTCGCGGCAGGCGCTCGGCCCGCCCGGCCTGCTGCTCGGCTGGACGCCGATCGTGCGCGGCAAGGTGCAGAAGGAGGCCCGCGCCGGCCTCGACGAGTTCCTCGCGAAGTAGGAGGCGCGGCGCCGCGGGGCGGCGCTAGAAGGCCTTCAGCAGCACGAAGATGTTGATCACGAAGAGGACGCCGAAGAAGATCGTCCAGCGATCGAGGTTGCGCTCCACGAGTGAGCCGCCGCCGAACGGCCCGCTGCCGCCGCCCACGCCGAACGCCCCCGACAGGCCCGCGTCCTTGCCCGAGTGCAGGAGGATCAGCAGGATCAGGACGGCCGACAGGCCGATCTGAACTATCTCGAGGATCGAATGCACGGTCGCGTAGGTTAGCCGGGCGGGGACCCGGCTTCACGCGCACCCTGCACGGCGTCGAGCTCGTCCAGCTCGCGGAGGATCCCGATCGCCTGCGCGCGCAGCTCGCGGTCCACCGTACGCCAGTCCTCCGGCGAGAGCTTGCCCATCTCGCGATCGAGCTCGGCGTCGCGGATCTCGCGGTACTTCGCCTCCTTGGTCGCCTCGAGCGCCCGCCGCCGGGCGTCGTCGGCCTCGGCCTCCACCGGGCGCAGGAGCGGCCGCGCGACCACCAGGGCGACCACGACCGCGAGCACGACGAACGCGATCGCAAAGTCCACCGGTTGAGTCTAGGTAGAGGGCGCGCCCGCGGCGTGCTCTAGGCCCGCGAGAGCTCGCGGCCGAGTCGCGCCGCGGCCAGGCTCGACTCGCGCCGGCGGCGGGCCTCCGCGCCCGGCCACAGCGCCCAGATCGAGCCCATCAGCCCGAACGCGCCGCCGATCCAGATCCACGCCACGCCCGGCGAGTCGATGAAGCGGAACGTGGCGGGCGGTGCGTGCAGGCGGTAGCGGTCGGCGATCGCCGCGATGATCAGCGCCTGCACGCTGGCCGGCTGCCCGGTGAACTGGCGGTTGGCCCGCCGGATCGGGTCGATCAGGATCGTCAGGTCCGGCTGCACGGCGGTCCACAGGTCGCGCGTGATGCCCCAGCGCAGGTCCACCTCGCTCGTGGACTCGCCCATGAAGAAGCGGCCGAACTGGCCGCCGCGGCCGTCGTCGGCCGTGTAGTAGTTGCGCTGCGGGTGCATGGTCCAGCGCTTGTCGCCCTTGCGCACGTCGATCACCGCGCCGAACGTGACGGGCGCGCCCGTGCCCGACGTGTCGTCGAGCAGCCGGGCCGTGGGCCGGCGGTAGGTGATCGTGTACTGGCCGGCCTTGGCGGTCTGCCCCGGGCTCAGCCGCACGTCGCGCTGGTGCAGGAACGCCGACGACGCGGCCACCCCGAGGAACGCCACGGCGATCCCGATGTGCACGAGGTAGCCGCCGTAGCGCCGGCGGTTGCGCACGAGCAGCGAGCCGAGCGCCGCCGGCACGCGCTCGCCCGTCATCGTGCGGCGCGCGGCCGTGCCACGCCCGACCTCCTGGGCGACCACGGCGATCACGAACGCCACGAACGTGAACATCAGGAGCGAGGTGATGCTCTCCTCGGCCGGCGTGACGAGGTACATCAGCAGGAGCGCGGTGGCGGCCGCGGCGAACGGCCACTGGAACGAGCGCCGCAGCGCGCCGGGCGTGATCCGCCGCCAGGTGAGCATCGGCCCGATCCCCGAGAGCAGCACGAGCACGAGCGCGAGCGGCACGCTCACGCGATTGAAGAACGGCGGGCCGAGGCTGCGCCGGTCGCCCGTGAGCGCCTCGGAGATCAGCGGGAAGAACGTGCCCCAGAAGACCACGATGCACATGGCCACGAGCACGAGGTTGTTGAGCAGGAAGAACGCCTCGCGGGACAGGAGCGAGTCGAGCCGCGCGTCCGTGCGCAGTGACTCGCGCCGCGACACGATCAGCGCCACCGAGCCGATCAGCACGATCCCGATGAAGGCCAGGAACGGCCGGCCGAGCGTGGACGCGCCGAACGCGTGTATCGAGTCGAGCACGCCGGAGCGCACGAGGAACGTGCCGAGCAGGGCCATCACGAACGCGCCCACGATCAGCACGGCGTTCCAGATCTTGAGCATCCCGCGCTTCTCCTGCACCATCACCGAGTGCAGGAACGCGGTGCCGATCAGCCACGGCATCAGCGACGCGTTCTCCACCGGGTCCCAGGCCCAGTAGCCGCCCCACCCGAGCTCGGTGTAGGACCACAGGGCGCCGAGCAGGATGCCGGTGCCGAGGAACGTCCACGCCACGAGCGCGAACCGCCGCGTGGCCCTGATCCAGTCGGCGCCGGTGTTGCGCGTGATCAGCGCGCCGACGGCGAACGCGAACGGGATCGTGAAGCCCACGTAGCCCGTGTAGAGCATCGGCGGGTGGATCATCATCGCCGGGTGGCGCAGCAGCGGGTTGAGCCCGCTGCCCTCGACCGGCGGCATCGCCAGCGTGTCGAACGGGTTCTCCCACGCCACCATCAGCAGCAGGAAGAAGAAGGCCACGGCGCCGAGGACGGCCGTGGCGTAGGGCGCGATCTCGCGCAGCGAGCGGCGCGTGAGGAACAGCACGGCGCTCGAGAACAGCGACAGGAGCAGCGCCCACAGCAACAGCGACCCGTCCTGGGTGGCCCACATCGCGGTGACCTTGTAGAAGCTCGGCGTGTCCGTGGACGACCCCTCGGCCACGAGCGCGAACGAGAAGTCCGAGCGGATGAACGCCGCCTGGAGGATCGCCGTGGCGCCCACGGTCAGCCCGGCGATGCAGTAGATCGCCCGGCGGCCGGACGTCACGAAGCGCGCGTTGCCGGAGCGCACGCCGTAGAGCGAGGCGCCCGCGGCGTAGACCGCGCTGACGAGCGCGACTACGAGGCAGGCGGAGCCGACGCCGGCCAACTCAGCTCGACTTGGGCTTCTTCGTGAACTTCGACGGGCACTTGGTCACGAGCGAGTCG
>JAXDJC010000197.1:0-3351 GCA_034663685.1 Thermoleophilaceae bacterium
GTCGCGGCCAGGGCTAATGCCGCCTGGGCGCGGATTTCGGCTGCATGCGGCTGCCCGGATCTGTATTACTGCCCCGCCGCTGACGACATCGAATGTCCGCGGCACTCTGGCTTCGATGTCTGCTGCGACCGCCCCGAAGAGCACGTCGGCGTCCGCTGAGTTCGCCGCCCTGATTCTTCCCGTCTTCGCGGCATAGCGACGCCTTCGCCTCGGACAAGTTCACCCCGGTTGAGGCGGCTTAGACATCCCACGGCCGTAGGCGGTCAAGCGGCGGCTTGTTGGTCTCGGTGTTGGTGTGCCCAGGCGATGGTCTCGTTGTAGGGGGTGTGGTGGCGTAGACAGCCGTGCAGGATCCCGACGAGGCGGTTGCCGAGCGCGCGGAGGGCTTGGTGGTGGGTGGCGCCGCGGGCTCTGCGGTCGTCGTAGTAGGCCCTCGCGCCAGGTGATGCGCTCAGCGCGGCGAAGGCTTGTTGGTAGAGAGCGTCAGCGAGGCGCCGGTTGCGAACGTGGCGCGCGAGCACTGCTTTGCTTTTTCCGGACGCTTTGGTGATGGGACTGGTCCCGGCGTAGTTGCGGCGGGCTTTCGCGTCGCTGTAGCGGGTCGGGTCGTCTCCGAACTCGGCGAGCACCCGGGCGCCGAGGATCTCACCGAGGCCGGGTTGGCTGCGGTAGATCTCAACGTCCGGGTGCCGGCCAAAACCCGCCTCCACCTGCCCCCGCAGCACCTCGGTCTGCCCGACGAGGGCCGTGATCACGACCACCAACGCGGACACGCTGGCCGCGTAAGCGCCGATGACACCCGCTCGAGCGGGCAACTGCGGGCTGCGCAACGCGGTCACGATCTGCTCAGCTTTGGTCCCAGTGTTGCGTTGCCGCCCGGCCCGTGTCAGCAAGGTGCGAACCCTGGCTGGGGTCAGGGCCCGGCCCTGCTCGGGGGTCGGTGCGGCCGCTAGAACCGCGAGCGCGTCGCGGGCAGCGAGGTCGTCACCGAACGCGACAAGCGCAGCGGGGTAAAACTCTCGCAGCATCGAGCGCAGCGTGTTCGTCTGCCGCTGCCGCGACCAGATCATCGACTGATGCGTGCGCGTCAACACTTTCACGTGCTCAGCGACCGCGGAGTCACCAGCGACGGGCCGGTGATGGTCGCGGTCCAGGCGGACCAGCTCGGCGAGGACATGCGCGTCACCCGGGTCGCTTTTGGCCCCGGACACCGAGTGGCGTTCGCGGTAGCGGGCGGCCTGCAACGGGTTCACGGCGTAGACGAGGTAGCCGGCGGCGATCAGCGCCTGCACCCATGGCCCGCGGTCGGTCTCGATCCCCACGATCACGTCCGTGGGTTCGTCGTCGTCACCGAGATGATCGGCGACGAGCGCGTGCAGCCCTTCCAGGCCGGTGACCCCTTCAGGTAGCCGCCGACGGGCCAGGACCGTGCCTGCGACGTCGACGAGCTCAACGTCGTGATGGTCTTCAGCCCAGTCATCACCAACGAACAACATTCCTTGGTCTCCTCCCGCTCGAGTGACAACGGCAGAGCCTTCGAGGAGACCGGGGCGACCTAATGGATCAGTGCTCGAACGGCACGACATCCCACCAGCCCTGGGGAACTCCTCACCACCGACCGGGGCACGATCTAAGCCTAGGTCTCAACCATCGGACCAGGCTGTCACAGTGCTCACCGGACGGCGGCTCGGACACCAGGATGACTCACGTCACCCGCGGCGCGCCCCCATTAGGCTGTCCGCCATGAAGCTTGTCCTCGATCTGCATGACGTTTTCAACCGTGGCCAGCAGATCGACAAGGCGCTGCGCGACATCATGGCCGAGGCCGTGGCGAAGAAGGCGCCGCTCGTCGAGATCATCCCGGGCAAGGGCTCGGGCCAGCTGAAGAAGCACGTGCTGCGCTTCCTCGATCAGAAGGACATCAAGGCGATGTATCACCGGGTGGAGAAGGACTCGAACAACTTCGGCCGCGTCTTCGTCCACTTCCGCCACAAGTAACTCACGGCCGCTGAGCGGTCGTGGCGGTCGCGCGGCTACCGGGTCGCGGTGGCGGCGGCGAGAAGTTGCGCGTTGCTCGCGGCGTCGCGCACGGCGATGCGCACCCAGTCCGGACCGAGACCCGGGAACGTGTCGCACCGGCGGACCGCGACGCCGAGCTCACGCAGTGCCTCGTGCAACCCGTCGGGCCCTTGCACGAGCAGGAAGTTGGCCGTCGCGCCGGGGCTGACGTGGAACCCGAGCGATGACAAGGCCCGCGCGAGGAGGTCGCGTTCGTGGGCGACAGCTGACGCCGCCAAAAGCGTTTCCGCGGAAACGCTTTTGCTCGTGCACGCCTCGATCGCGGCCAGGGCCGGAGTGGAGACGGCCCAGAGCGGCTGCGCCGTACGCAAGCGTTCGATCACTTCAGCCGAGGCCAGGACGTAGCCGACGCGCAGGCCGGCCAGGCCCCACATCTTTGTCAGGCTGCGCACGACGACGAGCCCCGGCAAGTCGCTGCGACCGGCGAGCGATTCAGTCTCGCCGGGCACGAAGTCCATGAACGCCTCGTCGACGACGACGGTGCGACCGGGCGCGCCGAGCGCGTGCACCGCGGCGCGCGGGTGCAGCACGCCGGTCGGGTTGGTGGGGTTGCCGACGACGACGAGGTCGGCGTCGGCCGCGACGGCGTCGGGGTCCAGCGCGAACGGCGCCTCGAGGAGCACGTGGCGAGGCCGGCAGCCGGCGGCGCGCAGCGCGCGGTCGGGCTCGGTGAACTGCGGGTGGATGATGACCGGCGCCCGCGGCGCCAGCGTCTCGGCGATCAGCGCGAAGCCGTGCGCGGCGCCGTTGAGCAGGACGACGTCGGCCGGCGCGCGCCCGTGCCGGTGGGCGATCGCCGCCGTCGCGTCCGCCTCGTCGGGGTAGGCGCCGATCGCGCCGTCGAGCTCCTGGCGCAGCAGGCGGCGCACCCAGTCGGGCGGACCGCCCGTGACGACGTTGACGGCGTGGTCGGCGCGGGCGCCGCGCGCCCAGTGGTCGCCGTGGAGGTCGGTGGCCGGGGCCTCGGCCGGCGGGAGCGCCGGCGCGGCGTCGCCGTCAAGGGGCACGAGCGTGAGGCGCGGGCGGATCACGGGAAGTGCTCTGCGAGGTCGATGGACTCCACGGTCGACCATCCTGACGGACGGGTGCCGCGATGCGCGGCGACCTGGACGCCATGACGGCCGCGCGGGTGCTCGTCGCGCGCCCCGGTTTGGCAAGGTGCCGTGCGTGAGCGAGACCTATCCGCAGCGTGCCTGGACCCTCCCCGACAACGCGACCGAGGTGCTCCTCGTGCGCCACGGCGCGTCGCAGGCGGCGGTCGAGGGCGAGTCG
>JAXDJC010000232.1:0-3770 GCA_034663685.1 Thermoleophilaceae bacterium
TCGCTGTGGCCCTCGGCGTCGAGCTGAGTGCGCAGCGCGCCCACGCGCCCGTCCATCATGTCGCTCGGCGCGACCGCGTCGGCGCCCGCGGCTGCGTGCGAGATGGCCGTCTTCGCGAGCAGCTCGAGCGTCACGTCGTTGTCGACACTGCCGTCGTCCCGCACGATCCCGCAGTGCCCGTGCGACGTGTACTCGCAGAGGCACACGTCGGTGATCACAACGAGCTCGGGCAGCGCGTCCTTGATCGCGCGCGTGGCCAGCTGCACCACTCCCTCGTCGTCGAACGCGCCCGACGCCTGCTCGTCCTTGTGCGACGGGATGCCGAACAGCAGCACGGCCGGCACGCCGCGCTCGTGCGCGGCGGCGGCCTCCTCGACGGCATGGGAGATCGACAGCCGGTCAATCCCCGGCATCGCCTCGATCGGCGTGCGCTGGTCTGTGCCGAGCTCCACGAACATCGGGTAGACGAGGTGCGCGGGCGTGAGCTCGGTCTCGCGGACCATGCCGCGGAGCAGGCCGGTGCGGCGCAGCCTGCGCATGCGGGTGGCGGGAAATGCCATCCGAGTCAGTGTATGGCTCAGGCGAACCGGCGCAGGGCGATTCGGGCCAGCGCGCCGTAGACCACCGCGAGGGCCGTGAGGTGCAGCAGCGGAGCCACCATCCCGCCGCTTCGGCCGAGCGCGGACTCGAGCGCGTCGAGCGCCGGCTTGAACGGGAACAGCGCGGAGATCACCCGGATCAGGTCGTAGAGCCCCGCGCCCACGGCGCCGGACGGGATCAGGCCGAGCACGGCGATCGGAAGGGCGGCCATGAAGGCGAGCAGCGAGGCCGCGCGCACCTCGCGC
Organism: Thermoleophilaceae bacterium; assembly: GCA_034663685.1. GTDB lineage: Bacteria > Actinomycetota > Thermoleophilia > Solirubrobacterales > Thermoleophilaceae > AC-37. The sequence goes on from JAXDJC010000232.1 coordinate 846, forward strand.
GCCAGCGCTCCCATCGCCACGCCGAGCGCGCCGAAGGCGAGTGCCCCGAACGTCAGCGCAGCCACCCACAGCGGGAACCGGCTCCACGGCAGGTCGGCCGAGAACGACAGGCCGAGCAGCAGCACGAGTCCCACCCCGACCGAGCACATCGCCGCCAGGCCGGCCTTCTCCACGATCAGCTCGGTTTGGGAGACGAGCCCGCGCACGAGCCGGCGGTAGGCATTCTCCTCGCGCTCGAGCGCGAGCGCCCCGGATGCCAGCAGCAATGTGACGAACATGAGCGTGACCGCCGCGGCCACCGCCGCGGCGAACGCACCGAGCGGGGTGCTGCCGCCCAGCAGCCGGCTGTCCACCTGGACGGGCGTGCCGATGGCGCCGAGCAGCGTCTCCGCGTAGCCGAGGTTCTGGCCGCCCAGGTGCGCGAACTCGATCACCTGGTCGAGCTGCGCGCGCTGTGCGCGGGCGCTGCGCGGCAGCTTGGCGCGGACCGCGCGGAGGATCTTCTCGGCCGGCCCGAGGCCGAGCACCTGGAGCTGGAGGCCGCCGATCGACAGGGACCCGCCACTCGCGAGCACCTTGATGTAGCCGGCGCCCGCCGCGGCGAAGCGCTTGGCCAGCGCCGTGTTCGCCTCCTGCACGCGCGCCTTGATCGTGTTCTCCACATAGCGCCGCTTGGCCGGGTCCTCGGCGTTGTAGAGCACCTCCACTCGCGCGGAGCCGCCCGCGCCCTGAGCGGCGTCCTGGAGCGCCCGGGTGATGTTCGAGGGCACGATCACCGCGGCCAGCACGTCGCCGCTCTTCACCAGCCGCTCCGCCTCGGCGCGGTCCTTCACGTTCACGCGGTCGATCGAGTCGAACAGCGGCCGCGCCTCCTTCGCCACGTCCACCTGCTGGCCGCCCAGCTGGATCTTCTGCTGCGACGGCGGGATCTCGTTGAGCACCGCAACCCGCGGCTTGCTCGGGCCACTCGTCACGGCGAACCCGACCAGCGCCGCGATCAGCACTGGATAGAGCACGAGCATCGCCACGAGCAGAGGCGAGCGCCTGAGGATGCGGAGGTCCTTGCCGAGCAGCCAGCGCACGGTCAGTGGCCCCTCGCCGTCAGGAACGCCACGAACGCGGACTCGAAGTCGCCACCCTCGGCCACCTCGCGCAGCTCGCTCGGCGACCCGTCGAAGAGCCGCTCGCCGTCCGCCAGCACCACGAGCTGGGTTGCGTGGCTGTCGGCCTCCTGCACGTTGTGGGTGGTGAAGATGATCGTCGTGCCCTCGTCCGCGAGGTTCTGCACGAACGCCCAGAGGCGGTCCCTCTGCCGCGGATCGAGCGCCGCGCTCGGCTCGTCCAGCAGCAGCAATTGGGGATCGCCGACGAGTCCGATCGCCACGTTCAGGCGCTGGCGGTTGCCGCCCGAGAGCGCGCTCGCCTGCGTGTCCGCGCGGTCCGCGAGCGCGGTCTGCTCGAGCATGCGGCCGACCGTCTCGTCCACGTCCTCGCAGCGCTCGAGCCGCGCGAACAGCCGCAGGTTCTCCTCCACCGTGAGCTTCCCGTAGAGCGACTGCTGCTGCGGGACCCACCCGATCCGGGGCGGGGCGGTCACGATCTCGCCGCCGTCCGGGAGCAGGTCGCCGGCCGCGATCGAGAGCAGCGTGGTCTTGCCGGCGCCGTTGGGGCCGATCACGGCCACGAGCTCGCCGGACGCCGCGGTGAGGGACACGCCGCGCAGCGCCACGCGGTCCCCGAAGCGCTTCTCGATCTCGCGGACCTCGAGGACGGGTGCCCGCACGCCGAAGGCCTCCGGGGCTGCGGGCTGCTCCATCGGGGCTACGGTACCGGCCGGTGAGGCTCCTCTTCGTAGGCGACATCGTGGGCAAGCCGGGGCGGCGCGCGCTGGCGGACCTCCTGCCCGGGCTCCGCGAGGAGCACCAGCCGGACTGGGTGGTGGTGAACGGCGAGAACGCCGCGGGCGGCCTCGGGATCACCGAGCGGATCGCGCGCGAGTTCCTCGACGAGCTCGAGGTGGACGTGGTCACGCTCGGCAACCACGCCTACCGCCACCGCGACGTCTACGAGTTCCTCGATCGCGACGAGCGGATCGTGCGCCCGGCCAACTACCCGAAGGGGAACCCCGGGAGGGGCTGGACGGTGGTCGAGAAGGACGGCTCCCGGCTCGCCGTGGCCAACCTGCTGGGAACGGTGTTCGTGGATGCCGCGCGTTCTCCGTTCGCCGAGGCCGACGCGGTGCTTGCCGAGCTGCGGGGGAAGGCGGACCATGTGCTGATGGACTTCCACGCCGAGGCCACCAGCGAGAAGGTGGCGATGGGCTGGCACGTGGACGGCCGGGCCACCGCCTGCGTGGGCACCCACACGCACGTGCCGACCGCCGACGCCCGCGTGCTGCCCGGCGGCACCGCGTACATCTCCGACGTGGGGATGACCGGCGGCCGCGGCGGCGTGATCGGGGTCAAGCGCGAGAACGCCCTCGAGCGCTTCCTCACCCTCACCAACGTCCGCTTCGAGACGAGTGAGGAGGACCCCTGGGTCAATGCCGTGCTGATCGAGGGCGGCGCCGACGGCCTGGCTACGTCGATCGAGCAGCTGCTGGTGCCCGCCGGCTGAGGCGAGGGAATCTGCTGCCCGAGGCGAGCTCGCGGGCGGCCAGGGCGAGAACGCCGAGCAGGAGGACGTCCCGCAGCGCCACCAGGAGGCTCGGGAACGGCCGGCGCGCGACGAGGTCGAAGTAGCGGCTCGGGAACTCCACGAGCGTGAGCACCATCGCCGCGGTCGCGGCGGCCGCGAGCGCGTACGCGCGCCAGGCGAACGCCAGCGCGGCCAGTGGCAGCACCCAGATCATGTACTGGGGCGAGAGCACCCTGCCGAGCGCGGCGAACGCCACCACCGAGGCCAACGCACTCAGCACGAGCCGCC
>JAXDJC010000242.1:0-3342 GCA_034663685.1 Thermoleophilaceae bacterium
GCACCGCGCCGGCGAAGCCGTCGAGCCCGAAGCGTGCGTCCAGGTCGAGGCCGAACGCGCGCTCGCGCGTCACCGTGGCGTCGCCTCGAGCAGGCCGCGCTCGGCCAGCTGCACGCAGAAGCCCGCCATTTCCTCCGCGATCTCCCCGGCGCCCACCCCGCATTCGGCGGCGAGTCGCTCCACCGCCAGCCGCAGGTCACCGTCCGCCTCCGGCAGCAGCGCGATCAGCCGCGCGCCGCTCGCGTTCACGCCGTGGTAGGTACCGGTGCTGAGGTTGAGCAGGAGCGTGTCGTCGCCGAACTCGCGGTAGACCACGTCCGCGGGTACGACCGCCCGGCAGTCCAGGATGTCCTCGCGCGACGCCACCCGCATCAGTCAACCGGCGTGCCGCCGCCGGGTCAAGTCCGCTCCGCTACGTTGCAGCGCCCCACCGTGGCCGAGCTGCGCAACAGGTACTTCACCTCGCTGACGTCGGATAAGGAGTTCGTGCCCTGGCACCCGCCTGCGGTCCCGGAGGAGATCGCGCTGCCGGACCCGATCTACTTCGCCGGCGTGCTGGCGGAGCTCGACCGCCGGCTCGAGTCCGGCGGGCTGACCGTCTACATGACGCAGAACCTGGACGAGCTTCCGAGCTACGGCATGGACGTGGTGGTGGTGCTGATGGGCGAGGAGTTCACGCGCGTGCCGCGCTACTTCGACCGTGTGCTCGCCGTCTTCAAGAACTACCCGGTCCGCCCCGCGCTCACCACCAATGTGCTGCGCGAGCCGTCGTGGATGAACTTCTGGTGGTTCGTGGCGTACGCTCGCACGCTCGTGCACCACGCCCCGGGCCTGCGCGACTACCGGCGGCGCCGCGCCGAGGGCGGGTGGGTGGCGCCGATCTGGCGGCTGCCGGTGGGCACCGCCAACCAGTTCGAGCTGCCGCTCAAGCCGCTGGCCGAGCGCGGCACCGACCTGTTCTTCGCGGGCAGCATCCTGCACCGGCCGGGGGCCGTCTCGAAGATGCGCGAGCGCCTGGGCCCGAAGACGATCGCCCGCGAGGCGATGCTGCGCCAGGCGGAGGCACTGGCGGTCAGGCGGCCGGACCTGGCGGTGGAGATGGTGATCACCCGCGAGTTCGTGGACTCGATCCGCGGCGAGCGCGCGGCCAGCTACTCCGAGGCGCTGATGGACTCGCGGGTGGCGCTCGTGCCGCGCGGCACCGCGCCGGATACCTACCGCTTCTGGCAGGCGCTGCGCTGCGGCTGTGTGACCGTGGTGGACACCGTGCCGCGGGACCCGTACTTCTACGACGACGCGCCGGTCGTCCGGCTCAGCCGCTGGGAGCAGCTCGAGGAGACCGTGCTCCCGATCGTGGACGACCCGCAGCGGATGAACGACCTGCACGAGCGCTCGATCGACTGGTGGAGGACGAGGGGGTCGGCGGCCGCCGTCGGTGGGTTCATGGCCGACCGGCTCGACGGGCTCCGCCGCTAGTGCTGCGCAACACCTACGTGAACTGCCACACCCTCGACGGCCGGGCCGTGCCGTGGCAGCCGCCCGCGCTGCCCGAGGGCGCCCAGGCCGAGGAGATCTACTTCGGGCGGGTGCTCGCCGAGATGGACCGGCGGCTCGACCGCGGCGGCCTGACCGTGTATGCGACGAACGACGTGGAGTCGCTTCCGAGCTACGGCCGCGACGTGGTGGTGCTGCTGATCGGCGAGGAGTGGACCCGGGTGCCCGCCTACCACGCCGACGTGCGTGCGATCTTCACCAACCTCGCCGTCCGTCCCGAGCTGGGAGCCAACCCGCTGCGCGACCCGAGCTGGGTCAACCTCGGGCTCACCCTGGCGTACGGACGCATGTGGGCATACCACTTCCCGGGCCAGGCGCGGCTGAGGATGCGCCGCGCCCGCGGCGGCTGGACGGCGCCGATCCTGCGCCTGCCGATCGGGATCCTGGACCAGCTCGACCTGCCGATCAAGCCGCTCGCGGAGCGCCGGCACGACGTGTTCTTCGCCGGCAGCGTGGGCCATCGCGGCGGCGGCGCGGCCTGGCTGCTCGACAGGATCAGGCCGAAGACGGTCGCGCGCGACCGCATGATGCGCAACGCCGAGCGGCTGGCCGAGCGCCACCCGGAGCTGTCCGTCGAGCTCGCCACCACGGCAGGCTTCCTCGAGTCCCTCGCCGCCGACTCGGCCGCGTACTCGCACGCGATGATGGACTCGCGAATCGGGCTCGTGCCGCGCGGGGCCACGCCCGACACATGCCGCTTCTGGCAGGTGCTCCGCTACGGCTGCGTGCCGGTGGTCGACGCGCTGCCCGTCCACAGCTTCTTCTACGACGGCGCGCCCGTGGTAGCGCTGAGCGACTGGGACGAGCTCGAGGACGCGGTCGTGCCGCTGCTGGCGGACGCGGACCGCCTCCAGGACCTCCACGAGCGAGGCCTCGAGTGGTGGCGGACGCGCGGCGCCGAGGCGGCCGTGGGCGCGTACATGGCGCGCAGGCTGAACGAGATCCGCGACTAGGCCGCCCGTGTCGCCGCGCAGCAGAATCATCCTCGGCGCCGCGCTGGCAGCGCTGGTGGCGGTCGCCCTGCTGGTGCCGGGCAAGCAGAGATCGGCCGACTACACCGCCGGCTCCGTGCCGCGCTCGGCCGCGGCGTTCGTGGACTCGATCGGCGTGGTCACCCACCTCCAGTACCGCTCCACCGCCTACGCGCGCCAGGACGAGGTGCTGCGCAGGCTGCGCGAGTCGGGGATCCGCAACCTCCGCGAGGCGGCGCCGGTCAACGCCCCCGAGCTCGAGAAGGGCCTGCGCGCCGCCGCGCTCTTCGGGGTTCGCGGCACGCTCGGGTTCGGCCTCGACGTGAACCCGCAGGTGGGTGTCGGGGCCGGGGTGCGGGCGATGGGCGACGCCGTGGCCGCCTTCGAGGGCCCGAACGAGGTCGACACGTCCGGGCCGCCGGACTGGCCCGCGCGGCTCAAGACGTTCATGCCCGCGCTCCGTGCCGCCGTGCGCGCGCAGGCCGGCGCGGGCACGCCGGTCGTGGGGCCGAGCTTCGTGAACGCGAGCCTGTACCGCAACGTGGACCCCAGGACCTTCGACGTGGCCAACCTCCACCCGTACCCCGGGGGCCTCCCGCCCGAGCCGGTGTTCGAGGCTCAGCGCGGGCGGGGCCTCGAGCTCGCGCCCGGTAAGAAGCTGGCCTTCACCGAGATCGGCTACCACAACGCGCTCACCGCGAAGGTCGGGCAGCCGCCGGCGTCGGAGCAGGCAGCCGCCGTCTACCTGCCGCGGGCGCTGCTCTGGGCCTTCGCCCACCATGTCGACCGCACCTTCGTCTACGAGCTGCTCGACGAG
>JAXDJC010000305.1:0-9375 GCA_034663685.1 Thermoleophilaceae bacterium
TCACGCAACCGACGACCGTCTCGTCCGAGCTGCTGGACAGTTGGGTCGAGTGGATGGTCGCGGCGGGAGCTGCCGAGGGTCCGTGCGCCTTCGACGGGTGGCAGGTCGTCGGGGGGACAGGCTGGGCAGAGAACGAGTGAGACGGCGCTTGATCGCGGATGCAGCGATCGGCTCGTGCGATTGGTCCCGGCCGAAGCCCCTCAGGCTCGTCTGCGGCCACGCGTCTCGTGCACCGCAGGCGGCGGTGACGCTGCCAGCTCAACAACGCAACACCGTCCAGCACTCCTCCACCGCATCGCACCACTCGCCGCACTCAAGCTGCGACGCACCTCCCGCCTGCCGTCGATGAGCTCGCGCAGATTCAAGCGAGCCTCGGTCTCAGCGGACACGAGCGCCTCAAGCAACTCCCGACTGACGTCGAGCGCTCGTGATCGAGCGACCCGATCAGGGGGCCTCGCCAGAGTACGTTTGAGAGCGGTCGCTGTCTTGGCCGTAGCCAGCATCGGCCTGCAACAGTGGCCGCTTCCGGCCATAGAAAGGCCCGGTTTCACCCACGGACGAGGGTAGATCCGGCGTGGATGTAGGCCAGGATGGGGAGCTTAGGTTGACGGCTTACTCGGGTACTACTTTTTTGCAGACGTCGAGATCCGGGGGCACTGGGTTTCGGTAAGGCTCTGGAGAGTTTGTTCATCCGGCCGGATTTTGGAGTTCACGGGGAAAGGCAAGGGTTTGGACAAGAGCTATGAGCTGTACTGCTTGACCGATCGGGAGTTCTATGACTCGGCGATGCTCGTAACGGTGAAGGACGAGCGGTTCGCGATCGCCGAGCGCGAGCTGCCTTCCGGCTGGCGGCGTGACCGGACCGGCGACTGGTTGATGTATGCGCCTGACGGTGTGGACCTGCCGTCGCAGGGCTGGAAGATTCACGCGTCGGCGTGTCTTGACAATGCCGAGCAGATCGTCGAGGTGATCTGGGAGTACTGCGTCCGCGAGCGGATCGCGTTTAAGTTCATCCGCAGCCGACAGCTGCTGTTCTTGCGCAACATGAAATACGCCAGCCGCGGTTACAGCGCCAAGTTCGTCACGATCTTCCCAATCGACGAGCAGCAGTTCGAGCGTGTCCTCAATGAGCTCGACGCGGCGCTCGACGGGCATGCGAGCCCGTACATCCTCAGCGACCTGCGCTGGGGCAATGGCCCACTGTACGTGCGCTACGGCGGCTTTGCCGAGCGGTTCTGCGTCGGCGCCAACGGCGAGCTTGAGCCGGCCATCGAGGACGCCGACGGAGAGCTGGTTCCCGATCTTCGCGAGGCCGCCTTTGAGCTGCCGTCCGGTGTCGTGCTGCCGGCGTGCCTGGGCCCGCACCTGGCCGCACGCAACAGCGCCACGACAACGGATCTGCCCTATCGCTTTGAGCGGGCGCTGCACTTCTCAAACGGCGGCGGTGTCTATGGCGGGGTGGACACGCGCAGCGGTGAGCAGGTGGTCCTCAAGGAGGCGCGGCCGCATGCTGGGCTGAGCCGCGACGAGCGCGACGCGGTTGCCCGTCTGGGTCGCGAGCGCGACACGCTGGCGCAGCTCGCCGGCCTTCAGGTCGCGCCGGCGGTGCGCGACTACTTCGTCGCCGGCGAGCACCATTTCCTGGTCATGGACTTCGTCGAGGGAGAGCCGTTGAGCGAGCTGCTCGTCGAGCGCTATCCCCTGATCTCACCCGACCCCCGCGAGCTGGAGATCGAGGAGTTCACGTCATGGGCGCTTGGCGTTTGCGAGCGCTTGGAGCGGGCTGTCGGCGCGGTGCACGAGCACGGGATCGTCCTGGGCGACCTGCACCCCTCGAACGTGCTCGTCCAGGCCGACGGTCAGATCGTGCTGATCGACCTTGAGATCGCGTCGCACGTCAGCGAGAAGCTGCGCCCGACGCTGGCCGACCCCGGCTTCGCGTCGCCGCCCGGCGTCATGGGCTTTGACATCGACTTGTATGCGCTGGCGTGCCTGCGGCTGTTCATGTTCTTGCCGCTAACGCGGTTGATTGCGCGAGATCCAGCGAAGGCCAGGCAGCTCGCCGACGAGATCGCCCAGCTGTTCCCGAACGTCCCGGGCGAGTTTCTCGCCGACGCGGCGCGGGTGATCACCGACGCGCGGGCGCCGTCAAGATCGACTGGCGGTCGGGCGCCGAGCGCCACGCCGATGCTTGAACCCGACCGGCCCGGATGGGAGCTTGCCCGTGCGTCGATGGCCGCAGCCATTCTGGCCGCGGCCACACCTCAACGCGATGACCGGCTCTTTCCAGGAGATCCCAAACAATTTGACACAGGTGGCCTGAACCTGGCCTACGGCGCGGCGGGCGTGCTCTACGCCCTAGAAGTCACCGGTGCCGGCCGTCATCTCGAGCACGAGGAATGGCTCCTCGAGCGGGCGATGAACCCGGGCACGGGCACGCGGATGGGGTTCTATGATGGGTTGCACGGGGTTGCCTACGCGCTTGAGCGCCTCGATCGCCGTAGCGACGCGCTCGCGCTGCTCGACATCTGCGCGAGCGAGCTTGACGGCAAGCTGAAGTACCTGGGCCTTGACCTTTACACCGGGCTGGCCGGTATCGGCTTGAACCTCGCGCACTTCGCCACGCAGACCGGCGAGGCAGAGCTGTGGCGCCAGGCCGTGCAGGTCGCCGAGATCGTGGCCGATCGGCTTGGCGCCGGGGACGGCGTCTCCGAGCTCAGTGGCGGAGGGCAGCCTCATGCTGGCCTGGTGCGCGGCTCCGCGGGACCGGCGTTGCTGTTTGTGCGCTTGTATGAGCATTTTGGTGATCCCGTGTTGCTTGACTACGCGCAGACCGCGTTGCGTCAGGACCTGCGGCGCTGCGTCGTGCGCGACGACGGCGCGATGGACGTCAACGAGGGCTGGCGCACGATGCCCTATCTCGCCGACGGCAGCGTCGGCATCGGCCTTGTGCTCGACGACTACCTCGCCCACCGCCAGGACGAGAGTTTTTCGTCTGCGGCCGCCGCGATCCGCAGGACCGCGGAGTGCGCGTTTTACATCGAGCCGGGCCTGTTTTGGGGCCGCGCGGGCATGATCCTCTGCCTCAGCCGCCCGCATCCGCCCGGGCTCGCCGCTCAGGACGTCGTCGTCGCGTCGCACATCCGCCGGCTGGCGTGGCACGCCACGACCTATAAGGGTCATCTCGCGTTTCCCGGCGAGGAACTGCTGCGCCTCTCGATGGATCTGGCGACCGGCACTGCGGGCGTGCTGCTCGCGCTGGCCGCCGCGCTACACGATGAGCCTGTCGGACTTCCGTTCCTCCCCGCGCCGATGGGCGCGCAGCGAGGTTCTGAGCGTGTACTGACAACAGTGGAGGGAGGTGACACAACACATGGCAATTCTTGATCTCCAGAAGATGCAAGGGCCGTCTAGCGATGGCACTCGGGCCGCCAAGAGCGCGTCCAGCAAGGACTGCAACAACCACAGCGGTCTTAGCCTGCTGTTCTGCAACTAGGTTCCATGCCTGGGCCGGGGCAGCCGCTTCAGAACGAAGCGGCTGCCCCGGGGGGCATCCCGGTTGCGCCGCCTGTTCGCGGCTCACCGCAATGACAGAAGGAGCGTAACCGACATGGTGTGGGCGAGCACCAACAATTGGACAGATGTCGCGCATGTCACTGCCCGCGGGGCTGATCGCCTGCTCGTGAACGTCGCCCGGCATGGAGGCCCCTGGGTCGGGGTCCTGGGACTGATGGCGCTGGCGATGGCCGCCGCCGAGCTGGCGCTGCCCGCGGTGATCGCCGGCGCGGTGGACGCCGTCCTTGACGGCCGCTCGGTCGGCATCTGGGTGGTGAGCTTCGGCGTGCTGATCGCGCTGCTCGTGGCCTGCGACGCGTTGGATGACTTCGCGGCGGGGGCGGCGGTGGCGCGTTCGACGGCGAGTCTGCGCCACGGGCTAGTGGCGCACCTTCTGGCCCTGGGCAGCAGACCGGCTCGTCTTTTGCCGGCGGGTGAGATCACGGCCCGGCTGGTCGGTAACGCCGCGGAGGCGGCGCGCGTCGCGCCCGATGTCGTGCGCAGCGTCGTGGGCCTCGTGCCGGCGCTGGGCGCAATCGTCGCGCTTGCGTTGATCGATCCGTGGTTGTGCGCGACGTTCCTGGCGGGGATGCCGGTCTTCATGCTGGCGCTGCGGATCTTCGCACGCGATGCCTCGCAGATCGCTACGCGCTATCTGGCCGTGCAAGGCATGATCGCGGGGCGCCTCGTCGATGCGCTGGCGGGAGCGCGGACGATCGCCGCGGCCGGGACCGCTCAACGCGAGGCGCAGCGCGTTCTTGGCCCGCTGCCGCAGTTGCATCGTCAGGGGATTGCGATGTGGCGTGCGCAGATGCGGATCACCGCGCAGGACACGGTGCTGGTGTCGATGCTTGAGATCGCGGTGCTCGCGGTCGCCGGCGCGCTGCTCGCGGATGGGCGCATCAGCCCGGGTGAGCTGATCGCCGCCAGCCAGTACGTGCTGTTGGCCAGCGGGATCGGCGGCGCCGTGACGGGGATGACACGGCTGGTGCGTTCCCGCGCGGCGGCGACGCGTGTCGCCGAGATCCTCGACCAGGCGCCGCTGCGCTACGGGACCGCGCCGGCGCCACAGGGCGGCGGGCGCATCGAGTTTCGCGGCGTCAGCGTCCGCGCCGGCGACCGGGCGGTGCTGGCCGACATCGATCTCGTCATACCGGCCGGTGGGTTCGTCGCGGTGGTCGGGCGCAGCGGATCGGGCAAGTCGCTGCTCGCCGCGCTCGCCGGCCGGCTCGTTGATCCCGATGCGGGCGCGGTGCTGCTCGATGGCGTCGCGCTGCCCGAACTGCGCCGTCCGGAGCTGCGCCGCGAGATCGGCTATGGCTTTGAGCGCCCGATACTGATCGGCGAAACGATCGCCGACGCAATCGCATGCGGCACCGAGCGTCCGCCCCGCGAGGAGCTCGTCGCCGCGGCCGGCGCGGCGCGCGCGAACGACTTCATTCGCCGGATGCCGGTCGGCTATGACACACCGTTGTCGGACGCTCCGATGTCCGGCGGCGAAGTCCAGCGCGTCGGGCTCGCGCGCACGTTCGCGCATGCCCGCCGCGTTCTGGTCCTCGACGACGTCGCCGCGAGCCTGGACACCGTCACCGAGCATCACATCAGCGCGGTGCTCAGCGGTGCCCTGGCCGATCGCACGCGGATCGTCATCGCGCACCGCGCATCGACGGCCGCGCGCGCGAACACCGTCATCTGGCTTGAGGACGGCACGATCCGCGCCAACGCGGCGCACGAGCAGCTCTGGCATGACCCCGACTACCGGGCGCTGTATGAGGTCCACGACACACCGACCGCTGCGAGCGCGCCGACGACCGGCAACGGCAGGCCGCTGTGAGCCGATCCAGCCGCCTCGCGGCGATGCGCCGGCTGCTGCGTTCGTCGGTGCGCGGCCGCGGACCGCAGGTGCGGCGCCTCGCGGCCTGGTCACTGGTGCAAGCGCTGCCCGCGTTCCTCTCCGGGCTGCTGGTTGCGCGCGCGATCGACCAGGGGTTCCTCGCTGGCCGCACGCTGACGGGCTTCGGCTGGCTCGGGCTGCTCGCGCTGAGCGTGCTCGGCGGGGGCTGGGCGACACGCCAGACGTTCCTGCGCCTGGCCGATGTCGTCGAGCCGTTTCGCGACGAGCTGATCGCGCGCACCGTGCACGGTGCGCTGCGCCGCAGCACCCAAACGGCAGCGATCGCCGACAGCGCGAGCGTCGCGCGCCTGACTCAGCAGGTCGAGATCGTTCGCGAGGCCTATGCCTCGGTGCTGCTGGTCGTGCAGGGATTCGTCGTGACCGCTGTCGGCGCGCTGCTGGGCCTGCTGACCCTCGCGCCGCTCGTGCTCGTACTCGTACTGCCGCCGCTCGCGGTCGGCCTGGCGCTGTTCGCACTCGCGCTACCGGGCATGGCCGCGCGCCAGCGCGCCTCGATCCTCGCCGACGAACGGATCGCCGAGACGGCGGCCGGCACCGTCGCGGGCGCGATGCGCGACGTCGCCGCCTGCGGAGCCGAGGAGCAGGTGAGCGCCATGATCGGCGAGCCCATCGACGCGCAGGCCCAAGCGACCCGCGAACTGGCACGCTTCACCGCGCTGCGCACCGTGGCGGTCGCAGTCGGTGGCCTGCTCCCGATGCTCCTCATCCTCCTAGCGGGACGCTGGCTGCTTGAGCACGGAGCAAGCACCGGCGCGATCCTCGGCGCGCTGACCTACATAGCCCAGGGGGTCCATCCGGCGCTGCAAACGCTCGTCCGCGGCCTTGGCAACACCGGACTGTGGCTGTTCGTCACGCTGACACGCATCGTCGAGGAAACCGAAGCACCCACCGAGGCGCAGGCGACGCGACGCGACCGGCCCGTTGAGCCGCGTGGACACGACGTCGTGCTGCGCGACGTCACCTTCGGCTACGGACGCGCGATCGAGCCGGTAATCGACGGCCTTGACCTCGTCATCGCCGAGGACGACCACCTGGTCATCGTCGGTCCCAGTGGCGCAGGAAAGTCCACCCTCGCCGCCCTGATCGCCGGCCTGCTCGAGCCCCAGCACGGCGCGGTGCTGCTGGGCGGCACCCCGGCCGCCGAGCTGGATGCGACGACGGCCGCGCGTCATCGCACACTGATCCCGCAACAGGCATACGTATTCGCCGCAACACTGCGCGAGAACCTCGCCTACCTCCGACCCGACGCTACCGACGACGTGATCGACGACGCCGTCGAGCGCCTCGGAGCACGGGCGCTCGTCGAGCGGCTCGGCGGCACCGGCGCCGAACTGGATCCCCACGCTCTCTCGGGCGGAGAACGCCAGCTGCTGACGCTCGTGCGGTCCTACATCTCAGAAGCCCGGCTCGTCATCCTCGACGAGGCGACATGTCACCTCGACCCGGCGGCCGAAGCGCGCGTCGAGCGCGCGTTCGCCGACCGAGACGGCAGCCTGCTGATCATCGCGCACCGGATCAGCTCGGCGCTGCGCGCACGCCGCGTGCTCCTCCTCGACGCTGGACACGCGATGTTGGGCACCCACGACGAGCTGCTGCTGCGCTCGGACCTGTACCGCGATCTTGTCGGTCACTGGGACGCGCTGCCGCCGCTGGCATCCGCCGGGCTGCGCGCATCAACGGCGCTTCGGCCGCGCCGCGCCGATGTGCTGCCACGCTAACGCGGAGTCGACGGCGATGCTGAGCACACCATCGACCTGCGTTCACCCTGGCCGGGGGGTGCCCCCGTCGCGGTCCAGCCACCGGGTCCAGCGACGGCCGGACCCGGTGGGCGACAACAGGGCCTACCTCACTTCGTCAGGCGGATCGACGCATCGGTGTACTTGGTCGTGCAGACCCACGTCCATGGATCGCAGATAGACGTTGAGACCTGCGCGCTGGCCTTGCCGGGCTTGAAGACGCCCGCCGGCGTGAAAAACCCGCCCGTAGCCACGTCGATCGCGTACGGCTGCGGCGTTCCGTCACAGACGGCCGTCGTGGACCCAAACCCGCTTGCGTTCTTGGACTGGATGATCTGCCCGCTCAGAAACGGGGTGTCGCCGGGGTCGCACGTCACCGTACCCGTCAGCGTGGCATGCATCTGCCCGGGCGAGAGTGCGGCTGTCGAGTCAAGCGTCAACGAGCCAACGGCCGCGAATGCGGTGCCACCTAGCGCTCCTGTCACGACCAAGGCCAATATCGCCGGACGCCAGAGAGACGCCTTGATTCCGTTCAGCATCTTCATGGTGAATCTCCTTCGGATGGGAGGGAAGCGAGCCTCCGGCCCGCCTAGCTGGGATAGCCGAAGATCACAACGAAGCAGCGACGTCCGAGGTTGCGCCTGCGCCGCCCAGATGCTGGCGGTGCTGCGGATTGCCGCCGTCGCCGACGAACGAACATCTAAAACTGGTCGAACGGCTAGTCCACTGCGGCCCGAGCAAGGGGTAAATGGCAATGACAAGTCATGCTGGCTTGGGTGCGCGACGGCCCTCGCCCGAGACTTGCACAACGTCGACAGAGGAGCACGCCGTGTCTGATCACGCCTGGCAGGTAGGAGCCGAGCACAACGGCGGCGTTCGGTGCCCCAGACGGCGGATGGGAGTGAAGGTCCGCAGCTATATGGTCGCGGTCGCGGCACTCGGCCTCGCGACTGGTTCCGCGCCGGCGTTCGCCGCCTCGCCTGACGCACTCCCCGATCTCGCCATGTACAAGCTGTCGGACTTTCGCATCGAGAAGACCCCCGATCGTCGCAGGCTCCTGCGCTACACGACGATCATCGTCAACATCGGCGCCGGCAATTTTCAGGCCGAGGGCGCGCGCTCCAGCACAGCGGAGCCGGAGATGTCGGTCGTCCAGCGGATCTTCGATTACGCCGGCGGCTCAAGGCTGCTACCGACCGCGGCCCGGATGTACTGGTCCGGCGATGGCCACAACCACTGGCACATCCGCGATCTCGAGACATCGTCGTTGGACCGCGCCGACAGCGGTGTGAAGGTCGGATCGGCCGCGAAGCATGGCTTCTGCTTCTTCGACAACATCAAGTTCAATCTCCTGCTGCTCGGAGCCCCATCCAGCGCCTTCTACACGGGCTGCGGGACTGATCCAACCGTGCTCACCCAGAGCATGGGCCTCTCGATTGGTTGGGGCGACGCCTACTACTACAACCTCGTCGACCAGTGGGTGGACATCACCGGCCTGGTGCCGGGGCGCTACCGCCTGACCACGACGGCTGACGCGCAGAATCAGTTCCTCGAGTCCGACGAGTTCAACAACCTCACGTGGACTGAACTGCAGATCAACAACAACGGCCCGCCCCGCGTGACCGCCCAGGGTCCCTTCGCTCAGCTTCCCACGGTATAAGCCGATCCAATCTAGCCGCGTCGTCAACAGCAACCGAGCAGGCATAACAGGGCGCTCCTGCCCGGCGTGCCACGAGAGCGACCCGGTAGTCCAAGGCGATGGTCGGCAGGAGGCCCGTCGGAGAACCCCGCTGTTTACGGCGTTCCTCGATGGGCTGTGGCTGTGCTGGCGGACGTGACCAACGAGTCGCATCTTTGCGAGGCTGACCGGCGGACACCTGCTCGGATGGGCGATGCTCGCAGTTGCCGCCGCGACCGGACACGTCGTCTCGGATCAAGATCGGCTACTGGGCGCGAGCCGTCGACCGCGACGCCGTGGATGGCCGCGACGTCCGCCGGAGGGATTCGTCTTTCACCCGGGGAGGACCCGCGGGGTTCGGCGCCTCAGGAGGAGCTCAGGCTTCGCCGAGCCAGTGAGACGGCGAACAGCTCGTCGGGATCGGTGTAGAACTCGGCCAGCTCGAGTCCGGACGCGGCGAGATCGCGCTCCAGGCGCTCGCGCGTGAACTT
>JAXDJC010000286.1:0-3392 GCA_034663685.1 Thermoleophilaceae bacterium
TAACCGTTCCGGAGGTGGTGACGATGACGTCGATGCCGCTGACGATGCCGCCCGGGGTAACCACGTTGCAGCCGGTAGCGCGGCTGTTATCCGTGTCGATCAGCGTTTTCACGTCGAACGTAGCGGCGGAAGCAGCGATCGGAAGACCGAGCGAGAGAACGAGCGAAAAGAAACGAATCGCCTTGCGATACGAAGTCATCGTAGATAGTCCTTGAGAGAGAGATCGCGGAACGTTGCCAGCCGTTCGGAAACAGCAATCGCTGCCTCCAAAAGACGGGGGATGAAATGGACGAGCGGAATGATAGCAGTTAAGGACACATGTCCAAACATTTTTATTCAGTGCACCGAAACAACCAACGATGGAAATAGCCGCGAGAAGCAGGGACAGGGACGAGGGACGAGGGACGAGGGACGAGGGACGAGGGACGAGGGACAGGCTAAGTCGGTCGCACCGCTCGTCCTTCGCCTCAATCGCTGGTCCTGCCCTTCCTCGTTCTCCCGTCCCTCTTCCCTCATCCCTCGTCCCTCGTCCCTCTTCCCTCTTCCCTCTTCCCTCTTCCCTCGTCCCTCGTCCCTCGTCCCTCGTCCCTCGTCCCTGCTCTCCGAGGTAAGATCGCTCTTTCTGCAATGCCCGACAATCCGCATCCGCTCCATCTCGTCGGCGGGGTCCGCGACGCGTCGAACGCGGATAGAGAACTGCAGCGGCTTCGTGCCGAGATCGAGGCGCGCAATCGCCAGGAAACCGCCATCGCCGAGCTTGGCCAGGCCGCGCTGACCGGCGTCGAGCCCCTGATCCTCCTCGGCCAGGCCTGCGCTCTCGTGGAGATCACGCTCGGCGTCGACCACGCCCGCGCGCTCGAGATCCGCGACGGCCGCGTTTCCGTCGCAGCATCGATCGGATCGAATACGACGTTCCTCCACTGCGCTCAAGACAATGAAGAGAACGAGTCGATCGCGATGTATGCCGCGCTCGATGGCGCGCCGGTGGTGTTCGAGGACATCGACCACGAGACGCGTTTCAAGTCGTCGCACCTCCGCAATTTTCATGGCGTGCGCGGCGGCGCTGCGGTGATCATCCCGACCGCGTCCGGAGTCTTTGGAGTGCTCCTCGCCTACTCCAGCGTCCAGCGCACGTTCGCGGATTACGAGATCGCGTTTCTGAAGTCCGCGGCCAGCCTTCTCGGCGAGGCCGTCGAGCGCTCGTATACGGAACAGGCGCTGCGCAAGTCGGAGTCGCGGCTGAAACAGCTCATCGCGTCGACGCTGGACGCCGTCTTCACCGTCGACCGCGCCGGCATCGTCATCGAATGGAATCCGCAGGCCGAGGCGACGTTCGGGTTGCGAGCGAATGAGGTGGTGGGACGGCCGCTGCCGGCGGACCTGAGGCAGCTTTTCGACTCGGCGTATGCGAGCATCTCGCGCCGGCTCGAAACGTTCGGTCGCCGCGCAAATGGCGAAGAGTTCCCGGTCGAGGTGACGATCGATCGCGTGGGACGCGGCGAGGATCGGACCTTCACCGCCTTCCTGCGCGACATCTCCGAACGCAAGCGGTCGCAAGCCGAACTGGAAAATCGCGAGCAACGTTTCCGCGCGCTCGTCGAGAAGAGCTGGAGCGGCGTGGCGCTGCTCAGCGCCGATCTCGCCTTCTGCTACACCGGCGCGTCGACCGAGCGCCTTCTCGGCTACACCGAAGACGATCTGGCCGGCACGAGCTTTCTCGGCTACATCCATCCGCGCGAGCGCGAGTCGTTGCGCGAGTTGCTCGGCGCGCTCGCCGCGGGATCGTCGCACGAGTCACAGGCGGAATTGCGCTTCCGCCATCGCAGCGGCGTCTGGATCTGGCTGGAAGCCTTCGCGCAGAACATGCTGCACGAGCCGAGCGTCGGCGCGATCGTGCTCAACTACCGCGACGTCACGCAGCGCAAAGCGACCGAGAAGCAGCTCGAATATCAGGCCTATTACGACGCGCTGACCGGACTTCCGAACCGGCTGCTTTTCCGCGACCGCGTCGTCAACGCGATCGCGCAGGCGCAGCGAAACCGCCGCGGTGTGGCGGTGATGTATCTCGATCTCGATCACTTCAAACTGGTCAACGACGGCCTCGGACACTCGCTCGGCGACGCGCTGCTATCCGAAGTCGCAGCGCGCCTGCAAGGCTGCGTTCGCGCGTCCGATACGATCTCGCGCCTCGGCGGCGACGAGTTCACGATTCTGCTCATCGATACGTCGAGCAGCGAGGCCATCGCAGGAGTCGCGCGCAAGATCCTACAGTCCTTCGCGCATCCGTTCCGCGTCGAAGGCCACGAGTTGTTCGTCACCGCATCGATCGGCATCAGCATCTTCCCCGGCGATGGTGAAGAGGTCGAGACGCTCCTCAAATGCGCCGACAGCGCGATGTATCGCGCCAAGGAGTTGGGCCGCAATCAGGCGCAGATGTTCACGGCCAGCATGAACGAGCGCTACGGCCGCCGCCTCGCGCTCGAACAAAGCCTGCACCACGCGCTCGAACGCGACGAGCTGGTGCTGCACTACCAGCCGATCTTCGACCGCAACCGGAAAAAGATCGTGTCGCTGGAAGCGCTGGTTCGCTGGGATCATCCCGACCGCGGTCTGGTGCAGCCGGCGGATTTCATCGGCCTCGCGGAAGAAACGGGATTGATCGTCCCGATCGGCGAGTGGGTGCTGCGCCGCGTCTGCCACGATCTGCGCGGCTGGCGCGCCTCGGGACTTCCGCCGATGCGCATCGGCGTGAACATCTCCGCGCCGCAATTCCAGCAGCTCAGTTTCGCGCTGGTGGTCGGCAGCATCCTGCGCGAGTACGCCTGCGATCCGGCGCTGCTCGAGCTCGAGATCACGGAGACCGTCGCGGTTCAGAATATCGAGACGACGACGAACGCGATGCGCGATCTGAAAGAGCTCGGGATCCGCATCGCCATCGACGACTTCGGCACCGGCCAGTCGTCGCTCGTCTATCTGAAGCGCTTCCCGATCGACACGGTGAAGATCGATCGCGCCTTCGTGCGCGATGTGACGACGGACGAATCGGCGGCGGCGATCGTTTCGTACGTGATCAACCTCGCGCATACGCTGCGGCTCTGTGTCGTCGCGGAAGGGGTGGAGACGGAAGAGCAGTGGTCGTTCCTGAAGCTGAACGCGTGCGATCAAATGCAGGGCTTCCTCTTCAGCGAGCCGTTGCCGGCCGATGAAGCGGAGTCCTTCATGCGGACGGAGCAGGCGAAGTACAGCTCGCGCGAGACGCCGCGGCCGTAGCCGTTCTTGCGCGGCGGCGGACAGCGCGCGCTGGGCGATTCACCGCGTGAACGGGCGGATTCACCGCGTGATCGGGCCGATTCACAACGTGCGCAGGGCGAAACACCATGTGCGCAGGGCGA
>JAXDJC010000300.1:0-5866 GCA_034663685.1 Thermoleophilaceae bacterium
CAACCGCTCGATACGGCGCAGATCGTCATCCGCCGGAACAAGCTCATCCAGACAGACCATCTGCACCTGCAACGCCTCAGCACCCGACCGGATCGCGAAAGCCATACCCCAGGATCACAACCCGACCGGACGAATACTTCGACACGCTCCTAGCGGCCGCTGCTGGGAGCCGCTTCGGACGCCCCGGATCAGCGCTCGTCTGCCCTTCGAAGTGTTCTGTGTCAGCACGTAGCGGCCATCCCACTGCGCCCATGGTGCCTCGGCGTTGACGCCGGAAGCGCCGCTGCGGCTGCGCTCCCTGCAGGTGCGCTGCTTCCTCAATGATGCTGTTGGAGTCTAACCAGGCGCGAGCGCCGTGCGGCCAGGCGCACAAGCGATGCGCATCATCACCTTGCGTTCGCGTGTCCGCGCAAGCGGATCCCCCATCGCGACGTTCGGGCAACGGGACAGCTGCCGGCGAGGATGCGCTGATCCGTCGCGGCCGGGCCGTACGCTGGGCCCGTGGAGCGAGGCACCCGGATCAATCTGCTCAAGAAGATCGCTACGCGCCTGGACCAGGAGTCGTGGCCAGACATGAACCTCACGCTTCGAGAATTTGGCCTCAGGCCGGAGGATTCTGACAATCGCGACGAGACGACGTACGAGTATCTGCTGCGGGAGGTGGGTTCGACCACCGAGGAGTCGCTCTTGGAACTCCACAGGTACCTCTTCCCCGGCGACCCGGGATCCGGGTTGGTCGGCATCCCGAGCGTGCCGGTGCCCTGGAAGGCCGGCGACTTTCGCCTGTTCATCAGTCACACGACGGCGCACAAGGCCCGTGCGAGTGCGCTTAGCGCGATTCTGGAACCGTGGGGCGTAGACGGATTCGTTGCGCATGTGGATATCGAGCCGACAGCCGAATGGAAGGATGTCATCGAGTCGGCGCTGCATAGCTGCGATGCGATGTGTGCTCTTCTGACCCCTGACTTCCCGACGAGCGCCTGGTGCGACCAGGAGTGTGGAGTCGCGATCGCTCGCAGTGTGGTGATCGTGCCGGTTGACCTCGGGAAGAAACCCTACGGCTTCGTAAACGACTTTCAGGCGCTGCCGGTGCCGAAGGGAAGGCAGCGGATCGAAGTTGCCGACGACGTCTTCATGGCCCTGGCGAGGAACCATCGGACGCGCACCAGCATGCCGCCTCGCGTTGTAAGGCGGCTTGAGGTTAGGGAGCACTCCGAGGCCGTGCCACGACTACTCGGGCTGCTGCAGGACCTGCCCACTGATGCTTGGACCGATCCAATGATCGACGGGCTTGATCGCGCCATCAACGCCAATATGGCCTTAAGCAAAGCGAACCTTGCCGATGGAACCTCGGCCCGCGACGCAGCCTCGGAGTTGCTCCAGCGCGTTGGTCCCGAGCTACTTGTGCAGTACGGAGACGACGAAATACCGTTCTAGCGGTCCAAGGGCGCCCGCCATTTCCTGGTCGGCCACGTGGGCCCGACAAGCATCATCCCGGCGCCGCGCCGAGAGATGTGGCGTTGGACCCCGGGGCCGGGCCATCGTGTGCTGCGTGTCTTGCGGGTCGTCGCAAGCGAACGGCGTGCGACACGACACCAGCTCGAGCCGCCGCCGGGCTCGGGATGGGGGAGAGGCCGTCTCCGAGAGGATCCCTTACGGCGCACGCGAGCGCAAGTTGTCTTGAATGATGAGCTCAGCGAGTCGCGCGTCGAGCGCTTCAGTACCGTGGGGGAATTGCCGTTCCCGAGGTACCGTCCCACCAGCCGCAGCCGCAGCCGCAGCCGCAGCCGCACCGGGATAGCATGCAGAGGTGTCTGGTCCGCGCAACAGCGAGGTCGCCGCGCTGGCGGATGCGCTTGCCAATCTTGAGTTGCCAGAGATGCAGCGGCAGGCGTTGCAGGCGCGCTACATCAGCTACATCGGCTGGCTTGAGCGTGCCGCGACGCGAAGCCGCCGTGCGCATTACCTGATGCGTCTCACTGCGGCGATCGGGGGTGTCATCGTGACGGCGATGTCCAGTGCAGAGGTTCTCGGTAGTCCGGCGGGCGCGGTCAAGTGGATCCTTCTCGGGACGAGCTTGACCGTTGGCGTCGCACTGGCGTTCGACGGTTTTCTCAACCTTGGTGAGCGCTGGCGCCATTATCGTCGCGCGGTCGAGGCCCTCAAGAGCCAAGGCTGGCGTCTGGTTCAACGCACCGAGCCCTACCTCAGCCTCAGCGATGCCGACGCCGCGCGGACGTTCGCTGCCCGTGTCGAAGACCTGATCGACGAGGAGAGTGGCGGATACGTTCGCGGCCCGGCACGGCCGGCCGCGGGACCGACCACCGCCCAGCCCGGGGGTTAGCTCCCCCGCGCTCCGGACGACTCAGGGTCTCGCCGACCTGAGCAAGACGACGGCCACGGCTGATCGACCGCCGGCATGTGTGTGCTGTCACACACATCGCGGCTGCGGCGGCCGGCTAGGTTGGATTGATGCGTCGACATGCCGTCGGCGGGTCCTGAAGCGATGTCGGTGCTCAGGACGCGCCCGCCCGGGTCGCTGTCGCAGCGGTTTGATGTGTTTGTGTCATACAACAGCCGTGACCGAGCGGCTGTCCAGCGAATCGCGGAGCGCCTGAAGAAGTCAGGGCTTGAGCCGTGGCTTGACAGGTGGTCGCTGACGCCGGGTGGGGAATGGCAGCGCGAGCTAGGGGCGGGGCTGGATGCGTCGGCGAGCTGCGCTGTGTTTGTGGGAGCGCATGACCTTGGCGCATGGGAGTCCCAGGAGGTCGCGGTCGCGATCGATCGCGCGGCCACGCAGCGGAGCTTTCGGGTGTTTCCCGTGTTGCTGCCGGGCGTCGAGGATCCGTTTGATCCCAATGTCCTGCCACATTTCTTGCGTGCCCGTACCTGGGTTGACTTTCGTCGTGGTCACGATGACGGGCGCGCGCTGCAGGATCTGATCAACGCGATCAAAGGGGTGCCGTTCGGGCCCGAGGTGCCCGTGGCGCGTCGTGACGACGTTGCGCCCTATCGCGGCCTGCGCTCGTTCGGTGAGCAGGATGCGCGGTTTTTTTTCGGGCGCGACGGCGAGGTCCAGCGTCTGCTTGAGAAGCTCAAGCGCAGCCGGTTCGTGGCGGTGCTCGGGCCGTCGGGCTGCGGAAAGTCCTCGCTTGTGCAAGCCGGACTGGTTCCAGAGCTGCGCGCCGCTGCGCTCGCGCATGGGGACCAGTCGCATGTCTGCGTGCTGCGCCCCGGTGCCGCGCCGCTGACCGCACTCGCCGCGCAGCTGGCGACGCTCGTGCCTGGGCAGGCAATGCAGGCCACGCTGTATGCGCTTACGCGGGATGCTCGCACGCTGCATCTGTCGGTGGAGCTGGCGCTGGCGAACGGTCCAGCGGCCGGGCGCGTGGTTGTGATCGTCGATCAGCTTGAGGAGGTCTTCACGCTGTGTCGCGACGAGACCCAGCGCCGGCAGCTGTTCTGCTTGCTGTTAGACGCGGCGACCGCGCCCGGCGGGCGGACCGTCGTGATCGTCACGCTGCGCACAGACTTCTACGCGCGCTGCGCAAGCTACCCCGAGTTCGCGCAACTCATCGGCGCGCAGCAGATGCTTATCGGAGCGATGGACAGCGACGGGTTGCGCCAAGCCATCGAGGAGCCCGCGTACCGCGTCGGCCTGGAGCTCGAGGAAGGCTTGCCCGGCACGATCCTCGCCGACGTCGCCGCAGAGCCGGGCGCCCTGCCGTTGCTCGAGCACGCGCTGCTTGAGTTGTGGGAGCGTCGCCGCGGCGTGATGTTGACGCTCGAGGGGTACCGGCAGGCCGGCGGCGTGCACGGGGCGCTGGCGCAACGCGCCGATCAAATCTTCGACGAGTTCAGCCCCGAGCAGCAGCAGATCGCGCGCCGGACGCTGCTGCGCCTCACCCAGCCCGGCGAGGGCACCGAGGACACCCGTCGGCGCGTACCCCGCAGCGAGATATCGCCCGCCGACGGCGCCGACAACTTCGACGTCGTGCTCGGCGGACTCGTCGACGGGCGGTTGCTGACCACGGGACGCGACGACACCGGCCAACAGGTCATCGATGTCTCCCATGAAGCGCTGATCCGCGGCTGGCCGCGACTGCGTCGCTGGATCGACGCCGATCGCGCCGGCCTGCTCATCCACCGCCGCCTGACCGACGCCGCACACCAATGGGACACCCTGAACCGCGAAGCAGCGTCGCTGTACCGCGGGGCCCGCCTCGCCACGGCCCGCGATTGGGCGACCGACCACGACGACGACCTCAGCTCGCTCGAGCACGCCTTCCTCACCGCCAGCCACGCCAACGAACACAACGAGACGAAGGCGGCCAAGCGCAGAACACGCCGCCTGCGAGGTTTAGTCACCGGGTTAGCCGGGCTCGTCCTCGCATGGCTGGCACTCATCTTCGCCGTCAGCGGCCAGCGCGACGCCGCGGCCACCGCGTTTCGCTCACAGCAGGCGCTGAGCGTCTCCAACGAGCTCGAGAAATCGCTGCTCACCATCGAAACCGGGCTCGGCCGCTACGCGACCTCCGGCGACACGACCTTCCTCACTCGGATCCGTCGCATGCTCGCTGACTATCCGAAGCGGCGCGACGATCTCGCACGGCGAGTCTCAAACGATCCCGGCCAGCAGCAGCTGGTGCGCGAGATCAGCGCGGCGATCGACGACTACGCCGGTTCCTGGGTCCGCCCCGTGATCGACATCGCGCGCGACGACCTCGGCGCCGCCGACGATCAGATCCGAACCGACGGTGGCGGCTCGCGGCTGGACGCAATCCGGCGCAACATCGACCGCCTGTCGCAGCGCGAACGCGCGGTGATCCTCGAGCGTGAGGCTCACGCCGAATCAGACGCCGAGCGGGCGATCGACTTGGGGATCGGCGGCCTGAGCCTCGTGCTCGTAATAACCGCGGTGTCCACGATGTACCTGCGCGGGAGACGACGCCTAGGGCCCTGACGGTCGCACGAGGCACGTCCGCACTAGGTAAGCCGTTACCCCGGGGCTTCGTCGCCGCGCAAACGACGGCTCTCACGGTGGGTCGACGGCGCCAGGTTCCCATCGATCGCCGCCAGTTGAACGCGGCCGGCACCACCCCGGCTAAGCGTCCATGACTGAGTTTGTCGTTGAGGCGCTCGGTGCCTATGACGACTCGCTCAACCGCAGCGACCGGCCCAGCCGGGACGGTGTCGCGCGGTGTCCTCATGCGACTTTGAGGAGAAGGAATACGAGGTTCAAATGAACGTCGAGCTAGCTTGCCCGGCGGCTGGTCGACGGTACCTGGTCGCTCCGGGCCAAGTGCTTGAGCACCTGTTGGGCTACGACGCCGCGGTCGACCCGAGCGACAACAGCGATCCCATCTGGGCCGCGCTGAATGAACCACGTCCCTCGGGCGTTCGACTGCTACCGACAACTTTCCCGCGTTCGCCAGATCGGCCGATCAAGGCCGACCGCCTTCCCTCGCGGCCCGTGAGTTTGCTGCTGCAGTACAAGTGCCCGTACTACCTCGAGCGCAGACCGCGCAGGTAGCGCCGGCGATTCCTATCCCGAGCTATCGCCTAGGAGCGTGTCGAAGTATTCGTCCGGTCGGGTCGTGATCCTGGGGTATGGCTTTCGCGATCCGGTCGGGTGCTGAGGCGTTGCAGGTGCAGATGGTCTGTCTGGAGGAGCTTGTTCCGGCGGATGACGATCTGCGCCGTATCGAGCGGTTGGTGAACTGGGCGGCGGTGCGGGCGGCCGCGGCAGCGTTCTACGTGGCTGGGGGGCCGGGTCGTCCGGCGCTTGACCCGGTCGTGTTGGTCAAGCTTGCGCTGGTGCTGGCTTGGCGTGGCGGCGACTCGATGCGCGAGGTGCTGCGCACGT
>JAXDJC010000019.1:0-10590 GCA_034663685.1 Thermoleophilaceae bacterium
GAAGCGCATGCTCCAGGAGGCCGTCGACGCGCTGTTCGACAACGGCCGCCGCGGGCGCCCGGTCACGGGCCCCGGAAACCGCGCGCTCAAGTCGCTGTCCGACATGCTGAAGGGCAAGCAGGGCCGATTCCGGCAGAACCTGCTCGGCAAGCGCGTCGACTACTCGGGTCGCTCGGTGATCGTGTCCGGCCCGTCGCTCCGGATCCACCAGTGCGGGCTGCCCAAGCTGATGGCCCTCGAGCTGTTCAAGCCGTTCATCATGGCCCGGCTGGTCGAGCGCAAGTCCGTCCAGAACATCAAGGCGGCCAAGAAGATGGTCGACTCGATGATCCCCGAGGTCTGGGACGTGCTCGAGGAGGTCATCCAGCAGCACCCGGTGCTCCTCAACCGCGCGCCCACGCTCCATCGCCTGGGTCTCCAGGCGTTCGAGCCGGTGCTGGTCGAGGGCAAGGCGATCCAGGTCCACCCGCTCGTCTGCTCCGCGTTCAACGCGGACTTCGACGGCGACCAGATGGCGGTCCACCTTCCGCTGTCGGCCGAGGCTCAGGCCGAGGCCCGCCTGCTGATGCTGTCGGCGAACAACATCCTGTCGCCGGCGCACGGCGCGCCGCTGGCCACGCCCACCCAGGACATGATCCTGGGCGCGTACTACCTGACCTACGGGCCCGACGAGCACGAGCTCGAGGAGCGCCGCAAGCAGGAGCAGACCGGCAAGTGGGACGAGAAGAAGCTGGGCAAGCGCCCGCACGTCTTCCGCTCCTCGATGGAGGCCGAGCTCTCCTACGAGCACGGCATGGTGGCCCTGCACGACCTGGCCGAGTACCGCCGCCGCGGCCTGGAGAGCCACGTGCTCACCACGGTCGGGCGGATCATCTTCAACGACCGGATCGACCGGGCGCTGGAGGAGACCCTCGAGGGCGAGTACGACCCGAACGAGTACGAGTTCGTGAACAGCCCGCTGAAGAAGCGCGACATGGGCGCCGTGATCCAGAGGCTCGTGGACAAGCACGGGCCGTACGCGGTCGCGCAGGTGCTCGACGCGTTCAAGGACGTGGGCTTCCACTTCGCCACGCAGGCGGGGATCACGGTCTCGAAGAACGACGTGCTCATCCCGCCGGAGAAGGACGCGATCCTCGAGCGCTACGAGGCCCTGGTCTCGGAGATCCACGAGCAGTACGACATGGGCCTGATCTCCCCCGAGGAGCGGCACGACCGTGTGGTCGAGCTGTGGACGGCCGCAACGGACGAGGTCGGCAACGCGATGCAGGACAACCTGCCGCCGCTGAACTCGATCTTCATGATGGCCAACTCGGGCGCGCGCGGCTCGTTCAAGCAGATCCGCCAGCTGGCGGGCATGCGAGGCCTCATGGCCAACCCGAAGGGCGAGATCATCGAGCGCCCGATCAAGGCCAACTTCATGGAGGGCCTGTCGGTGCTCGAGTACTTCATCTCGACCCACGGCGCCAGGAAGGGCCTCGCGGACACCGCGCTCCGCACGGCGGACTCGGGCTACCTGACCCGCCGTCTCGTGGACGTCTCGCAGGACGTGATCGTGCGGGCCGAGGACTGCGGGACCAAGGAGTTCATCGGCACCCCGCTGCGTCACGCCGACGGCTCGCTCAACTCGAGCATCGCCGGGCGCTTCGCCGCCGCGCAGTTCAAGACCAAGCGCGGGCGTGTGCTCGTGGAGAAGGGTGAGCTGATCACCCACGACCACGTGGACACGATCCTCGAGGCGTTCGGCGAGGAGCCGGCCGACGTGCCGGTGCGCTCGGTGCTCAAGTGCGAGGCCGACTCCGGCATCTGCCAGGCGTGCTACGGCGTGGCGATGGCCACCGGCAAGCTCGTGGCGATCGGCGACGCGGTGGGCATCATCGCCGCCCAGTCGATCGGCGAGCCGGGCACGCAGCTCACGCTGCGGACGTTCCACACCGGCGGCGTGGCCGGCGCCGACATCACGCACGGCCTCCCGCGCGTGGTGGAGCTGTTCGAGGCGCGCAAGCCGAAGGGCCTGTCGAAGCTGGCCGAGGAGGAGGGCACGGTGACCGTCGAGGACACCGAGAAGGCCCGTCGCGTGATCGTCTCCACGCCGTCAGGCGAGGAGAACGCCTACTCGTTCCCGGTCCGCACCCGGCTGTACGTGGATCCCGGGCAGACCGTCAAGGTCGGCGACCAGCTCAACGAGGGCTCGATCTACCCGGCCGAGCTGCTCGACACGCGCGGCCGGACCGACACCGAGGTGTACCTCGTGCGCGAGGTGCAGAAGGTCTACAAGTCGCAGGGCGTGGACATCAACGACAAGCACATCGAGATCGTCGTCCGCCAGATGATGAAGAAGGTCCGGATCGAGCAGCGCGGCAGCTCCAACTACCTGCCGGGCCAGCTGGTGGACCGTCACGAGCTCCTCCGGGAGAACGCCCGGATCAAGAAGGAGAAGAAGGAGCAGGCCGAGTACGTCGAGGTGATCCTCGGCATCACGAAGGCCTCGCTTGCCACCGACTCGTTCCTGTCCGCGGCGTCGTTCCAGGAGACCACCAAGGTGCTCACGGACGCGGCGCTCGAGGGCAAGACCGACCGGCTCCTCGGGCTGAAGGAGAACGTGATCATCGGCAAGCTGATCCCGGCCGCCACCGGCCTGCGCCGCTACCGGAGGCTCGAGATCGAGCCGTCGGAGCCCCTCCCCCGCCCGAGCGCGGAGGAGATGGGCCTGCTCGACGAGAGCGAGCTGGCGGCCGAGCTGGGGCTGACCGGCAACGGCGACATCGACGGGTTCTCGTTCGGGGGCGACGGCGGCGACGCCGCCGGCTTCGCGGACGAGCTGGCCGACCTGGCCACCCCGCCGGAGGAGCCGCCGAAGTCCTAGTCGTCGATCAGGCGGCAGCTCTCCGGAGGAAGTCCGACCGCGACCTCGGTCCCCTGCGGGATCGAGGTCGACGAGTCGCAGCGGGCGCGCAGCTCCTGTGAGCCCACGCGTATGACGTGCTCGACCGTATCGCCGTGGAAGGCGCGGTTCACGACGGTGCCGCGTAGCTCGTTGGGGTGGAGCGGATCGCCCTCGGGGGCCGCCTCCCTGAGCGTGAGCCGTTCCGGATGCACGGCGAGCACCACCCGCGCGCCGGGCCGCCGGCCGGAGGTCTCGGCGCGGAGCGGGCCGTGCGCGGTCGCGACGATGCCGTCGCTCTCGACGGTCCCCGCGATCAGGTTCGGGTTGCCCATGAACTCGGCCACGAAGCGCGAGCCCGGCCGCTCGTAGATCTCGCGCGGCCTGCCCACCTGCTCGATCCGCCCGTCGCGCATCACGGCCACGCGGTTCGACAGCGCCAGCGCCTCGGCCTGGTCGTGGGTCACGTAGACGGAGGTCACGCCCAGCTCGCGCTGGAGCCGTTTGACCTCCAGGCGCATGTCCTCGCGCAGCTGGGCGTCGAGGTTGGAGAGCGGCTCGTCCATCAGGAGCAGCGGCGGCTCCATCACGAGCGCGCGCGCGAGGGCCAGCCGCTGCTGCTGGCCGCCCGAGAGCTCCGCGGGCCGGCGGTCCTCGAGGCCGCTCAGCTGCACCACGGCGAGCACGCGCTCCACCCGCCGGCGCACCTCCTCGCGCGGCGGCCGCCCGCGCCGCGGGCCCACCTCGAGCGGGAAGGAGACGGTCCGCTCCACCGAGAGGTGCGGCCAGAGCCCGTATGACTGGAAGACCATCCCCAGCCGCCGCGCGTGGGCCGGGATCGAGACCCGGTCCGCCGATGAGAACAGCACCCGCGCGGCCACCTCGATCCGGCCGGCGTCCGGATGCTCGAGCCCGGCGATCGAGCGCAGCGTCGTGCTCTTGCCGCAGCCGGACGGGCCGAGCAGCGTGTAGAGGTGGCCGGCCTCGACCTCGAACGAGAGGTCGTCCACCGCCACCACGGACCCAAAGCGCTTGGTCAGGCCGGCCACGCTCAGCACGCGCTCACCCCGGCCAGCCCCTCACGCGTACGGCCACCCGCCAGGCCGCCACCCCGAGCGCCGCGAGCAGGGTCGTCATCACGATCCCGAGGGCGGCGAGCTGCGTGAGCTCGCCGCCGCTGTAGAGCGTGAAGATCCGCACCGACACCACCTCGCTGCCCGGCGAGTACAGGAGCAGCGACGCGGACAGCTCGCGCATGGCCGCGATCACCACGTACAGCCAGCCCGCGGCGAGGGCCGGGAGCAGCAGCGGCAGCATGATCCGGCGAAAGGACTGGAACGCGGTGGCGCCGCTCGTGCGGGCGGCCTCCTCCACGTCCTCGGAGACCTGGTGCATGGCCGCCGCCGCGTAGCGCATCCCGTACGGCATGAAGCGCGTGAAGTAGGCGATGAACAGGATCCAGAGCGTGCCGTAGATCGGGACCGGGAAGCGGACGTACACGAACAGGAGCGCGAGGCCCAGCACCAGCCCGGGGATCACGAGCGGGAGCGACACCAGCGCGTCGATCAGCCAGCGCCCGCGGAAGCGGCCGCGCACCACGAGCCAGGCCACGGCGGCCATGACCAGCGTCACGGCCGTGGCGGTGCCCACCGACAGCAGGAGCGAGTTGCCGAATGCGCGCGCGGTGGCGCCGTCGCTGAAGATCGCGGAGTAGTTCGAGCCCGTGATGCGCGAGAGCCCGTGCAGCGTGGGCTTGGAGAAGAACGGCTGGCCGGACGCGTAGAGCAGCGCGCCGAGCGGCGCCGCCACGGCCAGCAGCAGGTAGGCCCACGTGAGCGCGGCGAGCGGCAGGCGCCAGCGCCCGAGCGCGAGCCGCGCCGGCGGTGTGCCGCGGCCGCCCACCACCTCGTAGCGGGCCGAGCGCCGCCCCAGCCGCGAGTAGAGGAAGACCCCGATCAGCGTGACCGCCAGCAGCGGCAGCGAATACGACGCGGCGCGGCCCTGGTCGGCCGGGAAGCCATCGAGGGCCTGCCAGATCCTCGAGGTGAAGACCCAGGTGCCCGCGGGGATGCCGAGCAGTGCGGGCACCTCGAACGACTCGAGGGCGCGCAGGACCATCACCAGGAGGGTCGCGTAGAGCGCGGGACGGGCGAGCGGGAGCGTCACGCGCCTGAGCACGGCGAGCCGGCCGGCCCCGCTCATCAGCGCAGCCTCCTCGAGGGTCCCGTCCATCGATCGCAGCGCCGCCGCCATCAGCAGCAGCACCAGCGGCGCCAGGTGGAGTCCCTCCACGAGGATCATCCCGGTCATCCCGAACGGATCGACGGGGAGCACGCTCTCGAGGGCCCCGGTGCGGGGGCTGGCCAGGAAGATCCACGCGATCGTGTAGAGCACGCCGGGCACGATCAGCGGGACGAGCGCGGCCGCGAACACGACTCGCCGAAGCGGCAGGTCGGTGCGCACCGTGAGGAACGCCAGCGAGGTGCCGCAGACCAGCGCCACGCCGCTCGATCCGAGCGCGAACACGAGGGAGCTGACGGCCATCGACCCGATTCCCGTGCGCCGGAAGGCGGCGCGGATCGGCTCGATCGACAGCGAGCCGCCTGCGCTCAGGGCGTGCCACAGCAGGTACCCGAGCGGCACCAGCGCGAGGTAGGCCACCAGGACCAGGACGGCGGCGAACGGGGCGCGCTCGGCGATGCGCGCGCGGCGGAGGGCTTCCAAGCCCCGGCACGCTATCTGCTGGCGGGCGGCGGTTATCATCGCCGCACCGCGGCCGTGGGGGGCGTCCGGGGCCACGAACGCCCTTGCGATCCCTTCTGTCCACAGCCCTCCTCCTCGCGCTCCTCGCGCTCGGCGGCTGCGGTGGGTCGAGCACGAGCGACAGCGCGGGCTTCGACCCTGTCTTCAAGGACGTGAAGGGGCTCAGCGCGCCGGCGCGCGAGGCCAAGCTGCGCGAGCTGGCGCGCTCCGAGGGCAGCAAGCTCGTGCTCTACACGTCGCTCATCGACCAGTCGGCGCGCCCGCTCGTTCAGGCTTTCGAGAAGCGCTACGGAATCAAGGTGTCGCTCTTCCGGTCGGAGAGCGAGCCGATCGCCCAGCGCTTGAGCCAGGAGGTCAAGGCCGGCCGCCGCGGCACCGACGTGGTGGAGACGAGCGGCCAGGACATGGTTGCGCTGAACCGGCTCGCGGCGTTCGTGCCCTACCGGCCGGCCGCCCTGGCCAACCTGGTTCCCGGCGCCGAGCAGAAGGGCTGGACCGCCGATCGCTTCAACAAGTTCGTGGTCGGGTGGAACACGGACCTCGTGAAGAAGGGCCGGCAGCCGCGGTCGGTGGAGGACCTCGCGCAGCCGCGCTGGCACGGCAAGGTGGCGCTCGAGAAGAGCGACGCCGACTGGTACAAGACGCTGCACGACTACTGGGTCAGCCCGGCCGGCGGCAAGACCGCGGCGGAGGCGGACCGGCTGTTCGCGGGCATCGCGCGCAACGCGCGGGTGGCCCCGAGCCACGCCGTGATGACCGAGCTGCTCGGCGCCGGCGAGTTCTCGGTGGCGGCCACCTCGTACCTCCACCAGCTCCGCGACTCGGTCGACAAGGGCGCGCCCGTGGCCTACCGGCCGATCGCCGAGCCCGTGCTCTCGCGCCCGAACGGCGTGGCCCTGCTCAACAGCGCCGAGCACCCGGCCGCGGCGGTCCTGTTCGTGGAGTGGCTGCTCGGCCCGGACGGGCAGCGGGAGCTGCAGCGGGTCAACGTGCAACCGGCGCTGCGAGGCCTGGAGAGCCTCCCCGTGAAGCGGGAGATCCCGGTCGACGTGGAGGGGTTCGCCGACGTGGCGAGGGAGTGGCAGGACCGCTACGACGCGCTGCTGCGCGGGTCCAAGCGCGCCGGCGGATGACCGGAGCGGGGCAGGACCGCTCGAGCCTGCTCGCCGAGGCGGTGACCTTCGGCCGCTACGCGCGGCGGCTACCGCGGTTCATCCGCGACGTGGTGACTCCGGCGGCAGCGCGGGCCCGGATATCGGCCCAGCTCCGCCGGCGCGAGCAGAACTTCCTGCGGATGGTGCGCGACGGCGTGTACGGAAACCCGGGGAGCCCGTACCAGGCGCTCCTCGCCGCGGCTGGGGTCGAGGCCGGCGACATCGAGCGCATGGTCGGCGACCACGGTGTGGAGGGGACGCTCTCGCGCCTGCGCGACGCGGGCGTCTACGTGACCATCGACGAGTTCAAGGGGAACCGGCCCATCGAGCGGCCGGGGGTTTCGGTGGCGGCCGGCGCCCAGCGCTTCGACAACCCGCTGGCCACCGTGCACTTCAGGGGCGCCACGGGCGGTTCGCGCACCCGCGCGCGCCGGGTCCCGATCGACCTGGACCTGCTCGAGCACGACGTGGCCTACCACTCGCTCTTCCTCGACGCATTCGTGTTGCGCGGCCGCCCGTTCGCCGCCTGGCGGGTGATCCCGCCGTCCGCCTCGGGCGTGAACAACTGCTTCCGGCAGCTGAAGAGCGGCCAGGCCGTCGACCGGTGGTTCAACCCACATCGCCCGGGCCTCGACGCGGAGTCGGTCAAGTTCGCGTTCTTCACGCTCTTCACCGTGGCCACCGCGCGCGCCTCCGGGCGGCGGATGCCGTTCCCGGAGATGTGCGGGTCGGGCGAGGCCGCCCGCGTGGCCCGCTGGCTCGCCGACCGGCGCGCCGCGGGGCGTCCCGCCGTCCTGGACACCCAGGGCTCGCTGGGCGTGCGCGTGTGCGCGGCCGCGATCGACGAGGGCATCGACATCGCGGGCAGCTTCCTCCGCCTCGGCGGCGAGCCGTTCACGCCCGCCAAGGAGCGCGTCATCCGGCGGGCGGGGTGTGAGGCGGTGAGCCACTACACGATGGCCGAGACCGGCCGGATCGGGATTGCCTGCGCCGAGCCCGACCGGTGCGACGACCACCACTTCCTCTCCGACAAGCTCGCCGTCCTCCAGCGCGAGACCCCGGTGGGAGGCGACGGCGCGACGGTCGGGGCCTTCATCTACACGTCGCTGCTCCCATCGGCGCCCAAGCTGCTGCTCAACGTGGAGAGCGGCGACTACGGCCGGCTGGTCGAGCGCTCGTGCGGCTGTCCCTTCGGGCAGCTCGGGATGACCACTCATATGAGCGAGGTCCAGAGCTACGAGAAGCTCACGGCCGAGGGCAACACGTTCCTGGGCGGCGACCTGATCGAGCTGGTGGAAAGCGTCCTGCCGTCGCGCTTCGGCGGAGGACCGAGCGACTACCAGCTCGTGGAGGAGGAGGTGGGCGGCGTTCCGAGGGTCAGCGTGGTGGTCCGTCCCGGCGTGGGCGCGGTGGACGAGGCGACGGTGGTCGACGCCGTGCTCTCGCACCTGCGCTCCGTGCAGCGCAACCGCCTCATGACGGAGGTGTGGCGTGAGGCCGGCACGCTGCGGGTCGTGCGCAGGGAGCCGATCGCGCGGGGGCCGGCGCAGAAGATCCTGCCGCTGCTGGTGGTGAGCGGTGAGGGCGCACCGGTCTGATGCGCGTCTGTCTGCTGAGCACGTTCTACCCACCGTGGAGCTTCGGCGGCGACGGCATCCAGGTCCGGCGGCTGGCCCGGCTGCTGGCCGAGGCGGGGCACGAGGTGACCGTGGCCCACTCGCCGCGGGTGCACGGTGTCCTCGCGCGCGAGCCCGTGCACGCCGAGCCCGTGGACGCGGCGATCGAGGTGATGGCGCTCGACGAGAGCCTGCCGTCGCTCGTGGGTGCATACGCGGCGGGCAGGCCGTTCCGCGCGCGGCGCCAGCTCGAGAGCCTGCTCGCGCGCGACTTCGACGTCGTCCACTTCCACAACCCGTCGCTGCTCGGGGCACCCGCGCTGTTCGGGATGGCGAGCGCCCCAACGCTCTACACCGCCCACGAGCAGTGGCTGCTGTGCCCGGGCCACGACCTCTGGCGCGGGGCGGCCGGCGGCCTGTGCGAGCACCCGCCATGCCGGCGCTGCGAGCTGGCCCACCTGCGCCCGCCGCAGCCCTGGCGCCGCACGGACCAGCTCGAGCGGCACCTCCCCGCGCTCGACGCGCTGATCGCCCCGAGCCGGGCGAGCGCGCGGCTGCACGCGCGCTTCGCGGACAGGGTGCCCGTGCGCGTGATCGACCACTTCGTGCCGGATCCGGGCGAGGGGGCCGAGCCCGTGCGGGCGGGCACCGGCCCGTACTTCCTCTACGCGGGGCGGCTCGAGCCGATCAAGGGCGCCGCCTCGCTGGTGGACGCGTTCCGGGGGCGGCGCGAGCGGCTGGTGGTGGCCGGCGACGGGAGCCGGCTCGGCCGGCTGCGGCGCCGCGCGAGCGCGAACGTGGAGTTCGCCGGCTGGGTCTCCGAGGAGCGGCTCGACGCGCTCTACCGCGGGGCGCTCGCGGTCGTGGTGCCGACGCTCGGGCACGAGGCGTTCGGACTGGTGGCCGCCGAGGCGTTCGCCCGCGGTGTGGCGGTGCTGGTGCACGACTTCGGCGCCCTCGGTGACCTGGCTGCGGACACCGGGGCCGCGCTCACCTACCGCGGCCGCGCGGAGCTGAGCGCCGCGCTCGACCGGCTGGCGGCCGACGCCGGGCTGCGCCGCGACCTGGGCCGCCGCGGGCGCGCGGCCTACCTCGCGCGCTTCACGCCGGAGAGGCATCTGCGGGCGTACACGGCGCTCGTGGGCGAGCTCTCCGGCCACGCCGCGCGGCCGGTCGCCACGAGCGCGTGAGCCGCGCGATCGTCCTCGCCTATCACGGGATCGAGGTGGGGCCGCGGCCGCTCTGGATCGACCCGGCCCGCTTCCGCGAGCACCTCGACACCATCGCCGCGTCCGGCGCCGAGCCGGTCTCGCTCTCACGGATCGTGCGCGGCCTGCGCGACGGCGACCTCCCGGAGCGCTGCGTGGCCGTCACGTTCGACGACGGCCTCCTGAGCGTGGTCGAGAACGCGGTCCCGCTGCTGGCCGAGCGCGGCATCCCCGCCACCGTCTTCTGCGTGGCCGGCTGGCTCGGCCGCACGAACGATTGGCCCAGTCAGCCGCCGGGCGTGCCGCGCCGGCAGCTCGCCGGCGCAGGCGCGCTGGCGGACGCCGCCGCCGCGCCGGGGATCGAGATCGGCTCGCACGGCACCGACCACGCGCCGCTCGTCCCTGACAGCGCCGAGCACCTGCTGCGGCGCGAGATCGTGGACTCCCGGGCGACGCTCGAGCACGCGGTCGGCGTGCCGGTCCGCCACTTCGCCTACGCCTACGACGCGGCATTCTCACCACGCGCCTGCGAGCTGGTGGCGAGCACCTACGACGGCGCCTGCGCCGGGGCGAACCAACCCGTCTTCAAGGGGTCTGACCCCCTAAAGATCCCGCGTGTGGACTCGCATTACCTCCGCCGGCCCGCTCTGCTGCGGCGCGCGCTCGAGGGCGACGGGTCCTACCTCGCCCTGCGGCGCGCCGGCGGCCGTGCCCGCAGGCTCGTGCTGAGCGACTGGCGCTAAATCCCATCGCCGCCTCGGGCGGCGCGATATTGGGGCCGGTGATCGACCAGCCAGGGGGCCTCGACCGGCGCGACTTCATCAAGCTCGGGGCGGCCGCCGGGGCGAGCGCCGCCGGGCTGGCGGCGATCGCCGCTCCCGTGCGCGAGGCCTTCGGCCAGCCACTCCCGATTCCGGCCGAGTCGCGGACCGTGGAGGCCGGACTCGCGCTGTTCGCCCAGCGCTGGC
>JAXDJC010000027.1:0-14502 GCA_034663685.1 Thermoleophilaceae bacterium
GTGAAGATCGCGTCAACCGCTTGTGACCCGACCGAGGCGCCGGCGCCGGAGCGCCGCCTCCATGCGGTCGACCACCGCGGCGACAGCCTCGGACAGCTCGGCCGGGGGCTCGCCGGAGAGCGCCTCGTTGGCCGCGCGGCCCACGACCTCGCGGTCCGCGGGCAGGTCCCCCGCGTCGGCGCCGTCCAGCTCGGCCAGGAGGGCCTCGAGCGCGATCCGCGCCTGAAGCGCCGCCTCGCGCGGGCGGCTCGCCTCGAGGTCCGCACGGGCGCGCAGCACGAGCTCCTCGCACGCCAGCGCCCGGTCGCGGCCGCCGAGGATGGCCGCGAGCCGCTCGTCGGGGGCCAGCGCGGCGGCGCGGCGGCGGACCTTCGAGCGGTCGTCCTCGGGCGGCAGCTCGTAGGCGTCCGCGAAGTGGCCCTCCGCCACCTGGTCCCCGGACCCGTAGCCCACGCGCACCGTGTTGGCCCCCGCCGGGACCACGTCGCGCGCCGTGTGGTCGAGCGCGGCGGCCCGGTGGGCTCGCAGCAGTGCGTTGAGCTCGCGCGCGGCGTCGGCGGCCTCGGCCGCGAGCGCCTCGCGGTCGTGGCGCAGCGAGTCGAGCCAGGCCGCGGCCGCCTCCTTGCTCTCGTGGGCGGGCGCGCGGATCACCGTGGCGCGCACCAGCGGCACCGGGGCCGGCCCCTCGTCGCCCACGCGGCGGGCACGGCGGCGGCCGAGCAGTGGGCGGGGGGTGGAGCCCGTGGTCCTCAGCACCACCACGCGCTCCGGCTCGGCGTCCGGGCCGGCCCGGGTCAGGTAGCGGCCGTCGGCCGGACCGAGCGGGAAGGCGAACTCGAACTGGACGAAGGAAAAGCGGGAGCCCGGAGCGGGTGCGGCCAGGCTACTCGCCGCTGTGGGCAGCGCTGGAGCGCTGCTTGCTCTGCGCCGGCAGCGCGTACTTGGACGGCTTGGTCGGCACGACCGGGTTCTGGAGGTTCTTCAGGCGCGAGATCAGGTCGCTCCACTGGCCCGGCTTGAGCACCGCGAGCGCCTGCTGCCCGAGCTTGGCGTTGGCGCCGAAGAGCGGCTGGAAGCCCACGTGGATGTGGTCGTTGTGGTCGGCCATCGAGAGCGTGTTGGCCCCGAAGTCGAGCAGCGAGATGATCTGGTGCGGCTGGAGGGTGCCCTGGAGCATCATCAGCCGCTTGACCGCCTGCTCGGTGATGCCGCCCTTGTCCTGGTGCCCGATGATCGGCACGCCGTTGATCTTGGCGATGTCGACGGCGTTGCCGCTCCAGTGCTCGGACACGTTGCCGGAGCTCGTGAGCCTGCTGTGGCCGCTCTTGAGGCAGCTGATCGTGGGCCGCAGGCCCGACTCCGCGAGGAACTCGAGCGTGGCGAGCACGCGGCGGTCGATCTGGCCGGTCTGGATGTCGCCCCGCCCGCCGGGGTAGATGTCGATGCGGTTGTCGGAGAGGACGCGCTTCTGGAGGAGGTTCTTCGGGAGCAGCAGGATCTGGCCGATCGAGAAGGCGTCGCTCGAGGAGTAGAGGGCGTTCTTGCCGTTCGTGCGGTAGATCGCCGTGGACTCGAGGAGCTTCCAGCCGTCGAGGATCGGCTTGGGGTCGATCGACGGAGCGCCCTTGCCGGCGGGGCGGATCGCGAACGTGAGGTGCGCGGCCTTCGCCGGGTCCGGCCGGCCCACGTTGCCGAGCAGCGTGCCGGCCACCACGCGCGCGCCCGCCTTGAGCGGCTTGAGCGTGGCGTTCTTGGCGTTCAGCCCGTACACGTGCGAGAAGAGGCCGCGGTAGGTGGCGAAGCCCTTCTGCGTGGTGGCCCGGTTGAAGATCTGCTCGACGGCGCCGTTCTTGCGCGCGGCCGGGCGGTACGGGTGGGCGAAGATCCGCGGCTTGTAGGTGACGGTGCCCTTGGGCGTCGAGACCGGGGTGGTCACGCTGTCGGTCGTCGTGGCCACGCGCTGGCTGCCGGATGCCTGCCGGCCGGCCGAGGCGGGAAGCTTGGGGGCCGGGTCGCCGTTGGCCGAGACGGCCTTGGCCGAGTTGCTGTTCACCGAGAGGTCCACCTTCGGCACCGGGTAGAGCTGCGACACCGAGCCGAGGCCGCTGTAGGTGTACTGGTTGCCGTACACGTCCTGGAGCACGATGTAGCGGCCGAGCTGCGCGGACTGTCCGACCTTCTTGATCACGCCGTCGTTGGTGGCCACGACCGGGGCGCCGTTGTCGGCGAAGATGTCGATCGACTGGCGGTCGGTGCCCTGGACCACCGCGGCCGCGTTCTGGCCGCGCTTGACGCGGCTCTTGAGCTTGCGCTCCAACGCGTCGTCGGCGTAGCGCGCGCTGGTGGCCACCGGGAAGCGGCCCTGGGTCAGGCCGGTGAGCGAGCCGACGAGGTCGGGCGGCACTCCGGCGATCAGCTTGGCGCGGAGCATCACCGAGTCGACGTACCAGCCGGCGTGGTTGTAGGCGAAGATCGCGCGGCGCATGTCCTTCTCGGCGCCGGCCGCCTTGAGGTAGCGCGCCGCGGCGAAGATCGCGTCAACCGGGTTGAACGGGTCGCGCTTGCCGTCGGCGTTGGCGTCGACCCCGTACATCTTCCAGGTGGACGGGATGAACTGCATCCAGCCGAGGGCACCCGCGCTCGAGACGTTCAGGTTGCGCCCGTAGTCGGTCTCGATCTCGTTGATCGCCGCGAGGATCTCCCAGCGGACGCCGTACTGGATCCCGGCGGCCTGGTAGATCGGGAGGAGGAAGATCGGGACCTGGAACTTGCGGATGACGAAGTTCGGGACCGGGCTGCCGGGCGTGCTCGACGGGAGCGCGTCGAAGAAGGTGGGGTTGGTCCGGGTGGGCGAGCCGTCGGGGTTGCGGTTGGGCGTGCTCGCCGGGGCGTGATTCTTGGCCTTCTTCTTCCGCTGCTTCGCGCGGTTCTTCTCATCCTGAGATTGAGGGTTGTTGGTCGGGTGGGACGGCTTGCCACCCTTGTCGCCCTTCTGGCCCGAGCTGTCGGAGGAGTGGGGCTTGCCGCCCTTGCTGCCGCCGGGGCTGCTGGGCTGGTTGCCGCCGCCCTTGCCGCCGCTCGGCTTGCCGCCCTTGTCGCCGCCCTGGTTGCCGCCGCCGTTGCCGCCGCCGGTCACGGGGCCCGTGTCGACGCCGCCGGGCGGCGTCAGCTCCTGGATCGGCGTGCCGGGGAGGCCGGCCACCTGGTCCATCGGCAGGCCGGCGGGCGCGTCGACCGTGACACGGATGACGTTGCCGGTCGGCAGCTTGACGAGGAACGTCCGCAGCTCGGCGGACGCGGAGATGCTGAAGATCGCGAACGCACCCGCGAGGACAGCGGCCACCAAAGTGGCAAAGAGGAGCTTCCTCCTCATGCGTGGGTGCCTCTCTCCTCCCAAATGCTCCTCCCAAAGCGGGCGTCGACGCCGGCGAGCCGGGAAGCTATCAGAACATTCAGCCGGAGGATGCACGTATGCAGTGCGGCTTCCGGGCTCTCGAAGGGGGGACTTGGGGCGGTCATCTGTCTCGCCGAACACGTACCTTAGGCCGCCGGTGCGGAGGGCGGCGATCTTCTTAGCGATCGCTTAGCCGCGGGCTCCCTTGGTTGGTTCGCAATTCATACCCCCTGGAGTGGTCGTTTAGCCGCGCTTCTGGGCCGTATCCACGCGTGCGCGCGCGGGAGGGGGCATCTACACCGGGTTCGGGTGCGTGCAGGCCCCGCCGACGTCCTTTCGGGGGCCGAAGTTCGTCGATCTAACCCTAAGGTAGAGGGTTAGTATTGGCCCCATCGGGGCCGATCCGGAGTGTGTGCCGGAACCACGGCGGGATTACGTGTACGCTCCGCGGCCGTGACCGAGGACCCCCAGGCAGACGGCATCCGCGAGCGCCTGACCCGTCAGGGCGAGGAGGCTCTCGGCAAGCTGGCCGAGGAGCTCGTGGGGAACCCGGTGCTCAATGCGGCTCTCAGCCGCGCGTTCGAGGTCCGCGAAAAGACGGTGCAGGCGCAGGAGGCGGCGATGGGCGCGCTCGGCATCCCGTCGGCGGCCGACATCGAGCGGCTCACGCGCCGCCTGCGGTCGGTCTCGCAGCGGATGGAGGGCGTGGAGGACGGAGTGGACCGGCTCGACGCCCGGCTCGAGCGCATCGAGGCCGGGGTCACCGCGCTCGACGGCCAGCTCGGCGGCAGCCCATCCGGCGCCGGCGACGAGCTTGCGCTGCGCCTGGACGAGATAGCCCGCGACCTCGCCGCGCTCCGCCAGGCCGTGGCGCCCGGCACCGAGCCGCCGCCGCGGGCGCAGGAACGGCTGACGGTCACCGAGTAGGACTCCGCTCGGGCGCCAGAGCGGGACCGGCCGTAGCTGACGGTCAGCCGCCGGCGCCCAGCGCTGCCAGCGCCACCTCGCCCAGCCGCGGGGATCGCTCCTCGATCTCCTCGTGCTCCATCCGGTCGCGGCCGCCGCTCGCCAGCTGGTCGGTGACCATGAGCAGGCACGCCGCGCGGACGCCGTGGGCGCCCGCGGTTGCCAGCACGGCGGCGGCCTCCATCTCCACCGCCACGGCCCCGCCGGCGCGCCAGGCACCGGGGCGGGCCGGGTCCGGGTCGTAGAAGAGGTCGGTCGAGACCACCGGCGCGGTCCGGTCCGCGCCCGCCTCGGCGAGCGCACGGGTGAGGGCCGGGTCGGCGGCGAGGCGCTCGGGCGCGCCGAGGGCGCGGCTGGCGCCGTCGGCGGCGATCGCCTCCGAGGCCGCCACCAGATCGCCGAGGGCGAGGTCCTCGACCAGGGCCCCGCACGTGCCGGTCCGCACCAGCGTCCGGGCGCCGAGCCGGATCAGCTCCGCGACCACGATCGCCGCGCTCGGCCCGCCCATCCCGGTCGATTGGATCGTGAGCAGCTCGCCGTCGGTGGCGCGGCCGCTGTAGCCCCAGAGCCCGCGGCGGGTGTTGAACATCCGCGGCGCGTCGAGCAGCGCCTGGGCCATCGCCAGGGCGCGGTGCGGGTCGCCGGGCAGCAGCACGCGCTCGGCCAGCTCGGCTGCGGGGTTCAGGTGCGGGGTCGGCTCGGTCACGGCGCCACCGTAGCCGGGCGGGGACCGCGGCGTGTGGAAGACTGCGGCCTCCGATGCCCGACCGCAAGTCACCCGCTCAGCGCCTCCCCGACGCCGTCCGCGAGGCGGTGGAGCGCACCGTGCAGGCCACCCGCGAGTCCGCGCAGGGCACGCGCGGGCGGGCGCAGGAGGCGGTCGACGACCTCGTCCGCGGCGCCGAGGCCGGCGCCGAGGCGGTCCGCGAGCGCGTGAAGGACGCGGGCGCGGAGGCGGAGGCCGTGCGCGACCGCGTCCGGGGCGCCCTGGGCGAGCGCCGCCCCGCGACCTCGGACGACATCGGTGAGCTCAGGCGCGAGCTGCGGGCGATCGGCCGCCGGCTCGACGCGATCGAGGAGCGCCTGCCCGCGAAGCGAGGGGCGGCCAAGCCGCGCGCGGGCGCCGGCGGCTCGGCCAAGCGCTCCGGCTCGGCCAAGCCGCGCGCGGGCGCCGGCGGCTCGGCCAAGCGCTCAGGCTCGGCCAAGCCGCGCGGCTCGGCCTCCGGCCGCTCACGCTCCTGACGTGCCCGGCCGGCGCGTCCTCATCACGGGCATCGCGAGCTATCTCGGAACCGAGCTGGCGCGGGCACTCGAGGACGACCCAGGGGTGGAGTACGTGGTGGGCCTCGACACCAAGCCCCCGCGCGCGCCGCTCCGATCGACCGAGCTGATCGAGGCCGACATCCGCGACCCGGAGATCGCGAAGCTGATCGTGCCGACCGGGGTGGACACGGTCGTGCACAACCAGATCGTGCGCCAGCCCGGCCCGGGCATGTCCGCGCGCGCGGCTCATGACATCAACGTGATCGGCTCGCTGCAGCTGCTGGCCGCGTGCGAGCGCGTGGAGACGCTGCGCGCCATCGTGGTCCGCGGCTCCGCCGGGATCTACGGCTCCGAGCCGGCCGCCCCGCAGTTCTTCACAGAGGACATGGCCCGCCTCTACCCGCTGCGCACGCGCTTCCAGCGCGATGTGGCCGAGATCGAGAACCTGTTCGAGACCTTCCGCCGCCGCCACGAGGACGTGATCTGCTCGATGCTTCGCTACCAGCTCACGATCGGCCCCGACCACCCCACGCAGATAACTCGCTACCTGTCGCTGCCGGTCGTCCCCACCTACCTCGGCTTCGACCCGCGGATCCAGCTGATCCACGAGCGCGACGCGCTCGACGCCCTCGTGGCCGCCGTGCTGAGGCCGGTCCGCGGTGCGGTGAACGTGGCGGCGAGGGGCACGATGGGGCTGACCCGGGCGATCCGCATCGCCGGCCGGCCGAGCCTGCCCGTGCCCGCGCCGCTGTTCGGCACCACCACCCAGCTCGGCCGGCGCCTCGGCCTGTTCAGCTTCTCGCCGGACTTCCGGCGCCTGCTCCGCTACGGGCGCGGGGTGGACACCACCCGCCTGGTGGAGGAGGTCGGCTTCACGCCGCGCTACTCGACCGTCGAGGCGGTGCGCGACTACGCCGGCGCCCCGGCTGCGGTGGCCGCGTGAGCGAGGGCCGGGGAAACGCAGCGGTGGGAACGGTCGTGTCGTTCCTGCGCGCGCTGCGCGGGGGCCTCGAGACCGGCTCGGGCCCGGCCACGGCGCTGGCCGGCGCGGCGATCGCGCTCCCGCGCGAGGCACGCGAGAGCCTCGAGGCCGCGGTGCGCCGCCTCGGCGGCGACTACGACGAGGACGACTGGGGCTTCGACGAGGAGTTCGCCGAGGCGGCCCTCCCGTTCCTCGAGTTCCTCTACGACCGCTGGTGGCGCGTGCAGGCCGAGGGCGTGGCGCTCGTGCCGAGCCACGGCCGCGCGCTGCTCGTGGCCAACCACGCGGGCATCCTCCCGTGGGACGCGGCCATGATCGGCGTGGCCCTCCAGCGCGAGCACCCGCTGCCCCGCTACCCGCGCTTCACCGTGCTCGACTGGGCCTTCGACCTCCCGTACGTCTCGGTCGCCATCCGCAAGCTCGGCGGCGTGCCGGGCTCGCCCTACAACGCGCTGCGGCTGCTCGAAGAGGACGAGCTCGTGGCCGTGTTCCCGGAGGGCACGAGCGGAACGCAGAAGCTCTACCGCGACCGCTACCGGCTGCGCCGCTTCGGGCGCGGCGGGTTCGTGGAGATCGCGCTGCGCACCGGCGCGCCGATCGTGCCGGTCGCGATCGTGGGCAGCGAGGAGATCCACCCCAAGCTCGCGGACGCTCCGCTGCTCGCGCGCGTGA
This sequence comes from Thermoleophilaceae bacterium, assembly GCA_034663685.1. Lineage (GTDB taxonomy): Bacteria > Actinomycetota > Thermoleophilia > Solirubrobacterales > Thermoleophilaceae > AC-37. The sequence goes on from JAXDJC010000027.1 coordinate 7,278, forward strand.
CCGGCGCCCCGTTCTTCCCGGTCACCCCGACCTTCCCGGCGCTCGGTCCCCTCGGCGCGATCCCGCTGCCGTCGCGCTGGCGGATCGAGTTCTGCGAGCCGATCGACCTGTCCGAGTTCGGGCCCGAGGCGGCCTCCGACCGCGCCCTCGTGTTCGAGCTCTCGGAGCACGTGCGCGAGCTGATCCAGCAGAAGGTCTGGGACAACCTCGTCAAGCGGCGCTCCACGTTCATCTAGGGTTCGCCGCATGGGTGTCCGCTCGGCCGAGGAGTTCCGCGAGGTCATGGACGGTGTCTTCACGCTGATGAGCGAGGACCCCACGATGGGCCCGAAGCTGCGCGAAGCGGAGACGCCTCAGCGCTTCGAGTTCCCCGACGTCGACCTGGTGGTCAACGTGACGCACGCCGAGGGGGGCGAGCGCCCCAACCTGCGCTGGGAGTGGACCGACGACGTGGACTGGGAGCCCGAGGTCACGATGACCATGGACTCCGACGTGGCCAACCGCTACTTCCAGGGCAAGGAGAACGTGGCGATGGCCATCGCCCGCCGCCGCATCAAGACGTCCGGCAACGTGAAGAAGGCGCTCGCCCTGATCCCGATCACGAAGCCGATTTACGCCCAGTACCGCGCGATGCTCGAGCGCGACTACCCGCACCTGCTCGAGTAGCCGCGGCCGGCTTGCGCTCGGCGACCGCCTTCGGCGGCGCCTGCTCGAAGAAGGCCATCACCACGCTCGCGTTGATCCCCTCCTCCTCGGGGCCGGACGCGAGCCGCGCCTCGCTCTCCTCCACGATCCGCTCCACGCGCCCGAGCGTCTTGAGCAGCTCCCGCGAGATCGCGCTCCAGCCCTTCGCGTCGACCCGCCCCGGGCTGCGCGAGAAGTGCGAGTCCTCGGCGAGGAAGCCGTCGTCGTCGGCGGCGGCGACCATCTGCGTGATCGCCTGCTGGAGCGTGCCGCTGCTGTACGCGCGCTTGACGATGTCCGGCAGGGTGGCCCACACCTCGTCCGGGACGGTCGGCCGCACCTTGGCCGTGTAGTGGTGCTCGATGGCGCCGCCGCGGGCGGTCCGGCGGACGAGCTGGACGAGGCCGAGCGAGGCGAGCTGGCGCACGTGGTAGGCCGTGTTGGGCAGCGGCGTCTCCAGCTCGGCGGCGATCTGCTTCGGGCTGGCCACGCGGTTGTCGAGCAGGCTGAGGATCTGCAGCCGGAGGGGGTGCGCGTAGGCCTTGATCAGCCTCGCGTCGGTGATGTCGACAGGGACGGTCAAGCGCGCCGCTGGCTAGAAGTGCACGCCGCGCATCAGGTAGGCCATCGCGATGGCCTCGGTGGACATCTCCTGCTTCTCGTCCTTGCCGCGGTCGCCGCCCCCGCCTCCGTCCCCGTCGCCCTTCCCGTCGGAGCTCGACTTCTTGTCGCCCTTCGCCGCCTTCGAGTCCGGGAAGATGTTGTAGGCGGTGTTCATCACCTGGTCCACGATCTTCGGCGACACCGCGTAGAGGATCTGACCGAACGTGCCGAGGCGGGTGGCCAGGCGCTTGGGCTTGTCGATCATCGCGTCGGTGATCATCAGCGCGGCCTCGTCGGGCGTTAGCGTGGGGAACGCGTCGTAGATGTTGGTGGGGGCGATCATCGGCGTGCGCACGAGCGGCATGTAGATCGTGGTGATGTGCACGCCGTCGCCGATCACCTCGGGCGCCACGCAACGCGAGAACGCGTCGAGCGCCGCCTTCGAGGCCACGTAGGCGGAGAAGCGCGGCGTGTTCGTCTGCACGCCGATCGAGGACACGTTGATGATGTGGCCCCGCTTGCGGTCGCGCATGCCGGGCATGAACGCGAGGATCAGCCGCAGCGCGCCGAAGTAGTTCAGCTGCATCGTGCGCTCGTAGTCGTGGAAGCGGTCGTAGGAGGCCTTGAGCGAGCGGCGGATCGAGCGCCCGGCGTTGTTCACGAGGATGTCGATCCCGCCGTGCTGCTCGAGCACCTCGTCGGCCAGGCGCTGGATGTCGTCCATGTCGGAGAGGTCGCAGGGGTGCACGTGGGCAGTGCCGCCGAGCTTGCGCACGCCCTCGGCCACCTCATCGAGCTTCTCGCGCGTGCGCGAGACGAGCAGCACCTCGCCGCCGGCCTCGCCGATCTTCATCGCGGTCTCGCGCCCGATGCCGCTCGAGGCGCCGGTGATCAGGATCCTCTTGCCGTCGATCGACTTCGAGAGGCTGCGCTCGCGGAACAGGTCCGGGTCGAGGTTGCGCTCCCAGTAGTCCCACAGCTTGGTCGCGTAGGTGGAGAGCGGCGGGACCGCGATGCCGGTGCCCTTCAGCGCCCGCTGGGCCTCGCGCGCGTCGAAATCGGCCTCGAAGTCGCGGTTCTCGAGTGCCGCCGGCGGGATGTGGAGGTCGCGCAGCACGGTCTCGCGGATGTTCTTGACGGTCGGTATCGCGTTCAGCCCCGCGCGCACCGGCGCGGGCACCACGTTCGTGATGTTGGAGTCCACCCGCATCGCGAACTGCGGCGCGTGGGCCGCCTTGGCGAACTCGTTCATGGCCTGGCCCACGCTGAGCGGCTCGGGGTCGACCAGGTGGAAGGTCTCGCACGGCAGCTCGTCCGACGGCATGTGCGCGATGTGGTCCATCGCGCGCGCGACGAAGTCCACCGGCACGAGGTTGGCCTTGCCGCCCTCGATCCCCACGATCGGGAACCACTCCGGCAGCGTGCCGCGGATCCGCTGGATCAGCTTGAAGAAGTAGTACGGCCCGTCGATCTTGTCCATCTCGCCGGTGAGCGAGTGGCCCACGACGATCCCGGGGCGGTACACGCGCAGCGGGGCCTTGATCTCGTTGCGCACCACCTTCTCGGACTCGAACTTCGACTCGTGGTAGGCGTGCGGCAGCTTCTGGCCCTCGTCGAACATGTCCTCGCGGAACAGGCCGCGGTACTTGCCGGCCACGGCGATCGAGCTGGTGTGGTGGAAGGTCCCGACATCGATCGAGTTGGCGAACTCGACCACGTGGCGCGTGCCATCGACGTTCGACTTCATCATCGACTCGGCGTCGGCCGCCATGTCGTAGATCGCAGCGAGGTGGAAGAAGTGGTCCACGCGCTCGTCGAAGCCGGAGATCCCGAGGCCCTCCTTCGACAGGTCGCCCACGACCGGCACGATCCTGTCGCCCGCTCCGAGGCGTTCGATCAACTCGTCCAGGCGTCCGCGCGATCCCTCGCGCACCAGCGCGTGGATGGTCCCCTCGCGCTTCAGCAGCAGCTCGACCAGGTGGCGGCCGATGAAGCCGGTTGCGCCCGTGACGAAGTAACTCAAGTAAGACCCTCCTCGGTGCTGGGCGCGCGATACTACCTGCAGGGGGGCCGCGTCTCTCGGTAGCGTGACCGGTGTGTCCGAGCGGGTCCTCAGCCTCAGGGAGGCAGCCGACCTCGTCGGGGTCACCCCCGCGACGCTCAAGCGCTGGGCGCAGTCGGGTGTGATCCCCGAGCACAGCGACCCGGAGAGGTGGCCGCCGGTGGCGGTCTCGCACGCGCGGATGGTGGCGCGGCTGCGCGAGCGCGGGCACACGCTGGCCGAGCTCCGCCACGCCGGCCGCGAGGGCCGGCTCGCGTATGGCTTCGTGGAGGAGCTGCTGTCGCTCGAGCGCGACGAGGAGGAGCAGATCCCGTTCGAGGAGGCGGCCGATCAGGTGGGGCTCGAGCCCGCGATGGTCGAGCGGATCTTCGCCACGCTCGGGTTCGCCCCGCGGCGCCCGGAGACCGTCTCGGCCGAGGACCTTCGGGCGCTCCGGTACGTGGCCTCCGTTCTCGACGCCGGTTTCCCGCTGGTGGCCTTCCTCCAGCTGCTGCGGGTGTACGGGCAGGCGCTGGCCCGGATCGCGGACGCGGAGACGCGCCTCTTCCACATCTACGTGCACGAGCCGCTGATGCGCCAGGGCGTGCCCGGACTGCAGATGGCCGAGGAGATGGAGGACCTCGCGCGTGACCTGCTTCCGCTCGCCTCGCCGATCATGGACTACCTGCACCAGCGCTTCCTCGGCGAGTTCGTGGAGCGCGACGTGGTGGGCCACATGGAGGTCGAGCTCGACGAGTCGATCGACCTCGGGCGCGTGAAGGTGACGATCGCGTTCGCCGACCTGGCGGGGTACACGCGCTTCACCGAGGAGGCCGGCGAGGAGGAGGCGCTCACCACCGTGGAGCGGTTCATCGACGCGGTCACAGAGACGCTGCCGGAGGACGCGCGCGTGATCAAGACGATCGGCGACGAGGTGATGATCGTGGGCGCCGACCCGGGCGCGATGACGGACTGGGCGGTGGGCTTCCAGCGGCTCTGGGAGGAGCGGCCCACGCCCCGCATCGGCATCCACACGGGCGTGGCCCTCTACCGCGACGGCGACTACTTCGGGCGCGACGTGAACCTCGCCGCCCGCGTGGTCGCGCGCGCCCGCGGCGGGGAGGTGCTCGTGAGCGACTCCGTGATGGACGAGATCCGCGACGACGACCACCTCCAGTTCGAGAACATCGGGCAGGTGAAGCTCAAGGGCTTCGACGAGCCCAGGTCGCTCTGCCGTGTCCTCGCGCGCGGCTGACCCGGGCCGCGTGCTGCGTGCCGCCCGCGAGAGCGGGCTGGTCGCGGCGGGCGAGCCGCTGCTCGTGCTGGTTTCCGGCGGCGGCGACTCGGTCTGCCTGCTGGACGTGGCGGTCCGGCTCGGGGCCCGGGTGTCGGCGCTTCACGTGGATCACGGGCTGCGGGCGGACAGCGGGGAGGACGCCGAGCTCTGCCGGAGCCTGTGCGAGCGGCTGGCGGTGCCCCTGACCGTCGAGCGCGTGGACCTACCCGCCGCGCGCGGGCCGGGCAACCTCCAGGCCGAGGCACGGGACGCGCGCTACGCGCTGGCCGAGCGCCACGCCGCGGGCGACTACGCCGCCGCCCACACCGCCTCCGACCAGGCCGAGACCGTGCTCTACCGGCTGGCCGTCTCGCCCGGGCGGCGCGCGCTCCTCGGCATGGCGGCGCGGCGCGGGCGGCTGGTGCGCCCGCTGCTGGCGATCGCCCGCGAGGACGCCCGCGCCTACTGCCGGGCCCGCGGGCTCGAGTGGCGCGAGGACCCGACGAACTCGGACCTTCGTTTCGCGCGCGCGCGCGTGAGGGCGCAGGTCCTGCCCGCGCTGCGCGAGCTGAACCCGGCTGCGGAGCGCAACATCGCGGAGACCGCGGCGCAGCTTCGCGACGAGGCGGAGGCGCTGGACGCGGCGCTCGCCGGAGCCCTCGCGGGGACGGCGCCGCCGCCGGGACCGCCCGCGGGGGGCCGGACCTCCGGGGGTCAGGCCCCGCTGCGATTGCAGTCGCTGAGCGGGATCCCGCCCGCGCTGGCCCGGCTGGCGCTGCGCGCGGCGGCCGGCGACGCGCCGATCTCGCGGCGCGACGCCGAGCGGATCCTCGCCCTGCCGCTCGAGGGCACGGCCACGGTGGAGCTGCCCGGCGGCCTGCGGGCGGTCGCCGAGTACGGCAGGCTGCGCTTTGCCCGCGGCGAGGAGCCGGGCAGCCCCGAGCCGGTCGGGCTCCCGGTTCCCGGCTCGGTGGAGTTCGGCAGCTGGCGCGTGGAGGCGGCGCTCGGCGGCAGCGGCGACGTCCTGCTCGCCCCGAGCGTGGTCGAGGCGGGGCTGCTCGTCCGCCCCTGGCGCCACGGCGACCGCATGCGGCCCGTGGGGCTGGGCGGCACCAAGACCCTCCAGGACCTCTTCACCGACGGCAAGGTCCCGCGGGCGGAGCGAGGCTCCGTTCCGGTGGTGGAGGCCGGCGGGCGGGTGGCGTGGGTCGCCGGCCTGGCCCTTGACGAACGCTTCCGTGCCGATCCCGCTGCGGGGGGCGAGGCGGTCGCACTCTCGGCCCGGCGCGGCGCATAGACTCGCCGCGTGAACGACCCGATCGGCGAGACACTGGTCGAACCGGACCGCCTGGCGGCTCGCGTGCGCGAGCTCGGCCAGGAGATCTCCGCCGACTACGCCGGCCGCGACCTGCTCCTCGTCGGCGTCCTCAAGGGCGCGGTCTTCTTCCTCTCGGACCTCATGCGCCACCTCGAGGTGCCCTGCGAGGTCGACTTCATGGCAGTCGCCTCCTACGGCTCGTCGACCGACTCCTCCGGGGTGGTGCGCATCCTCAAGGACTTGGACGCGTCGATCGAGGGCCGCGACGTGCTGATCGTGGAGGACATCGTCGACTCGGGCCTCACGCTCTCGTACCTGCTGCGGGCGATGCGCGCCCGCGACCCGGCGTCGCTCGAGGTCTGCGCGCTGCTCACCAAGCCCGAGCGCCGGAAGGTCAACCTGCCGATCCGCTACACCGGGTTCGAGATCCCCAACCGGTTCGTGATCGGCTACGGCCTCGACTACGGGGAGAAGTTCCGGAACCTCCCCTTCGTGGCCGTGTTGAACAGCCCTGAATGATCCGCTGAACCTCGGGCTACGAACCTCCCGGAAAGCGGCAAAACCCCCCAACTACCCTTGCTACGCTCCATCGTTACCCCTGTAGTAGGGGTCCGGACACGGAACGGGAATAGATGAGAATGAGCAGATTCTTCAAGAGCGCGGCCTTCCCGATACTGATCGTGGTGGTGCTGGCGTTCTTCGCTCAGAAGCTCATCAGCCCCGGCCACGAGCCGAAGGCACCGAGCTACGGCCAGTTCGTCCAGCAGGTCAACGCGGGCGACATCAAGAAGGCCACGCTCAACACGAAGGACAACACGATCGACTTCGAGACGATCGCCAACGGCAAGACCCAGAAGTTCACCACGGCCTACCCGGACAACACCGAGCAGAGCCTGGTCAACACACTGCTCGCCAAGAACGTCCAGGTGGACGTCAAGGGCAAGGGTGGTGGTGGCTGGCTCTCGGTGCTCACGTACGTGCTGCCGTTCGTGATCTTCCTGATCTTCTGGTTGTTCATCATCAATCAGATGCAGGGCGGGGGCTCGAAGGTCATGAGCTTCGGCAAGTCGAAGGCCAAGCGCATGTCGGTGGACGCGCCCAAGATCACCTTCCGGGACGTGGCCGGCGTGGACGAGGCCGTCGAGGAGCTGCACGAGATCAAGGAGTTCCTCGAGAACCCCAAGAAGTTCCAGGCCCTCGGCGCCCGGATCCCGAAGGGCGTCCTGCTCTACGGCCCGCCGGGCACCGGCAAGACGCTGCTCGCGCGCGCCGTCGCCGGCGAGGCGGGCGTGCCGTTCTTCTC